>CAIZGR010000150.1 GCA_903932535.1 uncultured Hyphomicrobiales bacterium | reverse complement strand
CCGTGCCGATGAACGCGTCGAGCAGCTCGCCGACCGTGTGCCTTGTGCCCGCGCGCCAGGCCTCGACGCGCGAGGTCAGCAGCTGCTTCAGACACGCGCGCCAGTTCTCGCTCTGGTCCTCCATCTCGGCGAGCTGCGACACCGCCAGCCGCTCGCGCCAGGGCGAGAGATCGTCGACCATCGGCACGCCGAGCTCCTCGGCGAGCTCCGGCCCCAGCATCAGATCCGCGCAGGCCAGCAGCGTGCCGAAGGTCTTCTGCCCGCGATCGCTGTGCCCGGCGAGCCTCAGCTCCTCGAAATAGGCCTCTTTCGTCGCCTCGAAGCGCGGGAAGCCCTGCATCAGCACGCGCAGCAGCATCGAGCCCGTGCGGTCGAGATCGACGCTGGGCGCCGCCTTCAGCCGCGACGGGTGCTCGTTCAGCGGCCGCAGCCGCAGCATGGCCATGCGCGACACATCCTCCGGCCGCAAGCCCGGCGGATTGATCGACGAGAACAGAAAACACGAGGAGACGTTGAACTCGACCCCGGTATGGTCCGCCCCGCCGCGCAGCTTGCTGTCGCCCGACGAGGCGATCTTGGCGAGCTTCAGGATCGCCGCCGTCGCGCGCCCGTCCGCCTCCGCCTCGAGCTCGTCGAGCGCGACCGGCAGCGCGTCCTGGCGCAGCCGCTGCGTCACGCCGGCCGCCGTCGCGTCGGCTGACTTGATCAGCCCGTCGCCGAGGATAGCTTTCACGAAATTGAGCATCGACGACTTGCCCGTGTGCTTGTCGCCGGTCACGTAAATGTTGGGCCGCCATTCCAGCGCGCCCGACAGCATCGCCGCTCCGATCCAGCCGAGCATGAGGATCGGATCGACCAGCGGCCGCTCCCAGTTCCACGACAGCAGCCCCTGCAGGATCTCGCGCGAGGGATT
Organism: uncultured Hyphomicrobiales bacterium; assembly: GCA_903932535.1. Taxonomy (GTDB): domain Bacteria; phylum Pseudomonadota; class Alphaproteobacteria; order Rhizobiales; family Beijerinckiaceae; genus Roseiarcus. The sequence continues at coordinate 1,324 of CAIZGR010000150.1, read as the reverse complement.
GGCCGCGGCGTCGATCGCCTCCGGCCAGGGCCCGGGGATGGCGGGCAGCACGGTGTAGAAATCCCGCCCGCGCATCCCCGGCGGCGTCTCTTCGCGTCCCTTGATGCCGAGGGTCCAAAGCGCGTCGCCGGAGTGATAGACCAGCTCGCCGCGCTGATCGAGCCAGGCGCCGCGCCCGCGCACGTGGTTCTGCGCGGAGAACAGCGGCTTCAGCCCCGCGGCGTGGTAGAGGCTCTCGCGCACCTTCTCCGCGCGCCAGCCGTCGATGCGCCCATCCTTGGCGATGCGCGGCCAGGCCCAATAGAGATAGCCGTCGCGATGGCCGAACAGAGCCTGCACCTGGTTCTGCCCCATGTCCGAGGGCTTGACCGAGATCAGCTGCCCCTTGGCGTCGATCAGATGCAGCAGATTGCCTTCGCGCCCGAGGGGCTGCACGGGGCAGTCCGGCGGCAGCCCATCGGACCCGGCCACCCATTGGCCGGGCGGAACGACGACGTCGCCGATCTTGCGGCCGTCGCCGATCCGGGGATCCTCGAAGCTGGTTTTCTTGATTTTGCGCTCGGCGCGCGCGATCTCCGCGCGCACGCCGGCGACGCCCGCCTGCCCCAATTCGGACCCCGTACTTTAAAGCTCAACCGACCTTGCCGACTTTCGACGCCGCGAGCGCGGCCGCCCGCCGCGCCGCGCTCTGCGCCGCCTCGGCCGCGATCGCCGCCTCGACCTCGCCATGCACCGGCGGCGCCTCCGCCTTCGCTTTCGCGGCGGCTTCCGCCTCGGCGGCCGCCAGCGCCGCCGCCTTGTCGGCTTCGGCCTTGGCCGCGTCGGCCGCAGCCGCAGCCGCAGCCGCGGCGGCGTCCGGTGCGGGGGCCGGGGCCGGGCCCGGCGTCACGATCGCGCCCTGCCCGATCGCGATGTCGCGCAAGTGCCACTCCGGCGGGAGAAGGTGCTCGGGAATGAAAACCTGATAGGGCGCCGAAGGCCCTACCGCTACGGCGTCGTCGGGATCAGGGGTCGGCATGCGAAAGGCTCCAGAGGGTTGAGAGGGGAACGCGACGCCACACGCAACGAAGAGCGTCAGGGGAAGTCCGTCGCCGCGAGCGCTATTGCGAAAACGCCGAGGCCGACGAGAAAACCGCCAAACCCAGCGACAAAGCCGGCGCCGACCATGACGAACACGCCGCCAACGAAAAATAGCGAAACGTCGATTGGGCCTATCCCCCTCATTGCTCCGGCCCCTCGTCCTGCGGATCCGCGCGCAGCGCCGCCGGCGCATGCGCGGCCAGCGTCGCCGGCCGCGAGATGAAAATCGTGTCGGGATCGTCCT
>CAIZGR010000149.1 GCA_903932535.1 uncultured Hyphomicrobiales bacterium | reverse complement strand
GGCAAATAGCTTCACCCCTCCACGCGCGCGGCCTCTTTGCGGCCGTCCGAGGCGCGCGTGGTCATGCCCATGCTCGGACGGTCGCACAAAGGTCAATCATGTCCACGAATATCTGGTCGAGCCTCGTCTCAACCCTCACGTCCACGCTCAGCGCCACCGGCGCTTCGGCCGCGACGGTCGGGTCCGCCGTGTCGTCGGCGATCTCCTCCGTCATCGGCAACAAGTTCTCGACGCTGGTCACGATCCTCAACAACCTCGCCGCGCTTGGCCCCGCCGCCGACGCCGGCGAGTTGAACGCGCTGATCAACCAGCTCGAGACCCAGCTCGCGCAGACGGCGAGCGTGCCGCAGGCCGAATTCGCGTTCGTCAGCGCGCTCAAGGCGCTGGTCGGCAAAACCGACCCGGCGTCCGCCGTCCAGTGGACGCAGACCGCCGAGACGGCGGTGACGCTGCTCAACAATGCGTCCTCGTCCATCCTCGGCAATCTGTGAGGCTCCCATGACCGACACGACCACCGCGACCGCCGCGACCCCCGGCGGCCAAGCCGTCGCCACCATCCTCTCCGGCTTGCAGGCGATCATCCCCGAGGCCGAGAGCCTGATCTCGGCCGGCGGCAAGAACATCGGCGCCGACGTGCTCGCCGCCGAAGACCTGGCCGCCGTGCTGGCCTCGGCGTTCGCCAGCTTCGCCGGAACGACCGGCAAGATCGCGACGACCGTCGAGGCCTATCTGCCGTTCGCCCCTGCGGTGACGCAGGCGGCGATCGCGCAGGCCAGCGCGCCCGCCGCGCCGGCCCCCGCGGCCTCGTAAGGCCGCTCCCGGCCGGCGCAGCCCGCGCCGGCCTCACTCGCGAGGTCGCCATGAACGTAGTCGCATCCGGCCTGCTCGCATGGGCGCTCGCGCGCCTGGGCGAAAAATCGACCTGGGCGGGTCTTGCCGGCCTCGTCGCCTCGATGGCGTTCCTGCCGCACGCCGACGCCGACGCGGCCGTGCTGCAGCAGATCGGCGCGATCGCCGGTTCGATCGCCAGCATCGCGGCGATCCTCCACCAGGAGCGGAAGGCGCCGAAATGACCCCGACGCTGTCCGATTTCCAGGCGCTCGCCAAGGTCCTCAGCGGCCTGCCCGCCGACGATCTCGTCGCCCTGATCTCCGGCAACGGCACGGTCGACACGGCGCTCGATCTCGCCGAGCGGGCGGCGTCGCTGATCGCCGTCGCCTATCCGCCCGGCGCGCTGGCGGCCGAGGAGGCCAAGTTCGGCCTCGGCCTGCTGCAATATCTGCTCGACGCCAGCGGCTACGGCAGCTCGCCCGTCAAGGGCGGTTATCCCGACCTGGCCGCCGAAGAAAACGCAACCAACTTTCGCGATCGATGAAAGCGCCGCCATGGGGGCCCGGACGATGTCGCATGATTTGCTGGATCAGGCGGCCGGCGCGCTGCCCAGCCTGCTCGGCGGCGGCGCGCTGATGACCGCGGCGCTCGCCTGGTTCCGCGCCGGCCGTTTTCTCGGCCGGGCGGAGACCCGGCTCGACGCGCAGGGCGACAAGATCAGGGCGCTGGAGACGCGCGCCGACGCGGCCGACGCGGCCGGCGTCCAGCTGGGGCTCAGGCTCGCCGAGAAGCCGACCCGCGACGAGGTGCGCGAGATGTTTGCCGAGGCGCGCAAGGACACCCGCGAGGTCATCGGCGAGCTGCGCGAGGACCTGCGCGCGCTGCGGAGCTGACGCCGAAAGCGAGGGAAATATTCTGGAAATTATTCCGGCCGCTGTTTATAACGCCCGCCATGCGCCGGATTTCATCACCGCTCTCTTCGAGTACCAGCTCCTGAATAAGGAGGGTTGGCAGAGCGGTAATGCGTGCGCTTGCTAAGCGCCAGCCGGGGCGAAAGTCTCGCGAGTGTTCGATCCACTCACCCTCCGCCAGATGTCTCGGAGGGTGGCGACCAAGGTGGTCAAACGGTCCCGAAAACCGCGCCCGGCTTGCCGTGAGAGTTCGATTCTTTCACCCTCCGCCAGTTCT
>CAIZGR010000148.1 GCA_903932535.1 uncultured Hyphomicrobiales bacterium | reverse complement strand
GACGACCGCGAACGTGGTCGGCGACAGATCCCACGCGGGCAGCCAGAAGTTCGCCAACTGCGCGAAGAGCGCGCCGGAGATCGCGCCCATTGCGAGCAGGGGCGCGAAGACGCCGCCCGGAGTTCCCGCCGAGTAGCTGAACGGCCCGATGAGGAAGCGCGCGACGAACAGGACGGCGAGCGCCGTCGCCGCCGGGCTCGAGGCGAGGATGGCGGACGCGACGCTCTCACCCCCTCCGATCATCGACGGCCCGAACCAGCCGAGGGTCCCGACGACGAGGCCGACGAAGCCCGCGCGAAGGACCGAGGGTATGCGCTTCAGCGCATCATTGGCTCTGAGCAGGCCGATCGACAGCGCCGAATAGCCCGCTCCGACGAAACCTAGCGCGGCGCCCATCACGGCGTGAGGCAGCAACTGGACGAGCGGCTGATCGGTCGGCGGGCCGGCCCGGAATTCCTGCAGATCTCCCAACGCGTAGCGGAAGACCGCGATCGCGACGCCGGCGGCGGCGAGCGTCGCCAGCACCTGCCGCGCCTTGAAGGTGTGGGTCAACTCCTCGAACACGAAGATCGAGCCGCCGATCGGCGCGTTGAAGGCGACTGCGAGGCCCGCCCCGGCCCCTGCGGCGTCGACGATGACCCGGTCGGGATCGTGGCGCATCGCGAGGTTGCGCGCGATCCTGCCAATCGCGGCGCCCATCTGCACGGTGGGGCCCTCCCGGCCGAGTGTCAGTCCCGCGCCGATCGCCAACAATCCGCCGACGAACTTGACCGGGACCACCGCCACGGGAGCGGACGGAGCGCCGTCGCGCATCACTGCTTCGACGTGCTGGACGCCGCTGCCGGCGGCGAGCGGAGCAAAGCGCACGACGAGCCAGCGGGCGATCATGGCGCAGACCCCAACGGTTAGCACGACCGCGAGATATCCTTGCCACCGGCTTGCATGCGCCTCGGCGATGAGCAGGTCGCGCGCCCTGTTGGACAGGCTGAGCAGCCCGCGAAAGGCGCTGCCGACAACGCCGATCGCGAGACCCGTCAAAAGGCTGGCGACCAGCAGGCGGAAAAGGCCGCCGAGGTCCGTATCTTTCATCGCGCGATCCATGCAAAGCATGCGGCCGGCGAGGCTGAAACGGTTCGCGCCACGCCGGGCGCTGCCCGACTGATCAAGAAGCCCGCAATTCCCGCCATCATCGCCCTGTCCAAAAGCGTCCAAGCAGAGACAAAGACGCCTTCTTGCGAAGGCGGTTCTCGCATAGCGCCGCCGTACCGGGCGTCAACCGAACCGCCGCCCATTTCGGGCGCCCAGGCGCTCCGCGGATGGGCGCTTCGTACGCGCCGCTCGGCCTCTTGACATTCGCTTCGCTTGCGGCGTCGACAGCAGGGATGTCGGACCGGACGTCGCATCCCGGAGCTCAGTGGCGCGGGCGTCGTCTCTCGATCGACTTTGTCCGCTCGGGCGGCGGAGCGGGTGCGCCGACGCCGTCCGCCCCAGCGCTGTCGACGGCGTCGCGCAAAGCGGAGACCAAGTCCACCAGCCTGCCGACCGTCCGGTTCTCGAGGCCGCACAATTCCCGCCGGGCCCGAGCGCCGTTCAGCCCGGTCGCGCGGGAGTCGTCGTCCGGCGCCAGCCGCCACATTCCCTGTCCGTCGCAAACGAGCCATCCGCGCCGAGCCAGATCCGCCAGCTTGCGCCTCACGGTCTCCCGTGGAATGCCGCTCGCGAAGGCGATGTCGGAGGCGTTGAGGCCCTCGGCGCGACCGTCCTGAGCCCGGGACCCGTTGTCGGAGAGTCCCGCCCGCGCCTGCAGCGTCGCCCGGCCGACGAGGCAGAGGATCAGGAACAGCCTGAAATCGCCGTCGAACGCTTTCAGGACGTCACAGGCCTGATCAAACAGTAACGCTATGATACGACGCTGAAAACATGGGTCTTTAAGATTGTCGAGCTGCTCTTTGAAAGAACACTTGTCGTTGCTGAACAATGAAGGCAAGACAACGCTCCAACCGATGGCTGGGAAGATCGCTCGAGGCGAAAAGTGTCGACCTCGCTCGGGGTTGGCGTCAAGGCGGATGGCGCCCGGATTGGGCGTCTCGGCGCGCGTTCCAGGCGCGTACGAGTCGATGCTTCCTCGCCCCGACCAGTCGACCGGGACGAACGCCCAGATTGGCCGCCTGTCGCATTGACCGACGGATTTGCCCGATGCGACAGGAGCCGCGCCATGGCGAGGTCGTCTCGGGATCGGAGCGCGTGGCGGCGGCCAACTTTCAATTGGCACGACGCGTAGACATCCATTTTTCAGCGAAACGCCGCCCGGGCCGGTCGCGAGGTCGCGAACCCCGCCGGGCGAAATATCAAGGAGCAATCAAGAGCGATCTCGTCTTCATCGTGTTCGACAACGAGGCGAAGGCCGAGGAGGTCCGGAACAAGGTTCTCGGCCTGCAGAAGGACTACCTGATCGAAATCGAGGACGCCGTCATCGCGATTCGCGACGAGAACGGCCATATCAAGCTCAACCAGCTGCTACACCCGACCGCCTACGGCGCCGTTTCCGGCGCGTTCTGGGGCATGCTGATCGGCTGGATCTTCTTCATGCCGTTCATCGGCGCCGCGTTCGGCGCTGCGGGCGGCGCGCTCGGCGGGGCCATGACCGACGTCGGCATCAACGACAACCAGATGAGGGAAGACGCCCGGAAGGCGCTGACGCCGGGCAAGGCCGGGCTCTTCCTCCTCATCCGCAAGATGACCACCAACAAGGAGCTCGACGATCTCAAGGGCGAAGGCGGAACGGTGATCAGCACCTCGTTCGATCACGCCAAGGAGGAATCGCTCAAGGCGGCGCTCGCCGCGCACGTCCCGGCGCCGGCGAAGGAAGGCTGAGCCGTCGCCGATCGTCGGCGGCGCCGCCCCGGCGACCGGGATCCCCTATGGCCCGTCCTTCGAAGGGCCAAGGGCCAACGCTCGACCGGACCACGCATCGTTCGAGGCATGCGGGCCCTCGTCCGGCCGCGACAGGGCTTCGACAGCAACCGGCCCGGCGGGTCGCCGGGCGGCAGCTTGATCGAGCGCCGCCATCGCGGCGTCTCTGAAGCTCCGAAAGGCATAGTCCGCGTTCGCGGCCAGTCTCAGCGTCTCGACGGAGGCGTCGTCCGGCGCGCACCACGATCCGATCATGGGTCTTGCGCGCGGAGCCCTGGCCCGGAGCCGCTCAGCGGCTTCCGAGATTTCGGCGTCTTTGCGCAGGCCCGTGACGGAGAGGCAGACGAGCGCCGCGGCTGAAATGTCGTGGCCGGCGGCGTCCTGTCCCCTCAACGCGTCCGGCCGCAGGGTCTTCGTCCGCAAGCCGTGCGAGCGGGCGAGGGTCGCGATGGCACAACACGCCGCGTCGTCGAGGGCGTCGCGCGCCCCGATCGCAACGACCGTCGCGGCCGCCGGCGGGCGCCCGTCGGATCGTTCGCCCCGACGAGTCGCAACGCGTCCGGCCGCCCGCTCCTGGCCAGGCTCGCCGCCCGTCTCGTCAGCCACGGGCTTTGCCCGAGCTCGGTGAACATGCGCAGGTCCTCGCGCTGAATCAGGATGAAGACGACGAAGACAAAGGCCAGCGACACGCGGACCAGCGGATCGAGCACCGGACCGATGATCCCCACCAACGCTCCCAGCGGCGCGCCGACCAAGCCGTGGCCGAGACCGGCGACCAGGCGACGGTCGGCGGGGAACGATCCTTCCTCCGAAGCCTTCTCGCCGGTCTTGCGGCCCTCGTCCGAGATCTCGCGGCCGAATCCCGCAGAGCCCGCTGAGCGCGCTCCAGCGGACCCTTCAGCACGCCCTGAGCCCGGTCCAGGGGAACCGCGCTCCTGCCTTCGCGGCGCAGTCCCTCGATCTTGTCCTGAATGGCGGCCTCGTATCTGGGCAGGTCGTCGGAAAGCTCGCCGACTTCCGAAGCCAGCATCTCGCCGAGGCCAAAGATCACCGCGAACGCGAAGACCACCACCGCCACCACCGCGACCGGGCGGGGGAAGCCGACCCGCTGAAGCGCGCGGACCGGACCGGCGAGCGCGAAGCTCAGGAGACCGGCGAGCGCCAGCGGCACCAGCACGTCGGCGCCCACGACCATGATCGCGGCCACGATCACGCCGATCAGCAAAGGGCTCAAGGTTTCCAGCCCGGGGGCTCACGGCCCCTCCGCCGGAGGTGTTCCTCGCGGAGCCTCAAACGGAGGGTCGCCGCTGGCGACCTGCCAACTCTGGATGTCGCCCGACCGCATTGGCCACGTGCAGCGCGTAATCGTCGAAGTCGCGGCCGAGGTGCTCGAGGCGGCAGGCCTGAAGCCAACCAGCGTCTGCACCGTGCCGCCCGACGCCAATCAGTCACCGATTCTTTCATGACCGGTGGGCGGTCGGCGCAAGGCGCGATCACCGCTTCGCAGCCCATCCCTGACGTCTGACCATCAAGTAAAGGGCCGGCTCCTCGTCTATGGCGTTCAGCAGATCGACGATCTGGCGCGACCACTGCGTTTCCGAGGGAGAGAAGGCCCCGCCCGACTCGAATGCCGTGCGCAGCATCTTGGTGTGCCCAACATTGACCTCGATCTCGCCGAACCGGAGCAGGCCATCGAGCTTCCTCCGGCCTTCGCCTGTCGGAAGTCGCGCGACCCAGCCGCGGTAGTCGTCGAGCGGAATCTCGAGCTTGCTCGTGAAGCAGTCGATCACTCCGACGTGATGGCCGAGCGCCAGAGCATAGTGAATCAGCTGTCTCGACTGCGCCGGAACAGCTTGTCCTTCCTGCACGAACTTGCGGCTCAGCTGGTAGAAGACGACGCGCTGCTCTGACCTGTCCATCCCGATGGTCGCCCTTCGACAATGTCGTTCAGCCGCTCAAAAATCTCGGTGAGGCGCGGGTCGCCCTCCTCGTCGAGATAGGCCTTCATCCGCTCCGCAAAGGGGGCGTTGGCGCCCTCGTGGCCGAGGATGCTCATGAACCGGTCGACCACGATGCGGCCCTGCCGGTAGCCCGACATGCGCCGCGCCTCGCGCTCGAGCGCGACGCGCAGGCGAAGGGGAATGAGCGGGCGAATGGGTATGACGACCTCGTTCTCGCCTTCCTTGTGATGGCGGGCCTTCAGCTTCTGCTCGAGCAGCCCGAGCGCGAGGGCGAAGCCGTAGATCGTCGCAGCCGGCGTGGGCGGGCATCCGGGGATGTAGACATCGACGGGCACCACCGATTCCGCGCCGCCCCAGACGCAGTAGAGATCGTGGAAGATGCCGCCCGTGCAGCCGCAGGCGCCGTAGCCGATGACGATCTTCGGGTCGGGCGCGGCGTGGTAGGACCGGATGGCGGGCAGCCGCATCGATCGCGTCATCGATCCCGTGTAGAGCAGGATGTCCGCGTGCCGGGGCGAGGAGACGAGCTTGATCCCGAACCGCTCGGCGTCGAAGATCGGGCTGAAGGCGGCGAAGATCTCGATCTCGCAGCCGTTGCAGCCGCCGCAGTCGACCCGGAAGACATAGGCCGAGCGGCGGATGCGCTTCATAAGGCTGTCCTTGAGCTTGGCGATCTCCTCCGCTTCGGAAAAGACCGCGCCCGGCGCGGGGACGAGGTTGGTGCCGAGGATCGTATCGGGCGGCTTCATGGCTCGAGCTCCGCGCCGCTGCGCAGCGGCGCCATGTGCGACACGAGATCGGCGACGAGGGCGGCCGCGGGCGCGTCGAGCCCGCTCACCAGCCGGGTCTCGCGCAGCCGCGCGAAGTCGTTGAGGCGGCGGCACTCGGGGCACGTCTCGTACTGGACGCGGCGAAGCTCGAGGTCGTGCGGGTTCACCCCCGCCCGCTCGAGGAGCGCCATGGCGTAGTCGACCTCCTTTTTCGGCGCGAACGGCGTGTCGCACTGCCGGCACGTCACGAGGCTGAACTCCGCCGTGACCATCAGGTCGGACTTGGCGCGCACGGCGAGCTCGAACTGGCCCGACAGGACGATCGCCTCCGTCGGGCAGACCTCCTCGCAGCGCGCGCAGACCACGCAGCGTCCGTAGTTGAACATCCAGGTCCGCTTGCCCGCCGCCGGGTCGGTGACCATGGAGAGCGCGTTGGCCGGACAGGCGATGGTGCAGGCGGCGCAGGCCATGCACCGCAGCGGGTCGTATTCGACCCGGCCGCGAAAGTTCGGGCTGATCGGGAAGGGCTTCTTCGGATATCGGGTCGTGACGTCCCCGGTCTTCACGATCTCGCGCAGGAGCTTGAACATCGGGACGCCCTCAAGCCAGCGGTGAGTCTTTGCGCTCGCGACCCCACCGTTCCAGTTCCTTCATGGGAACGACGGTGGTGGTCTCCTTCCTGACGTCGACCACGGTCATGCGGTCGCAGCAGGAATAGCAGGGGTCGATGCTCGCCACGATCAACGGCGCGTCGGCGACGCTGTTGTCGCGGAACATGTAGCGGAGCACCGGCCAGTTGGCGTAGGTCGGCGCCCGGCAGCGCCAGCGGTAGAGCTTCTGGTTGTCCCCGAGCATGACCCAGTGGATGTCGTCGCCGCGCGGCGCTTCGGTGTTGCCGATGGCGAAGCGCTGGGGGATGTAGGAGAAGCCTTCGACGAGGACCGGCCCCTCCGGCATCTTGTCGATCAGGTATTCGATGATGTCGAGCGAGTTCTGCACGTCCTCGACCCGCACGAGGACGCGGGACAGGACGTCGCAGCCCTGCTCGGTATGAACGACGACCGGGGCGTTGGCGTAGGCGCCGTAGGGGTGCATCGTGCGGGTGTCGCGCGCAAAGCCGCTGCCGCGCACCACAGCCCCCGACGGGCTGAAGTCTCGGGCGATCTTCGGATCGAGCCGTCCCACGCCGCGCGTCCGCGCCTCGAGGTTCGCGGTCGACATCAGGATGTCGAGAATGTCGGCCACGTCCCGCCTGAGCTCGGCGACGAGCTCGAGGATGCGGAGGCGCTCGGCCTTGTGGATGTCGCGGCGCACGCCGCCGACGAGCGTCAGCGCGTAGGTCTTGCGCGCGCCGGTCAGGACCTCGGCGATCGTCATCGCCTTCTCGCGCACGCGGAAGACCTGCATGAAGCCGGAGTCGAAGCCGATGAAGTGGCAGGCGAGGCCGACGTTGAGCAGGTTGCTGTGCAGGCGCTCGACCTCGCCGGCGACCGAGCGGATGAACTGGGCGCGCTCGGGAACATCTATGCCCAAAGCCCGCTCGACCGCGCTGGAATAGGCGAAGCTGTGCGTGAAGCCGCAGATGCCGCAGATGCGGTCGGTCAGGAAGTTGACCTCGTTGTAGCTCATCCGGGTCTCGGCGAGCTTCTCCATCCCGCGGTGGACGTAGAACAGCCGGTAGTCGGCGTCGATGATCCGCTCGCCGTCGACGAAGAGGCGGAAGTGGGCGGGCTCGTCCGAGGTGATGTGGAGCGGCCCGAGCGGGACTTCCGTCGAGGTCTTCGTCTTCTCGTTGATGAACGTGTACGTCTCCGCCGGGGCCGCCGGCATGGGGCGGGTGCGATAGTCCATCGCCCCCTTGCGCAGGGGATAGAGATCGTCGGGCCAGTCGTCCGGCAGGACGAGACGCCGCTGATCCGGCAGCCCGACCGGCTCGAGCCCGAACATGTCGCGCACCTCGCGCTCGCCCCACACCACGGCCGGGACCCGCGGCGTCACCGAAGGAAACTCGGGCTTGTGAGCGGGCACGAGCGCGCGGACGACGAAGAAGCACCGGTCCGCGCCTTCCATCGACAGGATGTAGTAGAGCGCGTAGTGGCCGTTCAGCTGGCGCTCGTCGTTGGCGACGATGGTCGCGAGCCAGCCCTCCCGCCCGTAGTAGAGAGTCTCGACCACCTCGGGCAGCGACGCGAGCGCGACCGTCACCGTCACCTGGTTCTCGGTCTGCCATTCGGCGTCCTCGATCGCCGCGCCGTATTGCAGTCGGATCGCGTCGAGGTGGCTTTGGCCGCGCCTGATGGTCACATGATCGTTCAAGGGTCAGCCTCCGCTGCGTGGCGCGGTCTTGTCGCCGTCCGGCGCGGAAGCGGCCCGACCCGCGCGAGGATGAGGGAAGAGCACGTCCGGCCACAGGAGCGCCGAGCGGGTTCCGGGTCCGGCGTCCGACGCGGCCTGCGGGAGATGCAGCACCGACTCCGTCGCCTGCGCCACCACCTGCCGGACCGGCTTCGGGACGTACACGCCCATCAGCAGCACGAGCGCGAGCGTCAGGCCGAGCGGGACGAGGATCAGAGGCCCGAGATCGCCCGACTTCATTCCGGCGGGCGCGGCGCCGAGCAGCGAGCCGCCGATCATGCGGCCGAACCCGGACAGGACCACGGCGAGAAGCAGCACCGCGATCGCCATGAGCCACCAGTAGCCGGCCTCGACGCCCGCCACGACGGTGGTGAACTCGCTGACGAAGCAGGCGAACGGCGGCGCGCCTCCAAGCGCCAGGGATCCTGCGATCAGCACCGCGCCGGAGGCGGGGGCGAGGCGCATCAGGCCCTTGACCTTGTCGAGGTCGCGCGTGCCGTACTTTATGAGAATGTTGCCCGCGCCGCAGAACATCAGCGTCTTGGCGAGGCCGTGGTTCAGCGCATGCAGCAGCGCGGCCGTTATGCCGAGGGGGCCGCCGAGGCCGAGGGCGAGCGCGATGATGCCCATGTTCTCGACGGTGCAGTAGGCCAGCAGCCGCTTGATGTCGCGCTCGACGAAGATCACCGGCGCGGCGACGCCGATCGAGAGGATCCCGAAGATCGTGAGAAGCGTCTGGGGAATCGCCGGACCGATCGAGCCGTTCGCGATGACGATGTAGCGGATGACGATCAGCAGGGCGTCGGCGGTCAGCGCGCCCGAGAGGAGCGCGCTCGCCGGACTCGGCGCCTGGCTGTGCGCATCGGGCAGCCAGACGTGCATCGGGAAGAGGCCGCCCTTGGTGCCGAACCCGACGAGCACGAAGGCGAAGGCGATCGGCACGAGCGACTTGTCGAGCTGGGCGGCGTGCTTGACGATCTCCGTCCAAAGGATCGCGCTCGCCGGGTCGGCGAAGGCGGCGGTCGCGTTGGAAAAGACGAGCACCGTGCCGTAGAGGCCGAAGCCGACGCCGACCGTGCAGATGATCACGTACTTCCAGGCGGCCTCGAGCGCGGGCCTGTCCTGGTAGAAGCCGACGAGGAAGGCGGAGCTCAGCGTCGTGCCCTCGATCGACACCCACATCAGGATGATGTTGTTGGACGTCGCCGCCAGCGTCATCGTCAGGAGGAACAGGTGATAGAAGCCGTAGTAGGTCCCGACCCGGGCGCGGCTCACCCTTCCGCTCGCGACGTCGTGCCTGACGTAGCCGATCGAGTAGAGGCCGGCGAGGAAGCCGACGAGCGCGACGAGCCCGGCGAAGACGCAGCCGAGCGGGTCGGCCATGAACCAGCCGCCGTTCAAGAAGATGTTGCCGTCGACGAGCACATGGCCGCCGATCGCCAGGGCGAGGGCGAGTCCGAGGGTCACCGCGATCAGGTGGACCGCCTCGACGAACACCTGCGCCGAAGCGCCGATCGCGCGGCCGATGAACCCCGCCGCGGCGGCGACGACGTAGGTGAGATAGAGGGCCGCGAGGAGCCAGGAAGCCGACATCGTCCTAGTCCTTTAGGGTCATCAGCGCGCGGTCGTCGAAGCTCTTCACGACGCCCTGGATCTTCGTGGCGAAGAAGGTCAGCGCGATCACCGCGAAGATCGCGTCCGACCCGATGCCGATCTCGACGAGCTCCGGCGCGTCGTGCCCGAGGAGCGCGAGGGCGAGATGCGAGCCGTTCTCCATCAGGCAGTAGCCGAAGATCTGCTTGAGGATGTCGCGCTCGGTGATGATGCAGGCGAGTCCGAGGAAGATCATCGACAGGCTCACCACCATGACCGGCTTGAAGTCGGCCGCAAGCGGCAGTTGCACCTTCCGGACGGCGATGGTCGCGACCACCACCACGACGGCGGCGAGCGCCACCGTGGCTGCAGGCGTGAGGAGCGGCGGGGGAAGCCCGCTGGCCTCGGTCCGCCGGAACGCGAAGTAGAGGATCGCGGGAACGAGAACCGTCTTGGTGACGAAGGATGTGGCCGCCCAGTGATAGAGAGGCGCGACGTCGAAGAGATACGCGATGGCGACGAACGCGCCGACCAGGATCAAGGACTGGAGGCTGTAGAGCAGCGCCGCGTGCGCGGGCTTGCGCGCCAGCACGACGAACAGGGCGGCGACGACCAGAAGGGTCGCGAGCGTGTTGACGAGGGTGGGGCCCGTCATCGCGAACCTCCTAGCTCAGCCACATCAGGGGCACGAAGCCCGTGACGAGCGCGAGAACGGACAGGGCGACGATCGCGGTCGACATGCTGGGCGCGACTGGCTTGGACTCGGCGACCGCCTCCGAGGGCGAGCCGAACCCGATGGTTCCGAACTGCCAGGTGAACCAGGCGAACGTGCCGACGGCTTCGGCGATGGCGATGAGCACCAGGACGAGGAGCCAGGGATGCGCCTTCGAGGCTTCGAAACCGCCGAGGAAGATCGCGAACTTGCTGAAGAACAGGTTCATCGGCGGCACGCCGGCGATGGCCAGCGCCGCGACGGCGAAGCCGAAGCCGACCACCGGCATCCGCGTGATGACGCCCGTGAGGCGCGGCATCATGCGCGTGCCGGCGGAGTAGCTGAACGAGCCCGCGATCAGGAAGAACAGGCTCTTCGAGATCGCGTGGTTGAAGAGGTGCGCGACGCCGCCGTCGTAGCCGAGCGGTCCGCCCAGCGCCGCGAAGGAGAGGCCGAGAAAGATGTAGGACAGCTGGGCAATGGTCGAATAGACCAGCAGCCCCTTGATGTCCTTCTGCGGGAAATAGAGGGCGAAGGCGAACACGAGCGTGAAGATCGCCGCCAGCGCCCCGACGACGCCGACGATCTCGGGCACGGTTCCGGCCGACACGATCCCGCGGGCGAAGATGTAGACGCCGATGTTCACCATCGAGCCTGCGTGCAGGTAGGCGCTGACCGGCGTCGGCGCCTCCATCGCCTTCGGCAGCCAAGTGTAGAACGGGAACTGCGCCGACTTCCCCCAGCCGGCGATCAGGATGCCGAGCAGGATGGCGGCCTTCGGCCATCCCTCGACGTCGCTGATCGCCGCGAGCGAGAAGCTTCCCGTCTCGACGAACAGGACCGCCGCGCCGAAGTAGAGGCCGAGCGACGAGAGGTGGGTGAGGATGAGCTCGGTCAGCGCGCCCGCGAGCCCCTTCTCCTTCTCGTAATAGCCGATCAGGCCCCATGAGCAGAGGCCGGTGAGCTCGTAGAAGAACAATTCGCCGGTGATCGTCGACGAGAACACGAGGCCGGCCATCGCCCCGACGAACACCTGCATGAAGAAGAAGTAGCGCGGCCGGCCGACGTCCGGGTGCTCCTTGTTCTCGGGCGTCATGTAGCCGACGGAATAGAGGCAGATCAGCGCCCCGACCATGCCGACCGCGAAGGCGACCAGCACGCTCAGGTCGTCGCCCGTCACGCCCCAGATCGTGACGCCGGCGACGGTCCAGACGGGCGCGGTGAACCCCTGCCTCCCGGCCGTCCAGTAGAGGACGAGCAGCGCCACGACGGCGGCGAACGACAGGAACGCCGACGAAACACAGATGTACCGCGTCCACCGCATCGGCGCGACGAGGGTGAGCGCCGCCCCGAGGAACGGGATGACGACGGCGGCGAGCAGGAAGTCCGTCATCATGATCTCACACCCCCGCGAGCGAGAAGGCGAACGCGAGCAGCGCCGCCGCGAGGCCGACGAAGGTGACCCGCGGGCTGCTCATGAACCGGACGCGCGCCATCGTGTTCTCGACGAAGGCGAGGGCGAGGAAGACGACGATCAGCTTGACGAGAAGGACGGCCGCCGCGAAGGCGAGGGGGACAGGAGCGAGCGAAAAGCTGGCGCCGAGGGGAAAGAAGATTCCGAGGAACAGCGCGACCGCGACGACCTGCTTCAGGTGCAGCCCCCATTTCAGGAGCGCGAGCGAGCGGCCGGAATATTCGATGAGCGGCCCCTCCTGCACCTCGGTTTCGGCCTCGGCGAAGTCGAGCGGGACCTTGCCCATCTCGACGAAGATCGCGAAGGCGAAGGCGAACATGGCGGCGAGGGTCGCGGCGACGGCCGGATCGGGGCCGGCGAACACCCTGGCCGACATGGCGCCGAGGTTGGTCGAGCCTGCGCGCGCCGCGACGACGAACAGCGCGAGCACCATCACCGGCTCGTTCGTGACCGCGAGCGTGGTCTCCCGGCTCGCGCCGAGCCCGCCGTAGATGCTGCCGGCGTCGATGCCCGACAGCGCGAAAAAGAAGCGGGCGAGCGCGAAGAGGTAGAGGACCGCGATGAGATCCCCGGCCGGACCGAACGGCGAGCCCGTGACGAGGCCCGGGATCGAGGCCGCCACCAGCAGCATCGCGACGAGAAACACGTACGGCGTGACGCGGAAGACGGCGCTCGCCTCCCCGGGTATCACCTCGGCGCGGGCCATGAGCTTCACGAGGTCCCGATAGTCCTGGAGGAGGGGCGGCCCTCGTCGGTTGTGGAACTTGGCGCGGATCACGCGCGCCATGCCCGTCACCAGCGGCGCGGCGAAGAACAGGAGCGCCGCCTGCGCGACGCCGAGGAGGATGGAAGAGGCCGCCTCCATGACGATCACCACGCTACGGCCAGCAGGACGACGACCAGCGCCAGGAAGATGTAGAAGGTGTAGACGCGCAGGTTGCCCATCTCGAGCGCCTGAAAGCGCCCGCCGACCCCGCTGGCCGCATCCACCGTGAGCGTGACCGTCAGCCTGTCCCAGAGCGGCTCGATCCGCGCCGCGAAACGGGTCAACCCTGCGAGGCCGGCGGCGGCCACGCGGTGGAAAAGCACGGTGAAGCGGTGCAGGGCGTAAAGGCCCTCGAAAAAGAAGCGGAGCGGCTCCATGCCCCCCGTGGGAGACACGGCCATCTGGCCCGTATGCTGGTAGCCGCAGTCCCACGCCTCCGCGCCGCGGCGAACGATGTGCCGGCTCCGGTCCGCGCCGAACACGCCGACCACGATGACCGGCAGCGCCAGCAGTCCGAGCATCAGCATGGCGATGAGCGGCGGGGAGACGAGGGCGAATCGAGGGTTCGCGGGAAAGACATAGAGGCCGTCCGCCGTCGCCAGACTGGCGCTGTTCGACAACGCCGCGACCGCCGGGCCGAGCGCGCGAACGACGAGCGGGCTGCCGAGGCCGAACCCGACGCAGAAGAGGGCGAGCACGCCCATGCCGATCAGCATCGAGGCCGGCGTTTCACGCGCTGCCTTCGCGCGCCCGCTGCGCGCCTCGCCGCCGAAGATCGCGCCCCACGTTGCGACGAAGCACGAGAGCGTGACGGCGCCGGTGATCGCGAGCGCCATGGCGGCGAGCGGGCCGAGCAGTCTTCCCGCGAAGCCGGGACCGTAGCCCGTGATGAAGAACGACTGATAGGCGAACCATTCGCTGACGAAGCCGTTCAGCGGCGGGATCGCCGCGATGCACAAGGCGCCGACCAGGAACAGGAAGGCGGTTCGCGGCATCCGCTTGCCGAGGCCGCCCATGAGGGTCATGTCCCGGGTCGAGAGCCCCTTGAGGAGCGCCCCGGCGCCGAGGAACAGGAGCCCCTTGAACATCGCGTGGTTGAGGATGTGGTAGAGGGCGGCGAGGAACCCTACGAACGCGACCAGGCGCTGCCCGGTCGCGAGGCCCACCATGGCGATGCCTGTCGCCATCAGGATGACGCCGACGTTCTCGACGGTGCTGTAGGCGAGCAGGCGTTTGATGTCGCGCTCGGCGAGCGTGTAAAACGATCCGAGCACCGCGGACACGGCGCCGAAGACGAGGAGCGTCCAGCCCCACCACGCGAGCTCCGCGCCGAGGAAATCGACGCCGACCCGGATGATGCCGTAGATTCCGAGCTTGACCATGACGCCGGACATCAGCGCCGACGCGTGCGAGGGCGCGGCGGGATGGGCGCGCGGCAGCCACGAGTGAATCGGGATCATGCCCGCCTTGGCGCCGAAGCCGAACAGCGCGAGCAGGAAGACGATCGAGGCGAGCCACGCCGGCGGGTTCGCCGCCCGGTAGGTCGCGAAATCGAGGCTGCCCGTCTGCACGGTGAGCAGGAAGAACGCGATCATGATCAGCATGGAGAAGCCATGCGCGATGAAGAAATAGAGGAAGCCGGCGTGCACCGCCTCCTCCTCGAGCTCGGAGATCACGAGGAAGTACGACGTGATCGTCATCAGCTCCCAGGCGAGGACGAAGAAGAAGGCGTTGTCGACGATCACGACGAGGACCATCGAGGCGACGAACAGGTTGGTGAAGAACGCGATCGCGCCGCCGCCGATGCCGATCGAGCCCTTGAGGTAGGACAGCGAGAAGAGACCCGCAGCCGCGGCGACGAGCGAGATGACGATCACCATCACGGCCGAGAGGGCGTCGATCCGGACGCTGAAGGCACCGAACGGCAGAAGGCTCGGGGTGGAGTAGAGAAGGGTCTGGCCCGACAGCAGAACCGGCCAGACCGCGAGGACGCCGAGCGCGCCGGCGAGCGCCGCGGTCAGGCCGCCGACGGAGATCGCCGCAGTCTCCGCCCGCCGCAGGACCAGCGCGCCGAAGCCGCCGAACGCATAGAGGAGCAGGGACGCGGCGAGGAGGGTCGGCATGGCCGTCAGCCTCCCGCCGGATGGTCGTGGAAGGTCTGCACGCGCCGCTTCTCGATCAGCTCGGTCACGTTGTCCTCGTCGACGAGCCGCAGGGCGTCGGTCGGGCAGACGCGCACGCACTCGGGCCCTTGCGGGCGCCAGTGGCAGAGGTCGCACTTGACCGCGACCGTCCGCTCGCCGATCAGCCACTGCAGCAGCGGGTGCACCGCATCGGGCCTGAGGTCGGGCTCGGGCAGCATGAGGGGATACGTGCCGTAGAGCGGGCTCTCCTCACCCTGCGGCATCGGCGGGCCGACCCGCAGGACGTGACCGTAGGCGAGGCTCTCCTCCCCCCTCGGCTTCGTGCCGTGCGGCGTGATCGCGCCGAAGGGGCAGACGAGGGCGCACAGCTTGCAGCCGATGCAGACGCTCTCGTTGAGCTGGACGGATCGGTCCTCGAAGGTGATCGCCCTGACCGGGCACACCTTTTCGCACGGCGCGTCGTCGCAGTTGCGGCACTGCAAGGGCATGGTCGCGTTCTCGAGCCGCGTCACGTGCAGGCGCGGATAGGCGGCGAGCCCCGCCCGCTCGTGCACGTCGACACAGCCAGCCATGCAGGTGTTGCAGCCGATGCATTTTTCCCAATCGGCGATGACGAAGCGGTTCATCACGCGGCGTCCCCGTGGCTCTGCAGGTACGCGTTCTCCGCGATGATCGCGGCCGCTTCGACGTCCTGCCGGAAGTATCTGCGCTGGGCTTCGACGCTCGCCTGCGCCTCCGCCGGCGTGATCTTGACCACCCTGGCGGCGCTGATCTTGAACTCGGGAATGAAGCAGTAGGGGTCGAGGTTTTCCGAGTTGGTCAGCTCGTTGGCGGGCGTCTCCCAATAGTGGAAGGTTCCGAAGACGAGCTTCGGCGAGACGCGGCCGGTGACCCACGCCTTCGACACCACGGACCCGCGCCGCGTCGTGACGCGGATGTATTCGCCGTCCCGCAGGCCGAGGTCCCTGGCGTCCTCGGGATTGAGCTCGAACAGCGCCTCCGGCGCGATCTGCTCGAGCACAGGCGACCGCCGCGTCATGTTGCCGGTGTGATAGTGCGCCGCGACCCGTCCCGTCGTGAAGATGAACGGGTAGTCGGCGTCCGGCCGCTCGGCGATGTGGCCGACGATCGGCGAAGCGAACGCCTTGCGCTCGCTCTCCGGCACCTCGACCGGATCGAACAGGACGGGTTTCAGCTGCGCCCTCCCGGAAGGAGTCGCGAACCGGCCGCCCACGTGCAGGATCGGGGTTCCGGGGTGGTCCTCGGTCGGACAAGGGTGGCAGACGCCCGGCTCCTTATCGAGCCTGGCGTAGCTGACCCCGCCCCACTGCTCCGGCACGACCGTCCTCACCTCGTTCCAGACGTCCTCGGGCGACCTGTAGCGCATGCCGTCGAAGCCTAGGCGCTCCGACAGGCTCCTGAAGATCCACCACGCCGCCTTCGTCTCGCCGCGCGCACGAACGGCCGCGCGCACGCGCTGGACCCGCCGCTCGGTGTTGATGAAGGTTCCTTTCCTTCCTCCCCATCCGCACGCCGGCAGGACGACGTGCGCCCGCCGCGCCGTTTCGCTCAGGAAGATGTCGGTGACCATCAGGAGATCGAGCTTCTCGACCGCGCGCGCGAAATGGCGCGTGCTCGGGTCGGTGAGCATCGGGTTCTCCCCGTCGCAGATCACCGCCCGAACCTTTCCGTCCAGGATCGCGGCGGGAACCTCTGTCAGCCGCAGGCCGATCTTGCTGGAAAGGGGCGAGTTCCAGGCCTTCTCAAACCTTGCGCGCGCAGCGTCGTCGGTCACCTTGTAACAACCCGGGAACTCGTTCGGCACGGCGCCGAGGTCGCCCGCGCCCTGGATGTTGTTCTGTCCTCGCAGCGGACAGACCCCGGCGCCCGGGCGGCCGATCTGGCCGGTGATCACCGCAAGGTTGGCGATGCTGACGACGTTGCCGGTCCCGCAAGTGAACTGGGTGACGCCCATCGCGTACAGGGTCGACGCCGCCCCGGCGTTCGCATACCAGCGCCCGGCCTTGACGAGGTCCTCGGCCGGAATCCCGGTCATCTGCGACACCCGCTCGGGCGGATAGTTCGCGACCGCACGCGCGAGGTCGTCGAATCCGTCCGTGTGCTCCCGGATGAAATCCGCCTTGTGCAGGCCTTCCTTGATGATGACGTGCATCATGGCGTTGAGCAGCGGGATGTCGTGGCCGATCGGAACGCCCAACCACAGGTCCGCGTGCTTCACCATTTCGTTCTTGCGCGGGTCGGCCACGATCAGCTTCGCGCCGCGAGCTTTCGCCTTGATCACGTGTGACGCGACAATCGGGTGGCACTCGGCGGTATTGGAGCCGCAGATGAAGATGACGTCCGAATGTCTACTGAGTTCGCCGATCGTGTTGGTCATCGCGCCGGCGCCGAGCGTCATCTCGAGTCCCGAGGTCGTCGGGGCGTGACAGAGGCGCGCGCAATGATCGACATTGTTCGTGCCGAGGACCGCGCGAGCGAATTTCTGCGTCACATAGTTTTCTTCGTTGGTCGAGCGGGCCGTTGAGAAGATGACGATCGCGTCCGGCCCGCTCTCCCGCTTGATATCGGCGAGCTTCCTGGCGACGACGTCGAGCGCCGCGTCCCAACCGGCCGGGGCGAAGCGGCCGTCCTCGCGCCTCATCATCGGGGTGGTCAAGCGCGCCGGGCTCGCGACATGATGAAACCCGAAATAGCCCTTGAGGCAGAGGTTCCCCTCGTTGACCGGCGACTCGCGGTCCGCTTCGACCTCGACGATCTGGTTGCCCTTGGTGATCAGCCGCATGCTGCAGCCGGTTCCGCAGTATGGACACACGGTCTTTGCATCGGGCATGGTCAACCCCCCGGGAGGCTAGCGGCCGAAGACTTGAAACTCATTCCGCCGCCACGTCCGCAGGCTTCTGCGTGTGCATCGCCCGGATCGCGGCCAGCTCGACCTCCTGCCGATAGAACTTGCGCTTCTCCTCGACGCTCGCCTGCGCCTCGCCCGGCGTGCTCTTCGACACCCTCGCGGCGCTGATCTTGAACTCGGGAATGGCGCAATACGGGTCGAGATTCTCGGCGTTGGTCAGCTCGTTGTTGGCGGCCTCCCAGTAGTGGAAGCTGCCGAAGACGACCTTCGGCGGCACCCGCTCGGTCACCCAGGCTTTTGCGATCGCCGAGCCCCGGCGCGTCGTGACCTTGATGTATTCGCCGTCGCGCACGCCGAGCGCCTTGGCGTCGTCGGGGTTGAACTCGTAGAGCGGCTCGGGGGCGATCTGCTCGAGCACCGGCGACCGGCGCGTCATCGTGCCGGTGTGATAGTGGGCGACGATGCGGCCGGTCGTCAGCATGAACGGGTAGTCCTCGTCCGGACGCTCCGCGATGTGGCCGATGATCGGCGCCTCGAACGCCTTCCGCTGGCTCTCGGGCACCGAGACCGGATGGAACAGGACGGGCTTCAACTCCGCCTTGCCGGTCGGCGTGTGGAAATGGCCGCCGACGTGGAGGATCGGCGTGCCGGGATGATCCTCCGACGGGCACGGCCAGCAGAGGCCCGGCTCCGTGTCCAGCCGCCGATAGCTGATGCCGGCGTAGTGCTCCGGCACGACCTCGCGCACCTCGTTCCAGACGTCCTCCGGCGACCCGTACTCCATGCCGTGGTAGCCGAGGCGCTCCGACAGGTTCTTGAAGATCCACCAGGCCGCTTTCGCCTCGCCCGGCGGCTTCACAGCGGCGCGCAGGCGCTGGATGCGCCGCTCGGTGTTGGTGAACGTGCCGTCCTTCTCGCCCCACCCCGACGCCGGAAGGACGAGATGGGCTCGCCGCGCGGTCTCCGTCATAAAGAGGTCGGTCACGACCAGAAGGTCGATCTTGTCGAGGGCGTGGGCGAAGTGGCCGGTGTTCGGGTCGGTCATCATCGGGTTTTCGCCGTCGGTGATGAGCGCCCGCACCTTTCCGTCGAGGATCGCGTGGGCGAGCTCCGACGCCCTCACCCCGGGCCGGTCCGAGAGGGGCGCATTCCAGGCCTTCTCGAATCGCGCGCGGGCTTCGGCGTCGCTGACCGGATAGCCGCCCGGGAAGGTGTTCGGAACGGCGCCGAGATCGCCTGCGCCCTGAACGTTGCTCTGTCCTCGCAGCGGACAGACCCCGGCGCCGGGGCGGCCGATCTGGCCGGTGATCAGGGCGAGGTTCGCGACGCTGACCACGTTGCCGGTCCCGCAGGTGAACTGGGTGACGCCCATGGCGTAGAGAACGGCGGCCGCCCCGGCGTTCGCGTACCAGCGCGCCGCCTTCACGATGTCGTCGGCCGGAATGCCGGTCATCTGCGCGACGCTCTCCGGCGAATAGTCCTCGACCGCCCGCGCGACGTCGTCGAAACCGTTCGTGTGCTCGCGCAGGAATTCGGCCTTGTGCAGGCCCTCCCTGATGATGACGTGCATCATGGCGTTGAGCAGCGGGATGTCGTGGCCGAGAGGAACCCGCAGGAAGAGATCGGCGTGCTTCGCCATCTCGTTCTCGCGCGGGTCGGCGACGATCAGCTTCGCGCCCCGCGCCTGCGCCTTGATGACGTGCCTCGCGATCAGGGGATGGCACTCCGCCGTGTTCGACCCGCAGATGAAGATCACGTCCGAATGTTGGCTGAGCTCGGGGATGGTGTTGGTCATCGCGCCCGTGCCGAACGTCATCGTCAGGCCCGACGTCGTCGGCGCGTGGCACAGGCGGGCGCAATGATCGATGTTGTTGGTGCCGAGCGCGGCGCGCGCGAACTTCTGGGTGATGTAGTTCTCTTCGTTGGTCGAGCGCGCCGTCGAAAGGACGGCGATCGCGTCCGGGCCGCTTTCGCGCCGGATGTCCGTGAGCTTCTTGCTGAGAAAATCGAGCGCGGCGTTCCAGGTGACGGGAACGAACTGGTCGTTTCGCCGGAGCATCGGCGTCGTCAGCCGGGCGGAGCTCGAGACGTGCTTGAAGCCGTAGAGCCCTTTCAGGCAGAGCTCGCCCTCGTTGACCGGATGGTCGGGGTCGGCGTCGATCTCGACGATCTGGTTGTTCTTGGTCACGAGCTTCATGCTGCAGCCGGTCCCGCAATAGGGACACACGGACATGACG
Organism: uncultured Hyphomicrobiales bacterium; assembly: GCA_903932535.1. Lineage (GTDB taxonomy): Bacteria > Pseudomonadota > Alphaproteobacteria > Rhizobiales > Beijerinckiaceae > Roseiarcus. The sequence goes on along the minus strand of CAIZGR010000148.1, from coordinate 10,879 downwards.
TCGGTCACCGGCCCACTCCCTCACATGAAAAAAGCCTGTCGCTCGGGGCGGTCGCCGACGACGCGTCTCCCGAGCCTTCAGCCGCAACCAGGCTCGGCCACGCCGAAAGCAGCGTTCCGCTCGACAGCCGCCCGTGGACGTCCCGAACCGCTCGCTCGATTTCGCTCGACATCGGATATCCGAACGCCACCACCGCCGGCTGCACGCCGAGCAGGCGCACGTCGGGGATCGTCTCGCGGAGCGACGCGATCAGGAGACCGACGGGCAGGTTGTGCGTGGTCATGACCGGCCGGTCGGCGATCAGCCGGTCGTCGACGAGGCGCACCTCGCCGGGCGTGAGCCCCATGTCGACCGCGTCGAAGACGAGCGCGAGGCTCGGCTCGGCGGCGCGCACCCGGTGCATGACATTCTCCGGCGCCGATCCGCCATCGACAACGCGCCATCCCGGCGCTGGCGAACGCTCCAGCAGGGAGGCCAGAAGCGGACCGGCTCCGTCGTCCCCCATCATGCCGTTGCCGATGGTCAGTATGACCTGATCGCCCATTGGGCCTCCCAACAGCCGTCTCTGGCCTCCGGCGTCTCATGGGGCCTGACGGATCCATTTTTTACGCATCAGATGGACGGTCGCGGAACGGGTCAAGGGACAAGGCGCCCATAGTGGGCGCTCTCGAAGCCTGCGCAGCCTCAGCCACCGGCTGCGGGGCGAGCGTTCGGGAAGAAGAGTTGCTCGCCGTCGATCTTGTAGGCCGCGATGGCGGCCTGTCCCTCCGGAGACAGCAGCCAGTCGATGAAGGCCTGCCCGTCGGCGGCCTTCACATGCGGATGCTTCTGCGGGTTGACCAGAATGACGCCATACGGGTTGCGCAGCCTGTCGTCGCCCTGGACCGCGATCGCGAGGTCCGTCTTGGTCTTGAACGAGATCCAGGTCCCGCGATCGGAGAGGGTGTAGGCGCCCGTGGCCCCCGCCGAATTGAGCGCGGCGCCCATGCCCTGTCCGATCTCGCGATACCAGGGCCCCTCGGCTGCGGCGAGATCGACGCCGGCCGCCTTCCACAGGGCGAGTTCCGCCGCATGCGTGCCGCTGCGATCGCCGCGCGAGACGAACGGCGCGCCCTTGGCCTGGATGGCTTTCAGGGCCGCCACAATATCCCGGGTTCCGGCGATTCCCGCCGGGTCCGACTTCGGCCCCACCAGCACAAAATCGTTGTACATCACGTCGCGCCGTGCGACGCCGTCGCCGTCGGCGACGAACTTTTCCTCCTGCGGCCTAGCGTGCACGAACACCACGTCGGCGTCGCCGCGCCGACCGGTGTCCAGGGCTTGGCCAGTTCCCTGGGCCACGACGCGCACGTCGATCCCGGTCTTCGCCTTGAATTGGGGAAGGATGTGATCGAAGAGCCCCGAATCTTGCGTCGACGTCGTGGACGCGACGACGATCGACCGGTCCTGCGCGCCGGCCGAGCCGACGAGGGCGGCGGCGAGACCGAAGGCGAGGAACGTTCTGCGTAACATAAGCATCATGGCTGCTCCGGTAGGACGATGTCGCCGGCGAGGAAGGCTCGGCCCTGGGGTGTCGATGGGCTGGTGAAAAAAGTCGTGGCGTCTGCGATCTCGGCGACATGGCCCGCCACGAGCAGCACGATGCGCCCGGCGAGACGGCGCGCCTGACCCAGGTCGTGAGTCGCCATGACGACGGTGACGCCCCGCGCCGCGGCGTCCGCGACAATGCCCTCGACGGCCCGGGTCGCCGCAGGGTCCAGGCTCGCCGTCGGTTCGTCGAGGAAGAGCGCCTCCGGATCGCGCGCGAGGGCGCGGGCGAGCGCGAGCCGCTGCCGCTCTCCCCCCGAGAGCCGTGTCGCGGGACGGTCGGCGAGGGGGCCGAGGCCGACCCGCGCGAGCAACGCGACGACGGCCTCCGCCCGCCGGTCGCGGGACTTGCCCGCGGCGGCGAGGGCGTAGGAGACGTTGGCGGCGACGCTGCGGCGCAGCATGGCCGGGTGCTGGAAGACCATGGCGCGCCGATCGAGTGGCGCATCCGGCCGTCCTCCCCACGTGATGCGCCCCGCGCTCGGGGCGATCAGGCCCATGGCGAGACGCAGCAAGGTGGACTTGCCCGACCCGTTCGGCCCGATCAGCGCAGTCGGAGAGCCTTGCGGAAGGATGAGGTCGATGTCGCGGAGCAGCGTCACGTCGCCGATCGACAGTCCGACGCGCTCGAAGCAGATGGGGAGGTCGGTGACGGGGGCGCGCATCAGCCGTACCTCGCCTCCGCCCAGCGGAGCACGCCCCAGGCCGCCCCGTTCGCGAGGCCGACGAGCGCGATGAGCACGGCGCCGAGGCCGACGGCCAGCGGCAGGTCGCCCTTCGAGGTCTCGAGGGCAATGGCCGTCGTCATCACCCGCGTGTAGCCGGCGATGTTGCCTCCCGCGATCATGACGGCGCCGACCTCGGCGGCAGCCCGGCCGAACCTGGCGAGAAGCACCGTCGCGAGGCTGAACCGGGCGTCCCAGAGCAAGGTGGCCACGCGTCGGACCGGCCCGACCTGCAAGGCGGTCAACTCGTCGCGGTAGGCGCGCCAGAGATCCTCCACCGTCTGGCGCGCGAGGGCTGCGATGATCGGGGTCACGAGGATCGTCTGGGCGATCACCATGGCCTGGGGCGTGAAGAGCAGACCGAACCGACCGAGCGGACCGGAGCGCGACAGGAGGAGAAAGACAACAAGGCCGACCACGACCGGCGGGAGGCCCATCGCCGCGTTGACGAGGACGACGACGAGGTCTCGGCCGGGGAAGCGGGTCAGCGCCAGGGCGGCTCCGATCGGCAGTCCGAACAGGGCCGCGAGGCCCACCGCGGCTCCGCTGACCCCGATGGAGAGCCACACGATCTGCCACAGCGCCGGGTCGCCGGAGGCCAGCAAGGTCCATGCGGCCAAAGCGTCGTCCATTCCGTGCCCCGCCCTCGCCACGGCCAATCTGAAGATTTGTCCGGGAAGCAATGGACGCGTCAAGCCGCCATGCGCCCATATTGGGCAGGTGGCGGCTTCTCGCGGCGGCACGGGCGCCGCTATGGCTCTGAATCCGAGGATGGCGGTCTCGAGCGTCGTCTCGCGGCCGGGTCCGCATCAGCCTCCCAGGACGTCGAAATGAACAATCCTGCGCTGGAGACCTATCGCGTCAGGCCGGATCCCGGCGATCCGCGCCTGACCCGGCGCGTGACCGGCGTCGACCAGACCGGCGCGAAGGTGGAGACGGCGGTCACCGTCGAGCGGGCCCTGGGCCTCTATCTGAACGCGCAGGAGATCGTCACGATCATGACGATCGGCGACTATCCGGAATACCTGGCGCTCGGCTATCTCCTGAACCAGAACATGCTGCGCGCCGACGATGTCGTGACGGAGGTCGAATACGACGACGATCTCGAGGTCGTGGTCGTGCGCACGGAGCGCGGCACGGACTACGAAGACAAGCTCAGGAAGCGCACGCTGACCTCGGGATGCGCGCAAGGAACAGCTTTCGGCGACCTCGTCGAGGCGCTCGACGACATCGTCCTGCCCAGGGCGGCGCTCAGGACGTCGTGGCTCTACCGCCTGACCCGGGTCATCAACGCCACGCCGTCCCTCTATCTGGAGGCCGGCGCGATCCACGGCTGCGTGCTGTGCCGCGAGGATCGTCCGCTGGTCTACATGGAGGACGTCGGCCGGCACAACGCGGTCGACAAGGTCGCGGGGTGGATGTTTCGCCACGGGGAGACGGGAGCCGACAAGATCTTCTATACGACGGGGCGTCTCACGTCGGAGATGGTCATCAAGACAGTGCGGATGGGAATCCCCATCCTGGTGTCGCGCTCGGGCTTCACCGCCTGGGGCGTGGAGCTGGCTCGCAAGGCGGGCCTCACGCTCGTCGGCCGCGCGAGGGGCAAGCGCTTCGTCGCGCTTTCGGGCGAGGACCGGATCGTGTTCGACCAGGACCTCGCCCATGTCGAAGAGGAGGCGGCCCGCCACCGTCGCAAAGGCGCCGATGGCGACGACTGAAACGCCGGCCACGCTCGGCGTCCTGCTCGCCGGCGGTCTCGCGAGCCGCATGGGCGGCGGCGACAAAGCGCTACGCGCAATCGGCGGGCGCTCGCTCCTCGCGCGCGTCGTGCAGCGTTTCGCTCCACAATGCGCCGGGCTCGTCCTGAACGCCAACGGCGAGTCGGCCCGGTTCGCGGTGTTCGGGCTTCCGGTCGTCGCGGACGACGTGCCGGGGTTCGCTGGTCCGCTCGCCGGCGTCCTCGCCTCGCTCGACTGGGCGGCCTCGGAGCGGCCCGACGCAGCGTGGGTGGCGAGCGTGGCGGCCGATACGCCTTTCCTCCCGCGCGACCTCGTCGGGAGGCTGCACGCGGAGCGTGTGGCGAGCGGGGCGGCGCTCGCCTGTGCGGCATCTGGCGGTCGCCGCCATCCGACGATCGGGCTGTGGCCGGTGTCCCTTCGCGACGACCTGCGCCACGCGCTCGTCGTTGAGGACGTCCGCAAGATCGACGGCTGGACGGCGCGCTACGCCTGCGCAGTCGCCGAATGGCTGACCGCGCCGGTCGATCCCTTCTTGAACGTTAACACGCCACAGGATGCCGCAGAAGCCGAGCGGCTCGCTGCGCTCCACCCGGAGCTATGAGGCCGAGACAGGTTTTGGCGCCCAATCCGTTGACTTCCCTCTTGGCCAGCCAGTTTCACGCAGGGCTCGCGCGCGCCCGTCACCGCAGGACGGCGTAGGGAAAGAAGCCCACCGTGTCGCCCGGCGCGACGGACGTGACTTCTTCGCGCAACTCTACGAGCCCGTCTGTCTCGGTGAGCGACGAGATCACCCCCGCTCCATCACGAGGGTGCTTGCGGGCGAGCGTGCGCCCGTCCTCGCTCCGCTGCAGAGAGACCCGGACATATTCGCGGCGCCCGGCCTTTTTCAGGTAGCTGAAGTCGGCGATTACGGGCAGCGCCAGAACATGGGTGCGGGTCGCGCCGGCAAGCGCGTCGACGAGCGGCCGGACCAAGTAGGCGAAGGTGACGAACACGGCGACGGGGTTGCCGGGGAGGCCGACAAAGGGGGTTCCCGCGATCACGCCCATCGCCACGGGCCGGCCCGGCTTGATGGCGAGCCGCCAGAAGACCAGCGAGCCGATCGCCTCCACCGCGGCGCGGACGTGATCCTCGTCGCCAGTCGAGACCCCACCCGACGTCACGATCAGGTCGTGCGCGCTCGATGCGGCGGATAGCGCGGCCGTCACCGTCACGCGGTCGTCGGGCAGGATGCCCAGGTCGGTTACCTCGACGGCCAGTCGCGCGAGCAACGCGTTCAGCATGAAGCGATTGGAGTCGTAGATGCCCGAGGAGGGCAGCGGCTCTCCCGGTGACGCCACCTCGTCGCCGGTCGAGAAGACGGCGGCCTTGAGCCGGCGGCGCACTGGAACGTCGGGAAGCCCGAGCGCGGCGAGGAGGCCGACGTCCTCCGGCGTCAGCCGGCGGCCAGCGGCGAGCGCTATCGCTCCATGCGCCACGTCCTCGCCGCGCGGGCGGCGATTGGCGCCCTGCTTCAGCCCGGGCGGCACGGTGACGACGCCCTCGCCGATGCGACAGTCCTCCTGCATGTAGACCGTGTCGGCGCCCTCGGGCATCGGCGCGCCGGTGAAGATGCGCACGGCTCGACCGCGAGCGATTGGCGCAGCGGGCGCGGCGCCCGCCACCGCGCGGCCCTCGACCGCGAGCGTCGTGCCGGCGTCCGACGCGAGGTCCGAGAAGCGGACCGCGAACCCGTCGACGGCGGAGTTGTCGAATGGCGGGATGTCGATGGGCGCGACGATCTCTTCGGTCAGCACGCGCCCATCAGCTTGCTCCAGCGAAACGTGGTCGATCCCCGCTACGGCGGACACCCGCTCCGCGACCAGGGCCGTCGCCGCGTCCACCGAGAGGAGGTCGCTGCCGAAGGCGAAGCTGTCTGCGATCAACTGGGCCATGATCGGTTATCCCCGGGAGGCAGCGAGTCGCGCAAGCGCCTCGTCGAGCGGCGCGGAATGCGCCGTCACGAGCGCCGCGGCCGCTTCGATGTCGTCGAGATGCACGCTCGGCAAGGAAATGGCGGGTCCGGGGACATCGGTGATCACGGCGAGAACTCCGGGATCGTCCGGGTGCAGGAACGGCTTGCCGTTGGCGGCGCGATGAACCTCGATCTTGGGCAGGTCCGAGCGCCTGAACCCCTCGACGAGGACGAGATCAACCGGCGCGAGCTTCGGCAACAGATCGGCGAGGCTCGGCTCGGGCGCGCCCCTGAGTTCGTGCATGAGCGCCCAGCGGTTCGCCGACGACACTAGCACCTCGTTCGCGCCGGCAAGCCTATGGTTGTGAGAATCCTTCCCGGGACGATCGAGGTCGAAGCCGTGATGGGCGTTCTTGACGGTCGAGACGGTCAGGCCCTGCGCCTTCAGAAGGGGAATGAGCCGCATGAGAAGGGTCGTCTTGCCCGCGCCGCTCCAGCCCGCCAGTCCGATCACGCGCATGGTGCTAGCCGCCCGTGACGGTCGGCGACGGTGTGAAGCCGAGCGCAACGATCGCCGAGCGCACGTCGGGGTTGGCCAGAGCCGCAAGGAAGGCCGCGACCGCGGCGCGGTCTCGTGCGGCCTCGGCGAAGGCGAAGTCGTAATGCTCCTCTGTCAGGGGGATGAAGGCGAGTCCGTAGGCGCGCGCCGCGGGTTCGACGGCCACGCCCCAGTCGGCCCGCCCTTGTGCGACGGCGGCGGCCACCGCGTTGTGAGAGCGGGGCTGATTCCAGTAGCCGTCCGGCCGCGCGCCGCGCAGTAGCCCGTCGATGACGATGCGCGTTCCTGCCCCCTGGTTGCGGTTGACCATGAGGCAGCCCGGGTCGGCGAGGGCCGCCGTGACCGCGGCGCCGGCGTCCTTCCCGGCGAAGCGCGCGTCCCCCGGCCGATAGACGACGCCCTGCATCCGTCGCCATCCCGGGGCCAGCACCATGCCCTCTGACAGGAAGGGCTCATTGTAGACGCCACGCGCGGGATCGAGGAGATGGAGGGGGGCGAAGTCGCATTCGCCGCGCTTCAACGCCGCAAGACCGCCCATGCTGCCGACGGGAACGCAGCGTACCGCGAGCCCCTGCCGGGCGAGCGCACCGATGACCGCCTCGAGCCCCAAGCAGTGGCTCCCGATGATGGCGAGGTCGGGGGCGCGGGCGGCGCCCTCCAGCAGCGTCACCCGCACAGGCGCTCCCGCCGGCAGGCTGTCGGCCAGCGCGTCGATCCGGACGTAGCCGTCGGCCTGGGCGAAGGCGGTGACTGAGCCGGACCCCTTGCCGACCGGATGGGCGACGAGACCCTCGGGGCCAGGAAGCAGCGAAACCATCACGAATTCGGCGCGGCCGAGTTCTGAGGGCACGCGAACCTGGACGACGGCCTCCACCTGGCCCTCCCGGCGCTCCGGCAGCCCCGCCATCCGCCGGATCACCGGAGCGACGAAGTCGTGGAAGGTGAACATGGCCGAAGTCGGGAAGCCCGGAAGCACGACCACGGGCTTCCCGTCAGCCACTGCGAGGCAGAGGGGTTTCCCGGGCTTCAGCGCCACGCCGTGGACGACGACGCCGGGCGCGCCGAGTCGGGCGACGAGCCGGTAGGTGATATCGCCCGCGCCCTTGGAAGTTCCTGCGGACAGTATCACCATGTCGCATTCGGCGTGAGCCTTCTCGAGCGCGGAGGCGAGTTCGGCCTCGTCATCCCTGACCGCGCCGAGGGCGACCGCCTCGCCGCCGTTCTCCGCCACGGCCGCCGTGACCATCGGACCGTTGGAATCGTAAATGGCCGCAGGGCGAAGCGCTTCGCCCGGCTGGACCAGTTCGTCCCCGGTCGAGAGCACCGCCACCTTCGGCCTCTTCCGGACCGAAACGGTCCCGATACCCGCCGCAGCCAGCATGCTGATCTTGCGCGAACCGATAACCGCGCCCTGGCGCAGCAGCGTCTCGCCGAGAGCGATGTCGCCCCCCGCGAAGCCGATGCCCTGACCCGGTCCCACTGGGCGGCGGAGCAGGATTCCGCCCGATGGGTCGGGATCTGTGTGCTCGATCATTACGACAGCGTCGGCGCCGCGCGGAACCGGGCCGCCTGTGGCGATCTCCGTGGCGGTGTCGGGGGCTACGGTGAGCGTCGGCGCCGTCCCGCATTGGATGCGCTCGCCGTTGAGCGCGAGGCGAACCGGCGCAGCCGCGGTCGCGCCCGAGATATCCGCGGCGCGCAAGGCGAAGCCGTCGACGAGGGCGCGGTCGAAGGGCGGAACATCGAGAAGGGCGGCGACGTCGCGGGAGAGGACGCGTCCCGCGGCGGCGGCGAGCGGAACCGTCTCCTCGCCGAGCGGACCCGGAGGCAGCGCCGCGTCCCATCGCGCGATCGCCTTCTCGCGGGTCACGACAGAAAGAAACTGGTCCTGCGTGTGGATCGTAGGGCTCGACGGTTCAACACGGCTCATCGGCTTCTCTTTCTGAAATCACAAGAGCATGGCGCGGACGGCCGAACCCGCGGGCGCTCCCTCGCTGCCGGGGTCGGTGAGCAGGGCCGCGTCCGCCGCGGCGAGGGCCGACCAGGGAATGTCGCCGGTGGCGAGCGGCGTCCAGGCGGAAAGGTCTCCGGTGAACGGATCGCGAGACAGAACCGAAAGATCGGCGACGCCCACCGTCGAGACGAGTTTTCTGGCGAGCGTCCCGGCCGTGTCCGCCACCCCCATCGCCGTGATCCCCATGAGCCGGTCGATCGCCGGACGCGCGAGCCCGAGCCAGACCGCGAGGGTAGCTTCGGGACGCGGCGGCGCGAGTATCGCGGGCCTGTTCCCGCTCACGCCAACTCCCGCGCTTGCGGCGGGGACAAGGGCGATCCCGGCCGCTCCCGCTGCGACCTTGCCGGGGACGAGGACGAGATCGGCGTCGCGCGCCTCGGTGACGCGAAGGACAGCGCGATCCGAATCGAGCAACGCCGCCAGCAGGGCCGCTGAGCAGGCGGCGTCAGGATCGGCGCCGGGCGCCACGGCGACGCGAGGCCGCCGGACGCGGACTTCGGCGAGGCCGCAGCGCAGGGCAAGAGCCCAGCGGACGGGGTTGAGCCGCCACCCGGCTTCTGCAAAGCCGGCGCCGGCGGCGAGGTCCTGCCCCGGGAGTCGCGCATTTTCGCCAGGCGCGACTTGTGTGAGCGCCCAGAGCCTGCCGCCCTCGCCGGTCACCGCATCCGGCGGCAGCACCGCGTCGCAGCCGTGCGGGAGGGCCTCACCGCTCCGGACCGGCGCCGACGCCGACGGCAGAGGAGCCGGCGCATAGGGGCCGGCCCCCACCGTGTCGAGCGCGGGCGCGGCGACGCCGTCCCGCAGGGCGGTCGCCGAACCGGGCAGTTGCGCCGGCGCCGTGAGCCTCTCCGCAAGCGCGAGCCCCAGCGCGTCGCGCAGCGCGACGACTTCCGGCGCGATCGGGCCGAGCCGCGCGAGCAGAGCGTCGCGTGCAGTCGCCAGCGATTGCAAGCTCGTTGCATCCTGCCTCGGCGCGGGCGTCATTGACATGATTCCCTCTGTCCCGCAGTGAGCCGCATGAAGATTGCCAGCGATTGGCGGTCCAGACCCCGCGCGAGCGCCGCAGAGCGATCATGTCCGACGACCGAGCGACCGACGCCGAGCCCGCATTTCTGGACCTCCGCGGCCTCCGCTGTCCGCTGCCCGCGCTGAAAACGCGCAAGGCTCTGTCCCGGCTTCCGCCGGGCGGCAGGCTGCGCGTCGCCTGCACGGACCCGCTCTCGGCGATCGATATTCCGCACCTCGTCGCGACGACGGGCGACGTGCTCGAGAGCAAGTCCGAGACCGAGGGGGTTCTGATCTTTTCCCTCCGCCGGTCGAGCTGAGCATTGCCCCGCGCGTCCCGCAGATGGCCTGAGGGCCGTTCCGGTCTCGCCGAGATCCTTGCACGACAGGGCGGCGGCCGGACGACGCGCGCCGGTCTCGAGGCGAAGGCGCAGACGAACCATCACTCCGCCTCCATCTCTTTTAGGCGCAAGTCGTCTCCTCCTGACACAACGAGGTCCTGCCCGCCGCAGTCCGGACAGGCGGCGAAGCGATCCGATACGGCGACCCCCCTGCTGCAGGCCGGGCACCAGCCTCGCGCGGGAACTGCGTCGATGACGAGCGCCGCGCCCTCCGCGATCGTGTCCCGTGTGACGATGTCGAAGCAGAACCGCATTGCCTCCGGCGTTACGCAAGACAGGGCGCCAATTTCGAGCCGCACGCTCGTCACGCGCCCGCAACCCGCCTTCCGCCCCTCTTCCGCGATCATGTCGACCAGGGCCTGGGCCAGCGACAGTTCATGCATGACGCTGCGCCCGTGCGAAGAGGCCTACGTCGATCCCGGATTCGCCCTCCCGCGGCGGCGCAATTCCGGCACGGCGGCAAGGCAGGCCATATCGGACCTGCCGTTTGCCCCTCATCACTCTCATTCGTCAACGCCGTAGCCGCCCAAATTGGGCTATGGCCGGCCGCGCGCGCGTATTCTTGCCGGCCGCGGCATTTATAGTCGCATGCCTCACGCCGCCGATCCGCTGGAGCCCTTGAGCATGCCCGATTTCCTCAAGCCTCGCTCCGCAAATACGCCGATGAGGGGAATCCAGAAAGCAGCCGCGCCGCAGGCGCCGCTCGTCAGCTTCAGCGAATCTTGAGAGACCCGCGGCTCGCTCGGGCGCGTCAAATGCACCGGCGAAAATGGAGGCTATCAGGGCATAGAGGCGCGTAAGCGCGGCGATGCGGCCAAGGCGCCACGCCTAAGCGGAGCTTCTTTCTTCCGCGGCGCATAAAGCCTTGATCTCGCTCACGGCGAGCGGTTCCGAG
>CAIZGR010000147.1 GCA_903932535.1 uncultured Hyphomicrobiales bacterium | reverse complement strand
CGTTCCACGCGCCCGAGATGTCCGGCGTTCGCCCGTTCGTAACTGTCGCCGTGTCGGTTGAAGACGTCGGCCAATTCGAACGCCGGTCGAACCTTCACCGCCTATCCCGGCGGCGTCACGCTCAGCGAGAGTTTATCGAGCGGGCTGGCCGTGCCGGCCATCACCTCGGTCGAGACGCGCGTGTAGCGCGCCGTCGTCGATAGATTCTCGTGGCCGAGCAGGACCTGGATCACGCGAATGTCGACGCCCTGCTCGAGCAGGTGGGTGGCGAAGCTGTGCCGCAGGACGTGGACGCTGACCCGCTTGTCGAGCCCCGCCGCGGCCGCAGCCGTTCGGCAGGCCGCGTACAGCACGTTGGCCTCGACCGGCTTGTCCGGGGTCCGGCCCGGGAACAGATACAGGGGCGGACGCGCCAGCCGCCAATACGCGCGCAGGATGCCGAGCAGCGTCTGGGAGAGCAGGGCGTGGCGCTCCTTGCCCCCCTTGCCGTGCTCGATCCGCATCGCCATGCGGCGGCTGGTCCCCGGACTTGATCCGGGGATGTCGCCGATCTTGAGCGCGGCCACTTCGGACACCCGCAGACCCGCGGCGTAGGCGGTGGTCAGCGCCACGCGCGCCTTGAGGCTCGAGACGGCTTCCAGAAACCGCACCACCTCGTCGGCGCTCAGCACCGCCGGCAGCTTCAGCGGCTCGCGGGCGTAGGCGATCCGCTCGGGGATCGTCGCCTCGCCGAGCGTCACTCCGTAGAAGAAGCGCAGCGCGCACACGACCTGATTGAGCGATCCCCAGGCCACCCCTTTCGACGCGAGGTGGACCTGGTAGGCGCGCACCTCCTCCAGTCCGAGCCGATCGGGCGAGTGGCCGAAATACAGGCTGAACCGCGACACCGCATGGATGTAGGATCGTTGCGTCGCCGGCGACAGATTGCGGATCGTCATGTCTTCCGTCATCCGCCGGCGCAGAGGGCTCATCTCGGCCATCTGGAATCTCCTGTCTGAGAGAGGGTTTCGAACACCCCATCCTCTCAGGCAGGAGAAAACTCACACCACCCCCAACCCCTCAGGCTCCCGCCCCGCCGCGGTAGCGGCTTCGTTCAATCGCACGATCCACAGCTCTTGGGAATCCAGCGGTCCAAAATGTGAATCGGCCAATCCGAGGATTGGTATTAACCTGAATTCCGAGCCGTGCCGCCGCACCCGCTTGCGGTTGACCCCGCGGCTTTCCCGGTTGAGTTCGAACGTCATCCGACGCGAGCCGTAGAACGGCAGCTCGAGGTGCAGTTCGTCGATCCGCCGCATCAGCGCCAGATCGTCCGCCCCGGCGACGGGCTTGGGGCGATAGACCCCCGAGCGCGCCACATTCAGCAGCGCGCATTGCCGGCGGACCGACAGATCCGCCGCCGGGCGCTTCACCATGGCGCGTCTCTCCGGCGCGCTCATCGCCCGGGCCTCCTGGCCAAGAAATCCCGTTCGACCGTCAGCTGTCCGATCTTGGCGTAGAGCTTGGCCGCCTCCCGCTCGCGCTCCTCCTCGCCCTCTCCGCCCGTGCTCGCGCCGCGCGCAAACAGGCTCGCAACATTGTCCTGAACCTGCTTCTTCCACGCGTAGATCTGGTTCGGATGCACATCATGCCGCTTGGCGAGTTCGGGAACCGTCGCATCCTCGCGCAGCGCCTCCAGCGCCACCTTCGCCTTGAACGCCGCGTCAAACTTCTTGCGTGACTTCGTCATGTCGCTCGCTCCGTTGGAAACAGAGCAGGACGCTCCACACCTTAACGGGTGGTCCCAAAACCGGGGTCCACTTCAGACCGCCGGGTGCAGCGTCTCGCACCAGTCTTCCGGATGCGGCTCGATGTTGAGCTGGATTCCCTCCTTCTCGAACACAGGGACCAATTCCTCCATCGAGCGCCACCACGCCGCCTCGCTCGTCTCGTGAGTGAACTGCCCACCGCAGCAGTTGGCGGAGTGCCCGCGGTCGGGCGAGGGGCCGCGGCCGAACTCGCTGTTCATCGTGTCGACGCCCATCTCGACGGCGATCTCGATCGCCTTCTTCCAGTAGCGCACCGCCGTCTGCCGCTCGTCCTCGTGCGGACTCGCCCAGCGGTACATCGGCAGGAGCGAGGCGATCTTCACCCCATGCTCCTTCAGCGCTTTCTTGAAGCTCTTCATGCG
>CAIZGR010000146.1 GCA_903932535.1 uncultured Hyphomicrobiales bacterium | reverse complement strand
GGCCCGGCGACCGTGGCGATGGCCTACAGCAGCAACGTCCAGAACCATCGCAACCGGTTCGAGCGCGCTCTGGCGACCGTCCGCGCGGAAAGCGGCTTCCGCCCCGACAAATCGAAGCACTTCCGCTCTTTCGGCGAGCAGCTTCAGGCGATCATGATGGCCGCTAATTCGAACGGACAGGCGCGCGACCCACGCCTTGTCCGCGCGCCCCTGGGCGCCGGCGAAGTCGACCCGACCGGCGGCGGCTTCCTCGTCCAGACCGACTTCGCGCAGGCGGTCTTCATGCTCGCGCATGACATGGGCGAGCTGCTCGGCCGCGTGAACAAAATCCCGATCTCGGAAAAATCGAACGGGATCAAAATTCCGGGCGTCGATGAAACATCGCGCGCGACCGGCTCGCGTTGGGGCGGCGTGCAGTCCTACTGGGTTGGCGAAGGCACGTCCGTCACCAACACCAAGCCGAAGTTCCGCCTGATCGAATTCGACGTCAAGAAGCTGATGTCGACGATGTACATGACTTCGGAAATGTTGATGGATTCCACGGCGCTGACGGCCATCGCGGGCCAGGCGTTCTCGGAAGAAGTCATGTTCATGACCGAGGACGCGATCTTCGAGGGCACCGGCGCCGGCCAGCCGCTCGGCTTCGCGGTGGCGGCCAACCCGGCCCTCATCACCGTCGCCAAGCAGAATGGCCAGGCATCCGCCACCATCGTCAAGGAAAACCTCGACAATATCTGGGCGCGTTGCTGGGCCCGCAGCCGCCAGAACGCCGTCTGGTTCATCAACCAGGACTGCGAGCCCTACCTCAACCAGCTCAACCAAGCGGTCGGCACCGGCGGCCAGATGGTCTATCTGCCGCCGGGCGGCCTCTCCAGCGCGCCCTATGCGACGCTGTACGGACGCCCCGTGATCGCGACGGAATACAACGCCGCGCTCGGGTCCGTCGGCGACCTCGTGCTTGCCGACTTGAGCCAGTACACGCTGGTCGACAAGGGCGGCGTCAACGCCGCGACCTCGATGCACGTCGCCTTCCTCACCGACGAAATGGTGTTCCGCATCACCTATCGGGTCGACGGCAAGTCGATGTGGACGACGGCTTTGACCCCTTTCAAGGGCACGCTCACCAAGTCCCCATTCGTCGCGCTCGCCGCGCGCTAACGGGCGCCCCCTGGCCGAGGTCTCTGACCTCGGCTCTCGCCATTCCCTGGCCGAGGTCTCTGACCTCGGCTCTCGCCATTCCCTGGCCGAGGTCTCTGACCTCGGCTCTCGTCATTTCTACCGTTCCGAAAGGCTTCGCCCCCATGGCCCGCCAATATTCGATGGTCGCCAGCTTCCCGCCCATCAACCTGTTCGCCCCCGCCGCCGATTCCGCCGGCCGCACGGGCGCTTACGCCTCGCTGCGCAATTGCGAAAAGGCCTGGATCGAGGTCGTCGTCAACCAGGGCGCCGCCAATACCGTGCTGCTCTCGGTCCTGCAGGCGCAGGATTCCAGCGGCACCGGTTCGAAGGCCGTTTCCAACGCCGTGCCGATTTGGTTGCAAGCGGATTCGACCGCGTCGGACGCCTATGTCGCGCAATCCGCCGCGACCACGTTCACGACTTCGGCTGCGACCAAGAACAAGACCGTGATCTTCGAGATCACGCCTGAAGTCGCGCTCGACATGGCCAATGGCTTCAACCACATCACCGTCTCGACCGGCTCGTCGAGCGCCTCCAACATCACCTTCGCCCAGATCATCATCTGGGGCAGCTACCAGGCGGCGACGCCGCCCACTTCGATCGTCTGATTGAAGACCGATTGAAGCCCCGGCCGCGCGCCGGGGCGAACCCGCGAACGTCTGATGACGTGCGCGCCCCTTGGACCCCGCCGTGAGGCGGCATCTCGAAGGATTCGTCACATGACGACCCGCGACCAATATGTCGCCTATATCCAGCGCGCGTATGACGATGTCACGCAGGAGACCGTCAACAGCGGCCATCCGATCCAGTTCGGCGACGATTTCGTCGGCGGCGGCCATTCCGCCGGCATCCCGGCGGCGGGTTCGCCTTCCGCCGGCTATCCCTGGGTCAAGAAGATCGTCGGATCCGGGCCGCCGACCGTCGCGCTCGACACCAACAGCGTCGGCGGAACGATCTCGTGCGCGTTGACCGCGACTTCGGAAGCCGAAGACGCCGGCCTCTACTGGAACGATTCGCTCTCGTACGACGTCACCAAATACGGCATGGTCGAATGGCGCGCCAAGCTCGCGGTATTGCCGACCGGCGTCGCCGGCGCCGCGGTCGGCGTCGGCTCGGCCTGGGTCTCCGGCGGCTTCCTCAGTTTCTCGCGCTATCTCGGCTTCGGCTGGGCGGCCAGCGGCGCGCTGCTCGTCTATGCGCTCGACGGCGTGCAGACCGCGGTCAGCGTCGCCGCCAAACAGATCGGCGGGTCGGCGATCACCACCGACACGACCACGTCGCATCTGTACCGGATCGACTGGTCGAACAGTTCCGACATCATCTTCTATGTCGACGGCAACCGCGTCAATGCGGTCGGCTCCGTCACCTGGACGGCGACGGCCGGCGCCAATTCGAACATGCAGCCCTGGGCCGAAGTCTACAAGGCCTCGGGCACTGGCGTCGCGACGCTGACCATCGACAAGATCGACATGTTCAACTCGCGCTGACGCCTCGCATCGCCAAGCCGTTTCGCTCGCCTCTGACCCGGGAAGAACATGTCTCTCATCAACACGGCGACGGCGACGATCGCCAACGGCGCGAGTCTGTCGGGCGAAACGGACATCTACCCCGGCACGCTGGTCGGCATCTGGATGCCGGCGGTCTGGACGTCGGCGAGCATGACGTTCCAGGTCCTGAGCCCGGATGGTTCGACGTGGCTCGAGCTCTACACTTACGCCGGAGCTGAACTGACGCTTACCGTGGCCGCCGGCCAATATGTCGCCGTCGACCCGGCGCAATGGAAGGGCGTCGCGGCCGTGAAAGTGCGCTCCGGAACCTCCGCTTCGCCCGTCAACCAGGGCCAAAGCACGGTCGTCAACCTCGTGACGCGCCAGGTCGTCGCCTGACATGCGAGATCGACGTTTCGTCAGCACGATCGCGCAGGCCGCCTCGTCCTACGCGCTCATCGACCTCGGCACGCTCAAGACCTATCTCGGCATAACTGGCACTGCGCAAGACGCCGTGCTCTCGCTCTGGCTCAACGCCGCCAGCACGGCCGCCCAAAAGTTCACGTCGAACCCGTTCGTGGTCGAAACCCGCTTCGACCAATATTGGCCGACCCACGACGGGCCGCCCTGGACGGTGCGCAACCGGCCCGACTCGCTGCTGCTGCAACGCCGCCCGGTCACCAATCCGGCCAGCCCCTCGCTGACCCGCCCGCCCGCCGTCCCCGTCGTCACGACCGCCAGCGGCGGCGCGCTCGCCGCCCGCGCCTATTACATCCGCCTCAGCTACGTCACGGCCTATGGCGAGACGGCGGCCGGCGTCGAGCTGCGCGCGCCCGTCGCCGCCTCGAACCTGGCGACCGTGGCCAGCCCCGCCGCCGATCACTATGCCCTCGCGACCGGCTGGAACGTCTACGCCGGAACGGCCTCGGGCGCCGAGACGCTGCAGAATTCCAGCCCGATTGCGATCGGAACCGCCTGGACCGAGCCGTCTACTGGCCTCACGGCCGGCGCGGCGATGCCGTCCTACGCGCTCGTGGTCGAATCGCACGGCGGCCCCAACGCGCCGCTGCCGCCGCTCTCGACCACTTATCCCGCCAACCTGCTCGGCGGCGAAGTCCCGCTCGCCGAGGGCGTCGATTTCCTGATCGACGCTACGGAAGGCGAAATCGCCCGCCTCAACCGCAGCGGCGAGTCGCACGGCTGGCGCGCCTCCTACATCTGCGCCCTCTACACGGCCGGCTATGCCGCGGTCCCGCCCGACGTCGTCGAGACCGTCTCGGAAATGGTCAAGCAGCGCTATTACGCCCAGCAGCGCGATCCGATGGCGCGCAGCGTGGATGTTACGGGCGTTCTTTCGACGTCCTACTGGTTCGGCAACGGCCCTGGATCAGACACCGACATGCCGCCGCACATTCAGGCGCGGCTCGAACGCTATCGCACGCCGGTGATCGGCTAAGTCTGCAGCGGTTTCAGAAGGGAATCCCATGTCCGAATTACCCGGCGAATTTGGGCGCCTTTCCATAGCGCGGCTTAAGGTCGAGGCCGGCGACGCCGTCGTTATCAAATCCAGCGTTCCCATCTCCGCGACTGTTGCGGAGCGGATCAAGGATCACGTCGAAAAACTTGTGCCCGCCGGCGTCAAAGTGATGGTGATCGACCGCGATCTGAGCGTCAGCGTCATCGAGAAAGTCGCTTGACGACCGACCCCTCCGCCCAAGGCGCCTATTATTCCGCCCTAAAGGTCCGCGGCGTGCCCGTCACCTTGCAGCGCGTCACCGGAAACGCCCCCAACGCGGTCGTCGCCTCGTCCGTCTCGCTCAACGCGATCGTGCTCAACTTTACGCCCGGCGGCGGCCTGGACGCGGCCAACCTCACCGCCGGCGGCCCCGGGTCCATCCGGCTCGGCGACCGCAAGCTGATCGTCATGGCCGCCGATCTCAGCGCTTCCGGCTTCGCGTTGCCGGTCGTGCAGGGCGACCAGGCCATCCTGCCCGATTCCTCGGAAGTGCTGACCATCGTGAAAGTCGACGCCTACGAACGCAGGTTTGGAGGCGCGATTGAAATCACTGCGGCGGGCGTGACGTGATCCAGTTCCAAGTCACCGCCTATAAACTGACCGCCGAGCTGGAGGGCGCGTCAAAGCGCGTGCTCGACCGGTTCGCCGAAAAGCTGCGCCCGATCGCCGCGCGCATGCTCGACGAAGCGCGCGCCCGCGCGACGGCGCATATCCATAGCGTCGGCGCCCGGCCCGGCGCCTATCTGGCCGGGTTCAACGCGGGCGTGAAGCAGGACGCGACCAGCGTCACCGGCTGGCTCGCCAATTCCAACGGGCTCGCCCATCTTTTCGAATATGGGTTCACGATTTCCGACCTGATGATCCGCGCCAGAGGCGGCGCGATGAAGTTCCAAGAAGGCGGCGTCGGCGCGCTCTATCGCAAGGCGATCCATCGCCACGCCACCGCCGTCCCCGCTTATCCCGCCATCCTGCCGACTTTCGAAGCCCACAAAGCCCAAATCGAACAGGCGGCCCGCGAGGCGGCGTCGTAACATGCCCACGCGCGAAGACGCCATGACGGCTTTGCTCTCCGCCATCCAGGCGCAGGGCTTTTTTGTCACCACCGGTCGCCGCGCGCGCGACCCCAGCGCGATCGGCCCGGCGCAGTCGCCGGCCTGTTTCGTGGTCGTCGAAAGCGAGACCATCATCAACCCGCCGATCGGCTCGGCCAAGCGCTCGTTGAAAGTGACGGCTTTCGTCTACAACGACGTCGGGAACAACCTCAACGCGATCCCCGAAACCGCGCTCAACAACGGCGTCGACGCCCTCGAAGCTGCGCTCGCCGTCGACAATTTCGCTGATGGCCGTTGCACGCTCGGCGGCGTCGTGTTTGCCGCTTTGGTCCGCGGCGAAGTTCACCGCGCCCCGGCCGAACTGACTGGCAAAGCGCTCGCGCTCGTGCCGATCGAGTTGATCCTGCCTTAACCCGCCCACGCCGCGACGGCGCCGGCTATCCCCCAGACGGAGACCTCCAAATGGCCACCCCGCTCGCCGCCTTCGGGCCTGGCGTCGTCATCATCACGCGCACCGACACCGCCACGCCGCTCGCGATCAACGTCGGCAGCGCGCAGGAGATGTCGCTCGAGGTGAAGGGCAATACCAAGGCCCTCTACGGCACGCAGCAGTTCGCGCTCGCCGTCGCCCGCGGCACGGTCAAGGTCACCGGCAAGATCAAGGCCGCGCTGCTCTCGGGCCTCGCGTGGAACAGCTGCTTCTTCGGCAACAGCTTCACCGCTGGCTACGACCACTATTACCTCAACGAAGCCCACACCGTCGCCAGCACGACGCAGGCGGTCACCAACGCCACCGGCGGCATCGTCGACCTCGGCGTCACCTATGCCTCGAACGGTCTGCCTTTGCAGCGCGTCGCGACAGTCAGCGCGGCCGGAACCTATTCCGTCGTGCAATCGACCGGCGTCTACACCTTCAACGCCTCCGACGAAGTCGCGCTCAATTTCAACTATTCGAACTTCAGCAGCGCGTCCGGCCAGCAGCTCAACGTCGTCAACCAGCAGATCGGCGTCAACCCGACCTTCCAGCTCGACTATTACACGAACCTCAACCAGCCGAGCTCGAAACCCTTCGGCGCCCGCCTGTTCTCGTGCGTCGCCGACGGATTGACGCTCGCTTCCAAGCTCGAGGACTTCATCATGCCCGAGCTCAGTTTCGAGGTGTTCGCCAACAACGCAAACCAGGTGCTCAACTTCGATTTTCCAGAAGTTTCGTAACGCCCGTCCAAAGCGAAAGCCCCTATGTCCCAAACCTATCCCCTCACCCTCGGCGGTCGGCGCTGGGAACTCGCCGAGCTGCCGTTCGGAATCATCCGCAAATTGCAGCCGCGCTTGTTCCGCCTCGCCGCGCCGTTCGTCGGCGCGGCCGCGGCGCAGGCCCCGCTGCTGAGCGAGTCCGTGATCGAGGAAATGCTCGACATCGTCGTCGATGCGATCAAGACCGTCGATCCGACGATCACCCGCGACGCGCTCGACGCGCTGCATTTCGGCGTCGCCGACCTGCAGGCCGCGCAGACCGCGATCATGCTCGCCTGCGGCCTCGAGCTCCGCGCGCGCGGAGAACCGGCCGGCCCAAAAGCCTGAGCCAAGCCCCGAGCTTCGACGATTTCCTCGCCAGCATCGTCGATGCGCTCGGCTACGCCTGGACTTACGAAGACGTCGACAAGCTGACGTGGTCGCGCTGGCGCGCGCTCGACAAGCGCCTCAAAATCCACCCCCCCGTCCACTGGCTCGTCGCCGCCTTCGTCGGCTTCGAGGCCCCCGCCGAACAGCAATACATGGACGCCGACGCCGCGCGCGAATTCCTGAAGCGCTCCGGCGGCAAGCTCGAAAACGTCGCCAAGGCCGCCCGCTAGCCCCAAACCTTCCTCGAGGATCGCCCCCGCATGACCGAAGCCGTCAAGGTCCTGTTCGGCGGCGACGTCTCGGCCCTCGAGGAGAAGTCGAAGGACGCCGTCACTCTCATCGGGTCCGTCGAGGCCGCCGCGCGCGCCGCTTCCGCGCAGATGCGAGAGCAGGGCCAGGCCGCGCAGGCGGCCGGCGAAAGCTGGACCTCCTACGCCGAAAAGATCGCCGCCTTCGCGACCGCGACCGTCGCCTATCTCGGCTCCGTCGGCGTCGCCGCGACCTTGCTCGGCAACCAGATGCGCGCCGCGGCCGGCGATTTCGACCTGTCGACGTCGGAAATCGGCGCGCTGGAGGCGATCGGCCGCCGCACCGGCGTGTCGATCACGGACATGGGAACGGCCTTCGCCAACCTGAAGACCAAGGCCGCCGACGGCGACGCGGCCGTGGTCAAGGCCCTGCAGGTGATGGGCCTCGCCGCCGAGGACGTGGCCGACAAGACCGCGACCGAATTGGGCGCAAAGCTCGGCGGCGCGTTCGCGCAAGCGACCGATTCCGCGCACAAGCACGCGGCCGGCGTCGCGCTGCTCGGCGCGGCTTACAACAACCTGCGCACCGAACTCGACCAGGGCTCCGCCCACATGCGCGATCTCGCCGAGCAGGCGACGCGCGCCGGAACCGCGATCGGCCCGGAATTGAAAGCCCAGCTCGCCGGCACATCGCTCGAATTGCGCCATCTCGGCGATGCGACCAACGAACTCGGCCTCACCTTCCAGGGCATGCTCTTACAGAGCTTTCAACAGTTCAAGCCGGCGATCGACGGCCTGTTCCGCGTGTTCAGCGACCTCGTCGCGAACGTGACGCAGGCGGTCGAATGGTTTTTTCAGCTCGACGCCGCGAACCAGAAGGCCGCGCAATCGACGGGGCTGATGACGCAGGCGGCCGAGTCGTTGGTCTCCGCGATCGGCCATGGCGTCGCGATCCTGGAAACCTTCGCGGTCCGCGCCTACGAAGATTTCGCCTATGTCAAGCAAATCGCCGTCAACACGTTCAACGACATCGGCGGGTTTCTGACCGACATCGGCGAAAAATTCGCCCACACCATCGAGACCGTCAAAACGTCGTGGGGCGCGGGCTTCACCGGCATCCTGCAAATCGCCGCCGCGTTCGGCGAAGATCTCGCCGTGCTGCTCGCCAAGGTTGGCAAAGCGCTTTTCGAAGCGTTCTACGCCGCGATCCAGGGCGTCGGCCAGCAGTTCCAAGACCTCGGGACCGTCGCCAAGGCCGCGCTGACCTTCGATTGGTCGGGAGTCAAGGCCGGCTTTTCCGACATGCAGACGCATGCCCAGGGCGCGCTTTCGGGCATCGGCTCCGCGTTCACGCAGGACCTGTTCGCCAACACCGCCGCGGCCATCGCGATCAGCAGCGAAAAGCTGAAGCAGATCCAGGCCGACGGCGACAATGCCGCGGCCAGGATCCAAGCGCAGCGCAAAGCCCAAAACGACCTGATGGCGTCCGGCGGCGCAAAGGCCCCGCAAACCCAACATCTCGCGGTCGACGACCCCGCGGTGGACGCGGCCGCCAAGGCCGACAAGTCCGCCGCCCGCTCGGCCGAGGAAGCCCTTCGCACCGCGATCACCGAGGCGACCACCGCCTATGACGCGCAGAAATCCAAGCTCGCCGAGCTGCTCGCCGAGCATAAGATCAGCATGGCCGAGTGGACGGTCGACACCGATTCCGC
>CAIZGR010000145.1 GCA_903932535.1 uncultured Hyphomicrobiales bacterium | reverse complement strand
GCGGAACGTGTCAACGACAATGAGACGCCTGGGTTGGGAATTTAGGCTTGGATTTCAGGCTTGATTTGGGGCGGATTGATCCAGACGGCGGTTGGCTTACTCGGCGGCGAGGGGATGTTTTTCACGAAGCGGTTCGGGTTGGCGAGGAAGGCGTTTTCGAGGGTCTGCTTTCGGGCTTGGTAGACCTCGTCGGCTTGACCGTAGTGGACCTGGTTTGGCGTCATCAGGCCGATTCCGAGATGGTGGTGCTCGGCGTTGTACCACTGGAAGAACCTGCGGCAGAAAGCCTTGGCGTCCTGGATTGAGCCGAAGCGTTCCGGGAACTGAGGCTGATATTTGCAGGTTTTGAACAGGCTTTCCGAGAAGGGATTGTCGTTGGAGGTGTAGGGCCGGCTATGGGACTTTGTGACGCCGAGGTCGGCGAGCAGGAGGGCGGTGGCCTTGGCTTTCATGGAGGGTCCGCGGTCGGCGTGGAGGGTGAGCTGGCCGGGCAAGACGCCGTGCTTGGCGGCGGCGTCCTCGAACAGCGGCTTGAACAGGGCGGCGCTTTCGGCGTCGGCGACGAGCCAACCCACGACCCTCCGGCTGAAGATGTCGATGATGACGTAGAGATAGAAGTAGGTCCATTTGGCCGGCCCCATCAGCTTGGTGATGTCCCACGACCAGACCTGGTTGGGGCTCTCGGCGATGAGTTCCGGCTTTTTGTAGACGGGGTGGCGCAGCTGTCGGCGACGCTCCTTCACCTCTCCGTTCTCGTGGAGGATGCGATACATGGTGCGGATCGAGCAGTAGTACAGGCCCTGGTCCAGCAGCTCGGCGTAGACTTCCGCCGGGGGCTGGTCGACGAACCGGGGTTCGCGCAACAGATCGAGGACGGCCTGGCGCTCGCAAACAGCCAGCGCCCTGGCGGGACGAGGGCGCGGACGACACGGCGCGGGAGGGCGCCGGGCTTTAGCGGTCCGGCGATGGAAGCTGGCGCGCGACAGGCCCAGCGCCGTGCAGGCCGCGCCGGTCAGGCCGCCGCCGGGCGGCAGCGCCGCCACGGCGTCCATCAGGGCGCCTCGTCGCCGGGCATCGACAGGCCCAGCAGCAAAGCCACTTTTTTTTGGATGTCGATGATCGCCTCGGCGCGCTGCAAGCGCAGCGTCAGGCTCTTGCAGTCGCGCTGCAACCGGGCATGTTCGGCCGCCAGCGGGTTGGGCTCGGCGACCTTGGGGCCGCGCTTGACCGCCTTCAGCGCCTCACAGGCGCCGGCGTCGCGTTGCCGGCGCCAATCCGTCAACAGCGAGGAATAGAGCCCTTCGCGCCGCAGGATCGCGCCGATGCCGCCCGGCCCCGCCTCATCCACCTGGCGAAGGACCCCAAGCTTGTAGGCGACCGTGAACGTTCGACGGCGTGGCCGGTCGGAGAGTTCAGGCGAGGCCGCCGATGGCTCCGCAACGAGGCTCGGCCTACGGCCTCCCCCTGTTGCGGAGCCATCGGCAAGAGTCTTTTCGAAGGGAATAAGCGGCATGACCATGGGAGGAGGTGACCTCGGCCCTCGAGGGTAAACTCCAGGGGGGCGTTTGTCTCATCGTCATTGGCACGGAGGGCGGACCTCGCGGACCGCGTCCAGCACGGCGACGTCTTTCTCAGCATGCGCAATCGCGAGCGTCATAGCGTCTTGGGCGCCGCCGCTGGGGTCGACGAAGGCGGAGTACGTGACGTCCACTACGTGCGGCAGTTCGAGCCGCCCCGGCACGGTCGCGGCGTCCACAGCCTCGCGGCTCACGAATGATTCTATGTCCGTCCGGAACTCGGCGCCGTACTCCGCCCGGGCGCTCGCCTCGTCGCGCTCCATAGCGCGATCGACGACGCGTTGCGGCAAAGATGGATTGAGGGTCCGGGAAGCCGCCTTCGCGACCAGAATCAGCGGATCGCCGGCCGGCCCGTAGTCCCGCTTGAAGGCGCTCCACAACTCACCGCGCCGCGCGTAGGGCGACGAGATGACTATCAGGGGGCCGCCCGTGGTCGCGAGCGAGGGCCGTGCCGCCGCTAGGACCTCGGAGTCCGGGGTCGCGCTCGTCTCGCCGCGCCAGAATGCCACCTCGTCGCAGATCACGGCAACCGCCGTCCCGCCTCGGATCGTCCGGAAGTTCGACGCGACGCATTCGAGGTCGACGCGGTTGCTGAGCGAGATGGAGTCCGTTGTCCTGCCTTCAACCAAGGCGGCGAGCGCCGGCACGGTCGAGAAAATGCCGTTGAGATATTGTAACATCTTGGCAGCCTGCCAGACGCTCGCGCTGACGATCGGCAACGTCGCACGCTCGCCCGGTGCCAAGACGTCGGAGTGATCGTTGAGCGCCGCGATCCAAGCCCCCTTGACGGCCATCGCACGGGTCCCGCCACTTCGACGCCCCTTGATCCCCCAGAACTCTTCGACCGGCCTCAGCGGCTCGCGCTCGCGCTGCGTGAGGGTCCTGAAGACGATCCGCTCGTCATCGGTCAGTTCCTCGCCAGCGATCGCGGTCAAGAGCGTCCTCCAGCCCGCCCATGACTCGCCGGCGAGGATTGGTGCGAACAGATCCTGGTCGGACAGCGCGCGGCGCATGGGCACGAGCGGATTCATGCCGACGGGTTCCCCGGCTTGGCGTGACGCGCCACGATATCGGCGAGGCTCACTACTGGCTTGCCGCCCGACTTCGCCGCCACGCCCAACTCACGCAGGGCGAGGCGCAGCGCATTGTTGAGGCCCCCGAACGTCCGGGAGTCGTGGTCGGTCCAATTGCCCGATGACATCTTCTCGTCGAGAAGCTCAAGCCTGAGCAGCGCGCGGGCGGAACGTCGGATCAGCATCTTCTGGGCGAAGTTGGGTGCACCGCCGACACTGGCGACGAGCTCCGCCTCACACATGCGAAGAAACTTGCCTTCACGCGAACGACCATCAATCCCGTCGCCAAGAACTCCCCGCTTGAGAGCGCGGCAATGCGGTCCCAAGGGCTTTCGACTGGCGGGGGATTCGTCGGTGTTCATGGATTGAGTATCGCATGATTTCGACGCGGTGGCGCATATTTTTTGTATGTAGGGATGTACGTTACTGGACGCTACCGGAGTCTTGCTCAGCAAATTATTGGATGCGCGAGGGGTCAATGGCGGAGGCGGCCTCCGCCAAGGCCCCACCAGTGGCTACGCCGCCCGGCGGAGCGACAGAACTCAACACGCGCCGGCCGATCGCGTGAGCGCAAATACTGTCGCACGGGAGGCTATTGGCGATCGGATCAACGATCGACTTAGCGACGTCGACTATCGTTGCTTCGTGAGAACTGGAAAACGCCTCGCTGATGGCAGGCACGGGCGGAACAACACTGATGAATAGACGAAAGATTTGTCGGGTGGCTCGTGCGGCGTCCCGGGATAAATGACGCCACCCAAGAGTTAAAAAGTGGGTTTGGTGGGTTTGGTGGGTTTGTTTTCGTCGTCTTTATAAAACTGTCAGTGACACTTCACGCGGGGGTCCAGAATAAAACCCACGAAACCCACCAAACCCACGGTCTGAGGGGGCGCTGTAGGCCGCAAGATCGGGTTAGTGCGTTGAATTATCTCAATAATTCATTCGTCACAGCCGACTCCGCGGATTGTCCGCCTGGCACTTGATGTCGCCTGTGGGGTGCACAAAAGGAGCCCAAAACCGTCAAGTCGGCCATCTTAAGCCATTGAAAAGGCTTATGTCGTTCTTCAGCATTTCGTTGCAATCCGGTGTTGCTCGCGGCCGTGCGCCGCCGCGAGACAAGGCTTTCGGCTTCGGTGGGCGGCTGAGACGGCCGGCCTGGGGCCGTGATTCTGGACGCAATCGTGCCGCTATTCTTCAATCCGGGTTCGTGAGCCGCCACAAGGCAACGCCACTCCGTCCGCCGACGTTTTCAAATCTCCTGCCGTTGATGATGCGGTCGGCGACTTCGCCGAGCCACTTGCCGAGGCGTCGGCTGTTGATTGCGCCGCCGTTGCCCGCGACCGTAAGGAGCGCCTCTCGAAAATCCGGGTGCGTGAATTCGACCGTGTCGCTTTCGATCGGCTTCCCGCGTTCGGTCGCCTGCTTGATGACATCGGCGACGGTGACGTTCGTCGGCCCGACGATGTCAGCCCATTGTTCCATGACGGCTGCGATGTTCGTCGTGATCGGGTTTGCGCTTCGGACGATTTCCATCGAAGCAACCGGATCGGCGCATCCGAGCGAGATAAGGGCGTCACGGACAGTGCGAGACCATTCCTCGAAGCCGCCAAGCGGCGCCGCCTTTGCCGGGCTACCGGCAACGTGGAAGGCGCGCAGGACGGTCAGAGCGGCGGCGACGAGTTCCGCACGGTTCGCTTTGGCGAAAGCGATCGGGTTTCGCGAGAACACGCGCGTCTCTGGCCGTTCGCACTTTGGATCCAGCCGGCAGAGCACCGAGCGGCGCGTCAGGTCGCCGACCAGCACGAGGTTGTTGCCGGTCGCGAACACGCTGGCGCCCGTGCTCAACTCCGGCGCCAAACTGTGCCCTAGGATCCGCGGTTTCACCCGCGTCTGCGTGAGCATCTGGCAGAGGAGCTCGCCGCCGAGAGCATTTTCACAGTTGTCAATCGCGATGACGGGGTCGGCGGCAATGAGCAGCGCGCCAAGGCGCTTCTCCATCTCTTCCTCGCTCTTGCCTTGCGCAATGACGCCGGCCTCGTGTCCGGTCGAGACGATGCTGGCAATGTCGACGAGCATCGACTTCCCGCTTCCTGCGACGGGCGCGGTGTAGGCGTGCAAGGGCGCCGTTGGAAGCGAGCGACGAACGAGCGCGGTAAGGATCCCGGACAACGCGACCGCGCGGTCAACCTCCCCCACGAACGGGAACGACGAAATCAGGTCCTTGAGCAGCGCGAGCGCTTTGCTTGCGGCCGCGAGGGTCGGACGGCTTTCGATGGAAGGGAAATCGACGCCAAGGGGATCGAAGAGTAGCCCGGTCTTCTCGTCATAGCCTGGCGCGTCGAGAATCGAGCCTCCAGCTCGCAACGTGGGCGCGTTAATGATCCCGGTCAGGATCGGAAAGCGCAGCCGCCCGGACCGCTGGCGAAGCGTCTTGACGATGGCCATCGGCGGATCGACCGCAACGTCTCCCTTGCGGCGCGCGTCGTACCTGGTGAACTGCGCCGCGGCGGCGAGGTCCTCGATTAGGGCGTAATCTTCCCGTTCGGCGATGCGCTGCGCTCCAGTCTCGCGTCCATTCGCAGTGAGGACAGGCACGTCGACCACTGAGACGATCCGACCGTCCCGCTGGTAGAGACCGCGGTTGGCCGCAACAAGAGCACGCTCCGAGTGATCCACGATGCGCTCGATGTCGCCGGCCACGATCTGGATCGTCGGCCTCGGATCATTCGGCGCCGCGCGGCGGCGCGCCTTCCGGGCGCCGGCAATCGAGATGACCGGGCTTTCCGGTTGGTGCTCGCTCATGCGCGCGCTCCTCCGGCGCGCTGGCGCGCTTCCTGAAGCCGGTGCCAGATCCAGCCGGGGCGATATCCGGAGAGCCGCGCAACGAGACGAAGGCGGTGCTCGTCGTATCCTGCCCACGCGATCCGTTCGCACGGCATCATCCTCGCGAGGGAGTCCTCTTCCTCGCGGCGCCGGGACTCGGCGAGGCGCAACTCGACCTCGGCCCGCTCCTTCGGCGTCCGGAGGTCCAAGGAACATTCGGCGCATTCATGCGCGCCCGCGCGGTTGAGGGCGCCGCAGGACGGGCACTTCCTGACGCGGGGCGCGGCGTCCTTGCTCTGTCGCCGGGGCTTCGAGTCGAGCGTCCATTCGCGAGGCTCGTCAGGGAGCCCGTGGCGCCCGACGTTGCCGGCGAAGTCGAGGATCAGCGCCCGGTCCTTGCCTGGCGCCGGGCGAAGCGCCCGACCGACCTGCTGCAGGTAGAGCGCCAAGCTCGCGGTGGGGCGAAGCAGGAGCGCCGCGCCGATCGCGGGGATGTCGACACCTTCGCTGATCAAGCCGCAGTTGGTGATGATGTCGAGGCTGCCATTTCCGAGACCTGCAACTGCGGCCCGGCGCTCTCCGGCAGGGGTTTCGCAGTCAACGTGCATCGCGCCTATACCCGCCTCGCGGAACGCCCCAGCGACGGCCTGTGAGTGCGCTACGTCGATGCAGAATGAAGTGGACCCCGGTTTTGGGACCACCCGTTAAGGTGTGGAGCGTCCTGCTCTGTTTCCAACGGAGCGAGCGACATGACGAAGTCACGCAAGAAGTTTGACGCGGCGTTCAAGGCGAAGGTGGCGCTGGAGGCGCTGCG
>CAIZGR010000144.1 GCA_903932535.1 uncultured Hyphomicrobiales bacterium | reverse complement strand
GCGCGTTCCTCCTTGCTCAGCCTCACCACGTACTTCTTGACGGCAACCTCTTTGCTGGCCACGAATCAATCTCCATCGCTCGATCGCGACGGCAGAGATTCAGAAAACGCCTGCAAAGGCAATGACGTGGGCCACTACTCTGCATCGCTTTGAATCGCACCCTCATACGTACGGCGTACTTGCCGATGCAACGAACTTCCCCCATGTTGCGTTTTTACGACGATCTTTTGCGATGAAAGCCGCAGGTCGACGTGGGGACGAGACTATGACGTCAAGGAGCTTGCACAAGACATCGCTGGCGATGGCCAAGGCGAACATGCGGTCGGGGGTCGACGCCGCGCTGACCATCGCCGCGCGCACCCAGAACATGTTCCACCCCGGCGGCGAGCCGATCGAGAAGGCGCGCGAGGCGCAGCTGATGGTCGCCGAGAAGTTCGACGCGGCGGTCGAAGGCGCCATGGCGGCGCAGGCCGCCTGGGGCGCCTTCATGATCAAGGCGGCCTTCGGCGGCGTGCGCACGCCCAACGACGTCTCCGTCGGCCTCGCCGGCATCGCCGAGGCCGCGGCGAAGCCCGCGCGCCGGAAGGTGCGCGCCAACGCCCGCCGCCTCACCGGGGCTTAAGCCCCGTCGGCATGGATTTCGTCCACCACCTCCATGAGTACCTGGGGACGTACGGCTATCTGGCGATTTTCGTGGTCGTCGGCCTCGAAAGCGCGGGCGTGCCGATGCCCGGGGAGACGATCCTGGTTGCGGCGGCGATTCTGGCCGGGCAGGGCAAGCTCCATCTCTGGGGCGTGATCGGCGCGGCGGCTGCGGGCGCTATTCTCGGCGACAATTGCGGCTATTGGGTCGGGCGGGAATTCGGCTTTCCGATCGCCTACCGCTACGGGCGCTATGTCAATCTGGACGAGCGGCGGTTGAAGCTCGGACAGTACCTGTTTCTCAAACAGGGCGGCAAGATCGTGTTCTTCGGCCGGTTCGTCGCGATTCTTCGGACCTTCGCCGCCTTCCTCGCCGGCGTCAACCACTTCCACTGGGAGCGGTTCTTCTTTTTCAACGCCGCAGGCGGGATCGTCTGGGCCTCGATCTTCGGCGCGGGCGGCTATATGCTCGGCCGCGCGTTCGAGGTCTATGCGAAGCCGGTCGGGATCGCCGCGCTCGTCATCGCCGTCATCGCCTTCTTTCTCGGGGCGCGTTTCGTGCGCTACCATGAGGAGCAGCTCGAGGAGGAGGCCGAGCGCGCCTTTCCCGGCCCGCTCGTTCCTCCGAAGCCGCCGCGCCGGAACAGGATGAATTGAGGGGAATCGCGCGGCAGGACCTCATCCGGCGCTTCGCGTCCCATTCCCAATAGGACGCCCGTCCTCCGACGGACTATGGGAGAGGGACGCCGCGAAGCGGCTGGGCGAGGGGCAGGGTGAGCGGACGCAACCCTGTGTCATCGCCCGCTACGACCCGGCACCCCCGCTCCATTCGGTCTGCGCGACGCGGGTGACCTTCAGGTCCAGAAGCTGGATGGCGCGCCGCGCGATATGGTCGATCGCGCCGGCGAGCGAATCCGGCCTCAGATAGAAGGCGGGAACCGGCGGGGCGATGATGGCGCCGATTTCCGTCGCCTGGGTCATGGCGCGCAAATGGCCGAGGTGAAGCGGGCTCTCCCGAACCAGCAGAACCAGCTTTCGCCGCTCCTTCAGTTGCACGTCCGCGGCGCGGACGAGGAGATTGTCGAGTATCCCCGTCGCGATCGCCGAAAGACTGCGAATCGAGCACGGCGCGACGATCATCCCGGCGGTCCGGAACGACCCGCTCGCGATGCTCGCGCCGATGTCGTCATAGCGATGACAGTGCGAGGCGCGCTCGCGGAGCCGGGGCAGCGCCTCGGCGCCGACCTCGTCGACGAGGACCCGCTCGGCGGCGGGAGAAATCACGAGGTGGACCTCGCAGGTTTGCGTCAGGGCCAGCAACTCCACGATCCGCAGTCCGATGGCTGCGCCCGAAGCGCCGGAGATGCCGACAACGACGCGATCCGCCTCGATCATGCTCACGGCCCGTCAGCGCCGAGACGGCTGCGAGAGATTGAGCCGGGAGAGGATCGCGTCCGCGCGGGCGACGACCTCGGGGTCCATCGCGAGCACCTTGCCCCACAGCCTGTCCGTCTCCGGCCCGATCTTGTTGGTCGCGTCGATGCCGAGCTTGCCGCCGAGCCCGGGTTTGGGCGAAGCAAAATCGAGGTAGTCGATCGGCGTGTCGGAGAGCGTCACGAGGTCGCGCGACGAATCAGCGCGGGTGGAAACCGCCCACATCACGTCGCCCCAGTCGCGGACGTCGATGTCGTCGTCGACGATGATGAGGAGCTTCGTGTAGGTCAGTTGCGGCAGCATCGACCAGAGGCCCAGCATCAGCCGCCGCGCTTGGCCCGGATAGCGCTTGGCGATCGAGGCGACCGCGATCCGATACGAGCAGGCTTCGGGCGGAAGCCAGACGTCGACGATCTCGGGGAACTGGCGGCGCGCCACCGGCACGAACAGCCGATTGAGCACTTCCCCGATCCGCGAGGGTTCGTCCGGGGGCCTGCCGGTGAAGGTCGAGAGATACATCGGGTCCTTGCGGGTGGTGATCGCGGTCACCCGCATGACCGGAAATTCTTCGACCGAGTTGTAGTAGCCGGTGTGGTCGCCGTAGGGGCCCTCCGGCGCGGTCTCGGTCGCCGACACCATCCCCTCG
>CAIZGR010000143.1 GCA_903932535.1 uncultured Hyphomicrobiales bacterium | reverse complement strand
TCTCGACCCTGACCATCCGCCCCGCCCCGACGATCATTCCGGTCTCGAACCGCCCGCGCGGATTGGCGCAGGGCGCCCGGCGCCCGAGCGCGGAAGCCTCGCGCCGCAAAGCCTCGCGGATTTCGTCGCGTTCCTCGAAATAGGCGTCGGGCTTGTGGTTGAGCGGCTTCAACCGGTCGAGCCGGTCGGCCAGCGCATAAAGGCGATCGGCGAGACCTGGCGCGGCGTCAGACAAGCCGCCCCCCTCATCCTGAGCCTGTCGAAGGACCGCGCACAAAAAAAGCGCCTTCCGGCGCTCCTCGACATCTATCAGCCTATGCAAGACCCAGATGGCGTCACCAAAACATCCACGGTGCGCCACGTGCCGGGCCTCACGCCTCCTCCGCCCCGCTCTGCGCGCGCCCGCCCGGCGCACGATAGACCGACCCGCCCGCCACGGGCCTGCGTCGCCCCGCCGCCCGCTCCGCCTTCAGCGCCGCCGCCTCGTCGCCGCCGAACACGCGGTCGGCGCCGGAACCGTACAGATCCCTGACCGGCTCGCCGTCGCGCTCGCCCATCCAGGGCCGCAGCGCCGCCCTGGGCGTCAGCGCCGAGCGCGTCTCCAGCTTGCCCGACAGGTCCGCAGCGAGCCAGAACAGCCCGGCGACCCAGCCCGCATAGGTGGCGCGTTCGTCGACCAGCTCCTGAGGTTCGGGCCGCCAGTCGATCACGCCATAAGCGCCCGGAGCATAGGAATCCTTGCGTTTGGGCGGGCACGGCGTCTCGACCAGCCGATGCGTCGTCGCGTGGTCGCCGAAGGTCGGCTCGGCCCAGCTCTCCAGCCGCCACACGCCGGGCTTGCCGTTGGCCGCGCGGCGCGGCTCCGGTTCCAGCGCCCCGAGCCGCAGGTCCGGCCTTTTGCCCAACCGCCCCGAGACGATGGCCAGATTCGACGCCTGCCCGAGCGCCCGCGCATGCGGCTTGGCGCATTCGACCGCGAACCCCAGCCCGAACGCCAGATCGGAATCCTCGATGCGCGGCTCGGGCCGTATCAATCGCAGCCGCTCCAGCGCGTCCTCGACGATCAAAGCGTCTTCATGCGGGGGATCGCCGCGCGCCACGCCGGCCCGCGCCAGCCCGGCCGCGAACATCGGGCTCATCGGCGGATAGCCCATCGGCCTGTTCCAGCGCCCCGTCAGTTCGCCGTCGGTGCGGCTCACGTCGAGGCGCAGCTGAACCACCTTGCCGGGCCGTTTTCGCGAAAGCTCGGAAGCCGCCCAAACCATCAGGTCCTCGACGTCGACCAGCTTCTTGGCCATGCAAGTCCCCGCAGCCGAAACGGCGTCAAGCAATATTTACACGAAAACAGCGCGTTAGGGAAGTCATAACCCGACTTGCTTGTCGGCGCCCCCTGTGGACGCGGGCCATGGACCGCGTTTCCGCAACGTTTCGAATTCGCGCCCGTCCCGCTTACGACCCGTCCAGCGGCGCGAAGAAACAGAAGATCACCGGATCGGGCTCGCCGACCGGGTTCCAGAACGCCCAATAAGAGCCGTCCGGCGAAGGCAGCGCGCGGCTGATCGGCACGACAGTCGTCAAGCCGTCGATGTGGTAGCCGTCGGCCATGATGTGGACGGAGGCGGCTGGAATGTGGTGGACATCCTCGGGACCGCAACAAAGCTTCTTGACCCACGGTGGCACAGGCTCTCCATTCTCCCATTTGTCGTGCGCGCTGGCTGGTGTGGCCAGAAGCAGGGCGGATAGGAAAATCGCTTTCATGGGGCCTCCGGATAGTCGGTGTCGCGCTCCAGTCTTTTCCTGCAAGGAGCGAGCCAATGAAACGACGTCGTGCGGCTCCAAAGAGCCCCGTGGACGTTCCTCCGCCAGAC
>CAIZGR010000142.1 GCA_903932535.1 uncultured Hyphomicrobiales bacterium | reverse complement strand
GGCGCGCCGAAGTTCGCCGCGGCCGAGGTTACGGGCGCCGAGGCCGCCGCGGCGGCGGGAGGCGGCTCGGCCGGCGCGGCGGCGGCGGGGGCCTCGGCCTCCTCGCCCGCTTCGCCTGCCGCTGCTGGCGCCTCGTCCTCGGCGCTATCGTCTAGGTCTAAGTCGTCGGCCATGGCTTAATCCCCCGACTCGTCGTCGTCGTCGCTCGAGCTGCTCGAGTTGTTATTATTTGAGTTATAGGACTTCGCGAGCGCGGCGCTTCCCTGGCCGACGGCCGAGCCGATGTTTGCCCACTGGTTCGCCGTCGTGTTCGCCTGCTGGTTCGCGGTGCTGGCGACGCCGTTCTCGGCGGACGACTTCCCGTTCGCGAGCGTCATCTGGTTCTGGAACTGCTGCTGGAGGAGCGCCTTGTTCTGCTCCTCTTGCTGGTTGGAGACGCCGGTATTCGCGTTCGCTACGGCTTGCTGGTTGGCGACGTTTGCGGCCTGCGCCTGGTTGGCCGCCGTCGTATTGTACTGGGCGGCGCTTTGCGCGTTCTGCGTATTGAACTTGTTTATCGCGTCCTGCGCCGTCGCGGCGTTGTAGGCCTGGCCGTAGTCCTGGGCGTTGAGCTGCGAGCCCATCTGGCTCGACGCGGTCATCGCCTGGAGCGCGCGCTGCTCGGCCCCCGCCGCGGCGTTCATGCCGGCGCTAGCCGTCGAATTCGCCGAGCTCTGGTCGGCCGAGAGCTGCGCCGCGAGGCTCGCGCCGGACCCGCCGATCCCGCGCGCGTTGTAGTTTTGGAGGATCGCGCCCTGCTGGCCGGCCTCGTTCGCGTTCGCGGCGCTCATCGCCTGCGCCTGCTGCTGCTGCGCCTGCGCGTCGAGGCCGCCGGAGCTCGCGACGTTTCGCATCTGGTTTAAGGCGTCGACCTCGGCCGCCCTGGACGCGGGGTCGACCTGCATCCCGGCGAGCTGCGTCTGCTGCTGCTGCATACCCTGCATAATCTGCGGGCTAATTTGTCCCGTGACCTGGTATTGCTGGAGGATGACCGCCTGCTGGGCCGGGTCCGGGACGTTGATATTCAGGTAGTTCTGCAGCGCCGCCTGCTCTGCCGCCTGCGCCTGCGCGCGCGCAGCCGACGATTGCTGGCTGCCGATAATGCCGGCTACGACTGGCGCCCCGATTACCCCGGCCGTTAACGCTCCGCCTGCTGGCATATTAGTCCACCTTGAAGAAAACGGCCGGCTCGCGGCGGGACTCGACCCGCGCTACTTCCTTGCCGTTGTTTTTGTTTATAAACGCGATCGCCGGCTCGTTTTTCTCGTAAAGGCCGCAGTAAAAAGGCGAGGCCAGCCTCAAGGAGACGAGCTGCCAAAAGCGCCGCATAAACTTTTTCTCGCGAAACTTCGGCCTTACGAAAAACCCGGTCAGGAACTCGTTCCCGCGGAAAAGCTCCCTGCCGAAGTAGCCGACGCGCTCGCCTTTTTCCGTTACCTCGAAAAAATCGACGCCGGCATCGCGCATGTCCCGGTAGGTCGCCTCGGCGCAGGCCTCGAGGCCCTTGCCCGCCTCTAAGTGCCACTTGTTTATAAGCGGCTCGTCCTCCGCGAAGCACTCGGCGATGATCTCCCGGTAGCCTGTTGCCCTCTTGGCGATCATGCGATGCTCACCTGGTTGTTGTAGCCGCCCTGCTGGAGGAGGCTGTTAAGGTCGTTCCAGTAGTTCGTCGCGGCCTGCGACTGGAGCGCCTGCTGCTCGCCGCCGATCTGCGCGCCGAGGCCGCCGATCGAGGCCGTAGGCCCCACGCCGTTAAGCGCGTTCTGGATCGAGCTGTTCGTGTCGCTCGCGCTCCCAGGCATGTAGAGGTCGTCGGGGCCGCCGCCGATGCTGTAGTATCCCGCGTTTCCGGCGACGGGCGTCGAGTTCGCGTAGTTGTTCCAGACCGTGTCCGCGTTCGCGAGCGCCTGCTGGAAGTTCGCCGCGTTGATCGAGTTGTCGGCCGTCTGCGTGCCGGCGAGCGTGTCGCCCGCGTACTTGTCGGTGGCCGTCTGGTTCCCGGCGGCCCCGAGCTGGTCGAGCGCCGAGAGCTCGGCCGCCTGGTTTGCCGTGATCTCCGCATTCGGGTTAAACGCGGCCTGCGAGAGGTACTGGGAGCCGAGCGTCGGGCTCGCCTGGTTAAGGTTATAGAGCTTTTCGCCTTGCGTGAGGCCGAGCGCCTGCGCCTGCGCCGCGGTTAAGCTCAGGTTTCCCCCGGAGTAGCCGTTCAGCGCCGAGACGAGCGCGTTGTAGTCGGTGGAGTAGTTGGCTTTTTGGTTGGCAAGATAGTCGGATACGGATGTGTTAGCAGCGGTGCGACCCGTATTAAAGGCGCTGAGGGCATCGGTTGAGTCTTGTGCTGCCTGCGCTTGGGCTGTCTGCGCGGCGGCGTTGCCATTTGAGACGTCCGAGCCAAGGGCGGTGCTAAGGTTGCCCCACTGGTTAGCCGAGTTAATAATGGCTTTAGCGCCATCGGAGCCTTCCAAGAGCAACTGATCGAGGTTCTGCTCGCCTGGGTTATATCCTGTGGGCGAGGTATTGTTATATTGGTTTTGGAGGAGGACGTCGCGGCCGTACTCCGTCTGCGCCTCCTGCGCGGTGTTCGCGGCGGCGGCGGCGTCCGCGGCCGCCTGGCTGTAGCCGGCCTGGGCGGTCATGTCCGTAGGGCCGCCGTAGGTCGCGCTCGCCTGGCTTCCGAAGGCGGCGAGGTCGGCTGCCGAGAGCGACTGGCCGGCCTGGAGCTGGCTTGCGTCCTGGATTGCCTTGTTGACCGCAGCCGAGTCCTCGGCCGTAGCGCCGCTCGAGACGGCCTGGTTAAAGCCCGTATTGACGCTGTTGACCTCGCTCTGCGCGTTTTGCCCCTGGCTATTGACCGCGCCCTCGATCTGGCCGGCGACTTGCGCGCCCTGGTCGGCGTTCGCCGAGAGGTAGCTATTGAGGTTCGTCCAGCTTCCCGAGGTCGACGGCTTCGCCTGGCTCGAGGAGGCGCTCGCTCCGGCCTCGGCGCCGCCGACGCCGCCTCCGGTAACGACGCCCGACCCGCCGCCGCTCGAGGTCGCCGGCGGCGTCGAGGCCGAGGGCGCGC
>CAIZGR010000141.1 GCA_903932535.1 uncultured Hyphomicrobiales bacterium | reverse complement strand
GGATCACGGCGAGGCCCTTGCCGGTTTTGTCGCCCGGCGCGGCGATCACCTCACCCTTGATGTACGCAGAGAACACAAGGCCGCCGAGCGTGCAGCGGCCGGTCGTGAAATCATCCGGCAACAAGGCCGTGTCGATCGCGTCTTGGATCGGGTTCAACACCGCGTCCGGAATCGCGTTCGGATCGGTCCCGGTGTCGATGTAGACGCAGGCCAGCACGGTCAGCGTGCGGCGCGGCGGCAGCGACGGCGACTGGCGCTCATAAGTTTCGTGATGCTTGATCAGCATCAGCGCCGGCGAGCCGGGGCTCGCGATCGTTTCCGGCGACACATTGCGGCGACCGACCGCGCCGAAGGAATAGGCCGACGTCAGGCGCGTTTGCAACGCTTCCATGGCCTGTTCGCGCGTCGTCGCCATCAGCGCACCGCCTCTTTGACCGCGCCGGTCAGCGCGCCCTCGATCTCGCCTGCGTGGGCTTCGAAGGCCGGGGTCAGCGCGGGATAGGGCTTGACCTGAGTTTCGTGGCGATGGACGACGCGCGCGAACACTTGGCCGGCGTCGCCTTCGAAGGTCATGATGTCGCCGGGATCGATGACAATATCCGAAATCGTAAACCCGCTTTCGAGAAG
Organism: uncultured Hyphomicrobiales bacterium; assembly: GCA_903932535.1. Taxonomy (GTDB): domain Bacteria; phylum Pseudomonadota; class Alphaproteobacteria; order Rhizobiales; family Beijerinckiaceae; genus Roseiarcus. The sequence continues at coordinate 3,624 of CAIZGR010000141.1, read as the reverse complement.
GTGTGCCAGCGGATTGCCGGATCGCACATAGCCGATGACGCGCTTGTCCTTATCGGAGACGCCGCCGTAGATGCTTGAAAGGTATTTGCCGGGATTCTTGCCGAGAAACCGGATATGAGCCGAGGCGTTGTCGCGCGCCGTGCTGGCGATCGACTGCGCCAGCGGGTCAAGCGCGCGCACGAGGGCCTGATGCACATTTGGCCCCATGGCCTCAAGCCGCGCCGTGATGCGCGTGGTGTCGATCTTGAGATCGATGCTCATGCGACGCCGACCCCGTAAGCCTCGATCGTACCGGACAGCGCGCGCTTCATCGGATCGACGCGCGTGATCGCAAGCAGCTCGCCGGTCGGCGCCAGAAGCGCCTGGTCGCCCTTCTTGAGCGGTAGCGGGAAACCGGCATTCGTCAGATCCTGCGACATGACAAGGATTTGCCGTTCGTCCTGCGACAGGCCGCCCGGCTTGTTGCCGGAATAGCCCGTTTCGCCTTCCTCGGTCGTGTCGGGAAGCGTGGATCTGACGATCGCCGTCACCGTCGCCGAGGTCGTTGTCACGCTGGGCGCGACGCCGGTCAGGCGCTTGAACGTTACAGATACGCCGGCCAGTTGGATGCCTTGCGAGGCGGCGGATGTGGCGGCGGCGACCAGCGCGGCGGATGCCATCAGCCGACGACCGGGACGCGGTAGCGTTGAAGCTTGGCCGCCACATAGGCGGGGAGGTCGCCCTCACCGCCCGGGCCCGTGCCCATCACGTAGGACGCGTCATAGACGCCCGCGACGTTCTGCGCGCGCACGAGCGGATCGCGCGTCTGCGCATAATACATCATCTTGACGAGGGTCGTCACCGCGTCGAACACGTCGTTCGGGATGTTTTGATAGCCCGCCGTGTATTGCGCCACGATCGGATTGGGCCTCCAGTAACAGGGCAGCGCGGGCGACGAAGAATTCGGATCGTAGGTGTTGAGCCGCGTCAGCTGCCCATTTTCGGCGTCAAGCAGGAAGTCGGTTCCGGACGTCAGCGTCGTCGCCACGCCCGCGATCGTCTCCACGACGCTTGAAATCGCGACGGTCGGCCAGCGCGAAAGCTGGATCGGCGCGCGGCGGTCCTTGACGGTCCAAGGCACTCCATCCGACTGCGGATACAACTGATCCTGGATCGTCTCGACGACGAAAGGATTGTTGCAGAAACTCTGCGCGGTCGCCGACGCCTGCGGAATGAACAGGTTCAGCAAGGCGTCATAAGTTGTCACGGTGATGCCGAGCAGCGTCTTGACGTCGGCGAGATCGACGAGGCTATAGCTCGATGCCGGCGTGACTATGCTGGAGATCGTGACGGGAGGACGCATCAGAGCTGCGTCACCAACGTAATGTTGACGGTTGATCCCTGGTTGACCGGTGTGCCTGACGTGCCCGAGCGAAGCTTCAGCGAACGAACGGCCGCGAAGATGTTCGGATCGACCTCAAGATACTGGCTCGCGACCGCGACCGCCGTGACTTCGGCGCCGAGATACGTGAAGAAATTGCCCCACGTCGTGCCGCCGTCCGGGCTGACCTGAAACGTCATGTTCGCCGCGGTCCAGGCCGCCGGAATGAGAATTCCGACGAGCTTGCCGGGGCCGATGTCTATTTGTGACGATAACGACTGTCCGGACGCGATGGCGACCGTAAACGTTGTGAGGCCCATTTGCGCGGCCATGGTCTCGTTTCCTTATGTGAGGGGAGAAAGGCCGCGCGGGCTTTCGGGATCAGCGATTGTTGAACTCGTCGATCTTGTCGACGTTCAGCGTGGCGACGCCGACGCCGCTCGCCTTGTAGACGGTATGCCACGGCTGCAAGATCGCGTTGGCGGCGCTGGACGGGTTCCAGATGACGGAATTGACTGCGTTGACGCGGTTGCCGTCGACGTAGAAGGCGACGTCGGAAGGATTCGACCAGTCGATGCGATAGGTGTGGAAAAGGACCGTATCGGTCGTGATCGCCGAACCGCCGATCTGGGCGGCGGCGAACGAATAGGTGTCGCCGTTGGCGTCCTTGGTCGTGATGTAGAGCGCGCCGGACGCGTTCCAGATGAAGCCCATATAGCGGGCCAGATTGAGCGGACCGCCGACCCAAGCCGAACCGACGCCGAGGAACGCCTGCGCGACGCCGGTCGGGATGACCGCAAGCTGTGAGCGCCATTCGACCTGACCGACCGACAGCGTGTTGAAAACGAGGGAATCGTTGAAATAGAGCGACGCCTCTTCGGCTTCCGAGGTCGCCGCAAGAGCGCACTGCATCACGCCGCCCGACAGGTTCGCCGCCAACGCGACGCCGGTCGGCGAGCCGACGATCTTTTTCACCCAGGGATAGCCGGCCGCGGGCGAGCCCGCCGCCGGAACGCCGGCGGTATGGCCAGCGCCGACGAAATCATCGCCGAACTGGAACGGCGCGGCAGAGGCGCAGGTCTCGAACGTGCCGGAGGCGGTCTCGAATTCATAGGCGACGCCTGCGCGAAACTGGGCCTGCGTATTGGTGGAGGGCATGATGAACTCCGAAATAAGGAAAGAGGGGAGCTTGGCGGGCGCGCGGCCGGCGCACGTCGGCAAAGCTCCCCGGTCGAAACCGGGAAGCTGGGGTCAGGGAAATCAGACGTAGGACGTCGGAGGCGTCGCGCCCTCATAGCTGCCGTAGATGTGCAGCGTAGCGGTGACGATGTTGGCCGCGTTCGACGCGCCGATGTTCAGACCGATGTGGTTGAACCCGTTGACGATATCGAGAGCGGCCTCCGGCGCGATTTCGAAAACGACGATCTTGTTCTTGGTCGTGGCGTCGGTCGTGAAGTTCAGCGCCGCAGTCTGGGCGACAAGGCCGTCCGAGCCGGTGGCGAGCGACGTGTCGTCGTTGAGCCAGATCGGAACGGTCGTGTCGGCGCCGCCGATGGCTTTCGAACCCGTGCCCGAGCTGGACGTGGCCTGAACCGGCGTGATCGCGACGGTGGCGGCATTGCCCTGCGCAACCTTGACGACGATCCACGCCTTGAGCGCATTGCGCATCGAGGCGTAAACCTGAGTGGTGATCGCCGAACCGTTCGCCTGCGGCGAAATCAGGTCGATCGGCGGAAGCTGATACGGAAGAGACATCTGCGAAGCCATGATGATGACCTTTCGAGAAAGAGGAAAAGCGAAGGCGGCCGGGGTTTAGACCCCGGCGCCAGTCGGCGTCAGCGCTGGGCGAGAGCGACGAACGGGGAAAGCGTCTGACCGCCCTTGAACGGGGTCATCGGCGCGTACCACATCGGCTTGCCGTCAACGCGATAGGTGATGCGGAACACCATTTCGTCGGTCAGGAAGGCGATGTGCATGGACGTCGCCGCCTGCACGCCGCCCTTGTCGACGAGCGTGTACTGGCTGAGATCCGCCAGCATGATGTCGCCGGGCGTACCGAGCGCTGCGCTGTATTCCGTCGTCAGAACCGGACGGCCATACAGGGTCGCATAGGGCGCGGCAGAGACGCCGCCGGGCGGCATATAGACGAGCTGGCCGCCGGTGCCGACTGCCTGGTTCAGCTGGTTGAGTTGCGGCTCGACAAGCTGATTGATCAGCCAGACCGCGTTTTCGCGCGACCGGCCGTAGCAACGCGACCACATGTT
>CAIZGR010000140.1 GCA_903932535.1 uncultured Hyphomicrobiales bacterium | reverse complement strand
GGCGTTGCCCTCGGGGTTGGCCCAGTTAACCATGCCCTGGAAGCCGGCTTTCGTATCCTCGAGCTGGCGCATCGTCGGAAGCTGCGGGCCGTTCGAGACGCTCTCCTTAATCGCTTCGAGCTGCCTTACGACCTGCGCCTGCGCGGGGTCGCTTCCGAGCTCGTTTATCTTCCGCTGAAGCGCGGCCATCAGGTCGCCCTTGTTTCCGGGCGTCGAGTTAATCGCGTAGTTTACGTCCTCGAGCTGCGACTTTAAGGCGGCGAGGTACTCGGCCGAGCCTTGCCCCGACGGAAGCGCGACGGAAAGCTCCGGCGGAGGGACCGGCGGCCGAGAGGCGTCGAGGAGGCCGCTTAGGCGCGAGCCCTCGCTCTCGCCGGCGAGCTGGGCAGTCGATTTATTCGCGTCGAACGTCTTTCCGAGGTCGGCCGAAAGGCCATCGCCGCCGGTTTCCCAGGTAGGCTCCTCCGGCGCGAGCGTCGGAACCATTTGTTTCTTCGCGCGAAGGTCGATCTCTCGGCCCCCGGAGGCCGTCGGAGGCTCCGGAGGAGGCGGACGCGCCGAGGAGGCGCCGGTCGAGGCCTTCGACTCCTCGCCCTCGATTAGGCTCTCGAGGCGCGAGCGCTCGGCCTGGAGCTTCGCGAGGTTTTCGGAGTTTTTCGCGGAGATATCGTCCACGATCCCGCCGATCTTCGTTCCCGTCTCGTCGAGCGCGGCCGAGGCCGCGTCGGCTACGCCCTCCGGCGTCCGGCCGAACTTGACGATGCCGTTGTCGAGGAGCGCGCGGCCCGTGCCGGGGGCGAAGCGGCTCGCCTGCGCGCCAGTCGCTCCGGTCGCCCTTAAGGCGAGCTTTTCGGCCTTATCGCCGACGTATTTTCCCATCCTATTCATGCCGCCGACGATCAGCTCGCCCGCCTCGTTGAGGTAGGGCTTAACGTAAGGCGCGACGAGGCCCGCGCCGGCGCCGATCGCCTTGTTGACCGCCTGGCCGCCGACCTCGAGCGCAGCGCCCTTAAGCGGCGCCGTCCCGAGCGACTCCGCCGTCTCGGCTAGGCCGTGCGGCGCCTTCTCTGGCGCGATATAGCCGTTAATCGCGTTCTTGAGCGCCTGGCCGCCGGTATAGCCCGCGGCCGCGCCCGCGACGTTGCCCATCGGCCCGGCGACAAGGTCGGCCGGCGTGCCGAGGATCCCGCCCGCCATGCCGCCGAGGAGCGGCAGCTCGTCGACCGTCGCGTCGCGAAGCTCGCGCGCGCCCGACTTAACCTTGCCCCAAAGGCTATCGTCCTCCGGCTCTTTCGGCGCGCTCTGCGCGTGGATGACGTCGAGGCCCTCGTCGGAGACCTTCGAGAGGTCGTTTTTCGAGAGCGCGTCGAGGTCGGCGTCGCTTAGGGCGGAGAGGTCCATCTTACTTCCCCATGCGCTTGATAAAGAGGTAGGCCGCCAGGGCCGGGTCCTTTGCCTGCGTAACCGAGAGCGGGAGGACGACCTCCCTTGGCGTAAGCCGGGCCGGCACGGTGTCGTTTGCCGGGCTATTATGCGCGACCTGCGGAGATCCCGGGACGACGCCGCCGCCCTCGAAGTGCCGGACGGGCGGGAGGCGGAGCGCCGGCGGCGCGCGCTGCGGGCGGCGCATCTGCTCGGCCGCGAAGTTCGACGACGGGAGGCCGCCGACCATGCCGCCGTAGGCGTAGCCGGTCCCGCCGAGCGCGGCCGCCGCCGGAGGCGCCCCCGCGGCCGTCTGCTGGCCTTGCGCCGTAGCCGCTTTCGCGAGCGCCCGCCTTTGTTTCTCGGCCGCGACCGCCGCCTGGAGGCTCGGGCCTCCCTGGCCGGCCAAGGCGGGGGCGGGGGCGGCCG
>CAIZGR010000139.1 GCA_903932535.1 uncultured Hyphomicrobiales bacterium | reverse complement strand
GTCGGATAAAGCGTCATTTCCCCGTCCCCTTCCCAAAAAATCCAGCTTCGATCATCATGGCAAGCAATCCCGAAAACGGGCGATGCGTCCGCCCGCGCTTCGCCGCCTCGCGCTGTTGCGCCTTCTGCCGCGAGGCCAGCCTAGCTTTGTCCTGCGCTTCGATGGCGTCACGCTCGGCGCACTCGGCGCGGAGAGCTTTTTCTTCGGCGTTGAGGCGCGGCCTGGCGCGGCGGGTTGGTTTGGTGGATTCGGGCGTCATGCGGCTTTGGCCTTCGACCGCGCGCGGTCCTCGCGCTCCTGGCAATCCGCCGAGAATGGTTTTGACCAAGGGTCGCCGGGATCGGGAATCGCAATCGCCAGCGCGAGCGGAACGCCGAGGCGCGAACATTGCCGGCGTTGCCAGTCGAAATGCGATTCCGTGGCGATGAACCCGATGCGGGCGATGTCTTGGGTGATCTGCATCAGATCACCTCGCGCATTTCATCGAAAGTCGGGATGCTGTCTTGCGTCATGCCGCCCGCTCCGATGGATGGACCAGCGACAGGCGCGGGAGGGTCGCCGCTGGCGCCGCGAAAGGGCTTTCCGGCAGTCTCCCGGCATATTCCGCGATGATTTCAGCGGGGATCTTGCAGCCGGGCGATCCGGGTTCTGGCGACAACCGGCCCCATTGCCACGTCTGGCTTTTGCAAAACATTTCGAGGATTGGGCGCCAATCGGTATCCGCCTTCGATGCCTCGATTTGCGCGGCAGGCTTGGCGATGCGCCCGAATTGCACACCGTGGTCTAACCACTGGCGCCAAGCCGCCGGCCAATCCGCCATTGTTGACCCCTTGGAAATGTGGTGGTTTCGGAACATCCGCCATTCGGTTCGGAAGTTTTCTTTCCCGAGCCCATATTTTTCAGCCGCCAACTTGTCGGCGTCCGAAGGCTGAGTGTTTTCCGAAATCGAAGTTCTTGCCTTGGCGCGTCTCGCTTTGCGAGGCGCGGTCTCGGCGGCAAGGGGAACACAATCCGAAGGATTGTTAGGGGTTATAGTTTTTCTTATAGGGGGTGTGGGGGACTTTTCTTTTTGCGGAACGTCGTCACACTCCGTCACGCCATGTCGCTCAATGTCACGCGGTGTCACAGTGACAGATTGCAGAGACGCACGATGTTTCCTCTGCCGCTCGGCGTCTTTCGCGCGCTTTTCGGTAAGTTTTTCCTGTTCGATAATTTGCGCCGCTTCAACGGCGGCGATCAGCATTTCTGTGGTTGCGCCAGCCGCCGCCAGCGCGCGAAGGACCGATGCGTCAATCATGGATCGCGCCTCCACACTTTCGCGCCGATCTTGGAGCAGGACACATCGCACCAAATCTCATGACCTCGGACGGCGCCCGCCCGGTTCTTCGCTATGATGATTTCAGCCACGTTTTCCATCTCCGCAAAGCGGCTCACGGCGTCGCCGTGGCCTAATTTAAATTCAGGGGATGCTTGAATGTAGTAGGATTCACGGTGAATGAAGGCGACAACATCGGCGTCCGCCTCCAGGTCTCCCGATTCGCGCAAATCCGAAAGGCCGGGGCGCTTGTCCTCCCGGTTTTCCAGAGCGCGGTTCAATTGCGCCAGCAAGACGACACAGACGCCTTCCGACTTCGCAAGCTCCTTCAGCGAGGCCGAGATTTCACCCACCTCATAGACGCGCTGGCCGCGATAGCGATCCGACGCCTTGACGAATTTCAGATAGTCGATGAACACCACGCCGAGAGAGAAGCCGCGCTTCGCCATGCGCTCTTTCTCGGCGCGAACCCGAAGGCTGATTTCCGTCACTGACAGGCGCGGCGCCACGTCGATCACAAGGGGAAGCAAATCCAGATCCCGCTTGGCCTCGATCAGCCGACGCTCTTCCAAATCATTGACATCTTCCCGCAGGATGCGCCCGAACTCGATTTTCCGGCTTCCCGAAAACGTCATGTCCGAAAGGATGCGGGCGGAAACTTGATCCTCGGGAACCTCAAGCGAGAACAGCAGCGCGCCGACGCCCGACATGGAAACCTTGAGCGCCTCGCAGCAGGACAGGATCGTTTTCCCCATACCAGGACGAGCGCCAACAACCCACAATGTTCCGGGCATGAATCCGCCCGTATCGCGGTCAATGTCGGGAACCCCGAACGGAACGCCGGCCTTGGCGACCTCGCCAGCCTTGACCCGCGCGATATGCTCCAATAGAGCCCCGGCAGACGCCCCCGCGTCGCGGCGGGTGTTCTTGTCGCCAGATCCCTCGGAAATGGCCTGTAGAGCCCCCACAGCCCCCACAGCGATGGCTCCGGCTCTTGCCCCCGGCGTCATCGCATAGGCTTGGTCGATCATGTCCTGCCCCGCGTCGATGATGGCGCGACGGCAAGCCATGTCCACGATGATCTTGGCGTAGTCGATGGCGATCAGGACGCCAGATGCTTGGGCGTGGAGGTGAACGACATATTGCCAGACGGTCATGCCGCCGAAATCGTCATCCCCGAAAAACCCTCGCAGCGCAGCCGGAGTAACCGCCTTCCCCTCATTCAAGAGGCAAGTGGCGACCTCGTAAATGCGTTGGTGCATCGGCTCGGAAAAATGCCGCGCCTCAAGAAAACTCGAAACGCGGCCATAGACGGAATTATTGACCAGCAGGGCGCCAAGAAACCCTTGCTCCGCTTCGATATTGACCGGCAGAGCGCGGGCGGGCGTGTTGACCAAGGAAAGGTTCATTCGGCGCCCTCTTGCTTGGGGGCGCCTTGCTCGGCCATTTTCTCGGCAAGCGTTTCGATGACGAGCCTTGCGGCCTCGCCAATCGTCATCCATGTTTTGGGTGTGGATTCACCGTTTGTGCCAGTTGGCGGAATCCGCTCGGCGCAGTAGTTTGCATCAGCCATTCTAGATCCCTCTGTGATCTTGATGGTTAGGGGCTGGCGAGATGTTGCAAGCATCTTCCGGCCCCGATAATTCGATTATTATCCCGCTATTCGCGTCAAGACGCCCGTCTTTTTCGGAAGTTACCCACAAGTTGTTAGCGGGTGTGGACTTCCTGGATGCATAATATTCCTTCCGGTTGAATTTCTCCCCGCGAAGAAGCGCCTCATAGCGGCGGATCGCATTCATTACGGACGTATGCTCCCGCCCGCCAAAGAAATTCCCGATGCGCGGATAGCTCCATGTCGTATGCCGCTTAATGAAATACATCGCCTCGAATCGTGCAAGCACCAATGGCGCGGCGCGGCGCTCCGATTTCAGGTCGATGACGGTGAATCCATGCCGCTCCGCGACCATTGAAATGATACGCCTTGCGCGCTCGGTCATGTTGATCTTCGGCGGCGGCTTATCGTCGGGGAATATTTCCGCAATAGGCGCGGGCGGAAGAGCCGGAGCCGCCACCAAAAGCGCATGAACGCGCGCAATGACCGGACTGG
>CAIZGR010000138.1 GCA_903932535.1 uncultured Hyphomicrobiales bacterium | reverse complement strand
GTCGCCAACGTCGACCGCCTCACGCGCACGGAGCTCTTCCGCGAGCTCGGCGAGATCTGGGGCCCGCTGCAGGAGGCCGGCGTGCGCGTCGCCACCGCCGGCGGCCAAATCCTCGACCTCAACACGCCAGAGGGTCAGCTCCTCGCGATGTTCGAGAGCTGGCGCGCAGCACGCGAGAACGCCGCGCGACGCGAGCGCAGCGTCACCGGCCGCGCGCGCGCGGCGCGCGAAGGGCGCAACCCCGGCCGTGCGCCCTACGGCTACGCCTTTGCCGATGGCAAGTGGTCAGCGCCCGGCGCCGCCATCGTGCGCGAGCTCTTCGAGCGCGCCGCTGCGGGCGAGAGCTGCGAAGCGCTCGCAGGCGACCTTAATCGGCGCGGCGTCCCGACGCGCTTCGGCAAGCGGTGGATGGGCGCCACGGTGGTCGATCTCCTTCGTCACCGCGCTCCAAACCGCCGGCGCTTCAATGGCGATCCCTACGTCACCGGCCTGTGGATCGGGCAGCACGACGAGGTCGCGATCAACGTGCCGACGGTCGTCGACCCGGAGCTTGCGGAGCGCGCGCGCATCGCGATCGCTGGCCGGGCCCACTCACCGCCCTCGTCGCGCAAGCGCACCTACCTGCTCGACCATGGGGCCGCGGTATGCGGGCTCTGCGGTCGCGCGATCCGGGTCACCAGCACGAAGGGACGGCGCCACAAAGACGGGTCGCTCCGGGCGGAGGCCCTTACCTACTACATTTGCGATGGGCGCAAGCACCGTACGGCCAGCGGCGAGGAGCCGTGCCGGCTGCCGAATCGAAGGACAGACGCCATCGACGAGAAGGTATGGGCCGCCGTCGTAGCGCGCCTCGAAGGACGCACGACGATGGACCGCGCCGCCGCGCGGGTCGCAGGTGACAAGAGCACCGCGCGCGCCGACCTCGAGGAGGCCAAGCGGCGGCTCGCCGCCGAGGATGCGCGGCTGAAGGTGCTCGCCGAGGCCCTCGGCGGCGGCGCGCTGACGGCCGACGACTATCGCGCGCAGGCCGAGCGTGTCACGCGGCGCCGCGACGTGCTGCGCGGTCAGGTGGCGACGTGGGAAGCGGCGGTGCGCGGCGAGGAGGAGCCCGAGGCCCCCGGCGCCGCCGAGCGAGCGCGGCTGCGCGAAGTGGTGCGCGGCGTGAAGACGCTGGAGCAGCGGCGCGAGATCGTTCGGCGGCTTTTCCCGTCGTGGAAGCTCGACGCAACGGGCGTGGAAGTGATTCGTTCCGGTGACGGAGTCGCCGAGGCGATCCCTTTGCCGGAGCGAATCGCCCTGAAGCGGAAGGCGGGCTGATGGCTCCCGACAAAGCCGGAGCGGAGCCGAACGTTCTGATGGTGATCGGCGGCGGCGCGCCGGCGCTGATGCAGCTGCAGGTGATGCTGCGGGAGGAGGCGCCGCGGACGCGGCGAAGGAAGGAGGGTGCGTCAACGAGGAGTCAGCGCGAAGGGACCAGACGCGCGAAGCTTTGAAGTAAGC
>CAIZGR010000137.1 GCA_903932535.1 uncultured Hyphomicrobiales bacterium | reverse complement strand
CGGCCTCGTCGCGGTCGTAGGCCTCTGCGGCGAGCCGCGAGACCCCGGCCAGGAAGCGGGCCCGCCTGGCGTCCGACGCTGCCGGAGGGGCGGAGACAACGTCCTCGTGCACAACGGCAGCCTGGAGCTTCCGCCGGCTCCCCGCGGGCGCGATCGGCGGCGGGAGCGAGGCGGACCGCCCCGGCCGTCCTGTCCTCGGCGCGGGCTTCATCCCGGCCTCCTCCAGCGCCCGCCGCGCGGATGATTCGGAGCAGCCGAAGCGCTCCATCGCGGCGGCGAGGATCTGGGCGTGCGAGCTGCCCGCGCGGCGCGCCGTGGCGATGAACGGCACGAGCTGCTTCGTAACTTGCTTCCCCATCGGCCGGCGATCCTACATCGAGCCCGCACCGAAAACGCAAACGGCGCCAGCTCGGGCCGTTCGAGGTCCTCCGCGACGGCTACTCCGAGGAATCGGGCGGCTGCGGCAGCCACGCGAACATCGAGAGCCCGAACGTCGAGCCGCTCTTCGCGTCCTGGAAGCCGGTGGTCTTCACGCCGAGCGTGATCGCCTTGTTCTTCTCGAGCTTCTTGTCCGCGGTATCGAGGGTCATCGAGTGGACGTCGAGCATCATCCCGAAGTCCGGGTTGCGCATCAGGATGTCCATGTGGCAGGTCCGGTTGTCGCGAACCGCCTTGATCGCCTCGGTGGTCGTGAAGATGATGGTGAGGTCGCACGTCAGCGCGCACTGCCCGTTGATCATCTTCGTAGAGCCGAGCGTCCCGATCTGCTTCTGCGGCGTGATGTTGTTCTTGATCGAGATCTTCGCGTTCTCGAAGTCCGTCGAGATGCCGACGTCGTCGATATCGTCGATGCGGATGCGAGCGATGTCCGTCGACGTCGAGACGCCGGTGTTCGTGTTCGCATCCTTCGCCGAGTCCGGGCCGGTCTTCCGCGTGGCGGTCGGGTTCGGCGTCTGCATCCCCATCATCGTGAAGGTCATCGTCGCCTTCGACGTGACAGGGACGTTCAGCACGGTCTCGTCGATCCCGTTGCCCAGCATGTACTCGTACTCCGGGCCGCCGGCGTCCGAGACGTCCTCGTAGGTCATCTCGCCGGAGAGCGTCGACTTCACGAAGTCGCCGTGGTTGCGCGCGACGTTGCGGAAGTAGCGCGTGAAGTAGATATCGATCTGCTTCCCGGTTCCGGAGTCCGCGCCGCTGGTACCGTCGATCATGTTCGCCGGGCCGAACTCGTCGACCGTGTCCTCGGCGATGTTGCTCGGCGTGCCGGGCGTCTTGACCTGGAGTTGCGTCGAGTCCGCGTTGATGCGCGTCTCGATCTGGAGGACGGTCGAAGCGCCGCCCGTGAAGTGAACGGTCACCGCGGTGCTGACCTCGGTAACGCTGACCGCGGTCGCGTCCGTTCCGCTCGCGAGCGCGCGAGAGGCGGTCGCGTCGGTCGCGTCGAGGATGTTCGCGCCGGTTCCGGGCGTCATCACCTCGATGAGCGTCGACGTCGCGATGAGCGTCTCGAGGTTCGTGACGGTCGTCGCCGTCGATGACGCCTTGTACTGGAGCTTGACGTGCGTGCCGACCTCGGTCAGAACGCCGGCCGCCGTCGGGGCGCCCGCCACGATCTCGATCGTGATGAGATTGCCCGCCGCGCCAGGCGCCTTCGCCCGCACGACCGTGTCGATGTGAGCCGTCGCGAGCGCCAGGTGAGCCTTGACCGCCGGCGTGCCGTCCGCGACGAAGGTAAGCGTCACCGCGTTGCCGCCCGCGCCGGGCGTGCGCGCCTCGACCACGGTGTCGACGTTCGTCGTCTCCGTCTGGAGATCGAGCGTCGCGTCCTGCTCGACCACCCAGGAACGGTGCTCGAGGATGATCTTTCGCGCCGTGACGCCGTTCTTCGCGACGCGCGCGGAGCCGTTGAAGACCGCGGTGGCGAACTGGTTGACCGTGTCCTCGCCGCCGATGACGACGAACTGGTTGTCCTGGAGGTTGAAGGTAGTGAAGTCGATCCCGCCGCTGTTGTTCAGGTTGCCGTCGGAGTCGAAGAAGATGTCCGACGCCACGCCGCGGTAGCCGGCCAGCTCCAGCTCCGCGTTGCTCGGCGGCGAGGCCTCGACGACCAGACCGGCCGCGTGGGTCTCGGTTCCGATCGAGCCGGACGTCACCAGAAAGAGCCCGTTGTCCGCATCCGTGTTCAGGCCGCGCGAGACCACGAGGAAGCGCGCGGGGAACGCGCCGAGCGCGGCGACCGTGAAGCCCGTGCTCGTGACGCCGAGGATCTGGAACGTCGACATCCCGGTGGGGCCCGAGTGCTTCGGCACCGATCGCGTCATGTGCTTCGCGAGGCGATCGAGGTGGTGCTTCGTCACGTCGACGTCGAAGGACATCCCCGAGTCCTCGTCCGTCGGCATGCCCTTCTGAAGCTGGAGGCTCTGCGAGATCGGATCGCGCGGCGTCTTCTTGATCGACGCGCCGATCTTCGAGTAGCTATTGATCTGGAAGTTGTACCAACCGCTGGTGGGCGACTGGCCGGAGACCGTCTCCTCCGCGATGGCGAGGTTGGAGCCTTCGGTCTGCGAGATTTGGTTCGTGTCGGACATGGCGGGTATCTCCTTGGGCCTCAGCCTTGCGGCCGCATTTCATAGTACGTGAACGGCGTGGTGCACGTCAGCAGCCACTGCCGGGTCGAATCCTGGTCCCGCCGCAGAGGCGCAACCGAGACAGCTCGTGTGATTACGCCACCATCGCGGACTCGAGCGCCGAGGCGCTTCCGCTCGAAGATCTGGCGGACGTAGCCGGCGAGCACATCGAGCGGCGCGCGGCCTTCATTGAGCGGGCCGGTCAGGCGGACCTCGATGATGCCGGTGTTCTCGAAGCGCGCGATCTTCCCGAGCGTCATCTGCTCGGAGAGATGCTCGGAGAAGAGCACGCGCGCCGATCGCACGCTGTCGCTCTTCGTCGTGTTGTCGATCGAGTAGGGGACCAGCGGCTTGCCGCCACCATCGACGCCAACGAGTAGCGGCCACTGCGTATGCCACGCGGCGAAGACCTGTGATGCGGCTTGGACGGGCGTCATCTAGTAGCCCTTCTTGTACGCCTGCGCCGCCATCCCGCGCAGCATCTTCCGCGCGGCAGTCTTCTTCCCGCGCGGCGCCCGTCGCACCCCGCCGGCGAACGCCTCGGCGACGAAGTTCGGCGGAGCTTGCTGCGACCACCCTTCGTCGAGGAACTGCAAGTAGAAGACGTTGTTGCGGAGGAAGACCTTCCCGTCGCGTCCGACGTCGTAGTTCTGGACGGCCGCGATACCGGCCCGCTGTGCGCTGTTCGATGGAGCATCGCGCGAACCGTCGACGCCGGTGAACGGCGAGCCGAGAGAGAGGACCCAGTTGTTCGCCGCGTGAGTCGTATCGACCGGCGTCGCGTTCATCACGTTGTCTGCCGCGAGGAGCATCACGTCGCGGACCGTCTTGCTGATGTCAGCGCGGATCGCTCGGCCGATGGCAGCAGCTCCTCCCATCGCTCAAGCTCCAGCTCCGCGGACGCGAACGGTGACCTGCGCCTGCGTCAGCGCGACCACGGTCATCACTTCGCCGGAGAGAATCACATCTCCGTCGACCGGCGCGATTCGGATCACGTCGCCGGGGTTCGGGATCGCGAAGGGCGCTGGCGTGGCGTCGCTTCCGCCGGCGAAGGCAGTCGCAACGAGCTCGTCGGACATGTCGAGCACGGTGGCCGATGTGCCCGGCGAGGTCACCACGAGCGCGCATCCCGGAGTGGCGAGGAGCGCGACGATGTCGCCGACGGTCGTCGATGCCGGAAGGAACGCGAGCGTCGTGGTCGTCTCGTCCTCGGTGATCGTTCCGGCCTTCGCCGCGGCGGTGCCGACGAGCACGATGGATCGCGAGTTGCCGAAGAGGCCGCCGATCGCGACTGCGACGACGACGTTTACGTGCGGCGTCAGGCTGCCGAGATCGAGCGAGGCGGCGGCGCCGCCCTGCGCGATCGATCCGATCATGATCGTCACGTCGTAGTCGCCGCGCTTGACGATGCCGCCCTGGCCGAAGTCCTCGCCCGAGAGGAAGGGCAGCGCATCGCCCGAGTAGGTGATCGGGTCGGGCGCGGCCGGCGGCGCGAGCGGGTTGTTCGGATCGAAGATCTCGCCAGGGATGATCTTGTCGAATGAGGCGCGCTGGAGGCGCCCTGCGAAGCGCCCGGAGAAGCGCGCCGCGAGGTCGCGTCCGAGGATCGTCACCAGACCACCGGCATCCTGAAGGCGGCGCTCGAGTCGGTCAGCCGCTTGAACTCCAGGCCGTAGGAGGTGGTCTCGAGCGCGTCGATCGCGCCGTGCCACGGGGCCGCATACGACATCGCAACACTCGATGCGGAGGCGGTCTCGCCGGTGACCGCGCCGCCCGTTCCCTTGCGGAGCCACATCTCGCCCATGTGCGCGGCGAGGTACGTGCGCGCCATGCGGAGCTTGAAGGATTCCTCTCCGCCGTAGAGCCCGTCGTCCAGCGTCGTGTTGACGTAGTTCAGGACGTCGGTCTGGTACGAGAGCGGGATCACCGCGAGCTGCGGCGCAGCCGCGACGACTGTCGACCACGTGATGCTCGCCATCGGCGGCGCCTACGGGTTCTGGTCCTGGATGGGGACGATCGCGGCGGAGGCGGTGGCGGTGTCG
>CAIZGR010000136.1 GCA_903932535.1 uncultured Hyphomicrobiales bacterium | reverse complement strand
GGGTGCAGACCTGGAGATCGTCAAGCTCCTATATTGGCGGATTGCCGGCGGCGTCGGCTTTCACCGCCGGGGTTACGACGACGATCACGATGGGCTCGGCGGCGCCGTCCGGCGTGATTTCCGGCTGGACCGTCTTCGATGCGACGAAATACGCCAACGTCGGCGCGGTCTCGTCCTATTCCGGAACGACGCTGACGCTGCAGAGCGCGGCGGCGATCACCTCGTCGGGGACCACCGACGCGTTGATCTTTTACGGTCCGCAGACGCTGCCGATCGCGCCCGCGCCCTATGGTCCCGCCGGCTTCACGCCCCATCGGGCGACGATGCGCTGGCTGGCCTACGCAACGGAGGTCGTCGGCTCGTCCAGCTCCTACGCCGTCTCGAACAACGGCAATCCGATTGCGATCGGCGACGTGCTGGTGCTGATCGGCCAGTGGATGAACTCCACGACGACGCCGCCCACGGGCGCATGTCCGACCGGCTGGACGCAGGCGGGCAGCGCGTCCGATCCGACCAACCATGTCAGCGCCGTGCAGTGCTGGCAATTGCAGACATCGGCGGTGGCCTCCAACGCGGCGGCGAGCATCCCCAATCTGACGGCGTCGGCCAACGCGACCCGCAACGCCTCGTGGATGCTGCTGGACTATGCGGCGACGGCGGGAATCAACGCCGTCGATACGGCGGCTTCCGGCTGCCAGAACAACGCCTCGAACACGTCGGTCCCGACGCCCTCCTACACGACGACCTACGCCAACGACACGCTGGTCTCGGTGGCGCTCGACGATTACGCCGGCAACATGACCTCGTTCGGCGCGCCCTCGGGCGGCGCGGTTCGGTTCTACAATCAGCTAAGTCTCGGCTCCGGCGTCTGGTGGGCGGTGGCGGATCAATATTTGACCGCGACCGGTTCGACGTCGCGCAGCTGGACCATCGCGCCCGCCACGACGACGCTGAGCTGCGTGATCGCCATCAATCCGAACTGAGGCGCGCGCGAGCGCGCCGCCGTTTCCTTGAAATCAGGACTCCCCATATGTGGATTGTTCGCACACTTCTGGCGGCGCTGGCGCTCGCCTTCGCGGGGCCGGCGCTCGCCGCGCCCTGCAACGCCGTTTCAGGCTGCGTCGTGCGCGCCGAGTTCTGCCGGGTCGAGGGGCCGGCGACGTGCCACTTCGAGCGGCTGTTTCCCGAACAGGGCGTTGGCCTCTGCACCATGGCGATGATGGGCGCGGCGATTCAATGGATCGTCGGCGACGAAGCCAGCGGCAAGCCGCCGCATCCCGGCTTCCGGCTCAAGTCGGCGTCTTGCGTGACGGCGGATGAAGCGGACCTTTGATCGGTTTGCCGGCGATGGCAAAGCGATAATCTCTTGGAAAAACGAAAGGAAACCATATGGCTATCCGTGCAAAATTCAAACTCGCCGAGAAAATCGAATCGACCTTTCACCCGGATTATCCGCCGACGGTGACGGTGAAATTCCGCGCTGAATATGACGAGACGATCCCGGAAGATCAGCGCTTTCTCAAGGCGACACCTTGGGGCGAATTTTCCATGACGGTAGATAATCCGGCGGCGCTGGAACAGTTGATTCCCGGCAAATATTATTATTTCGACATCACGCGCGCCGACACCGGCGTCTAACGTCTCCGAGCCTTCGCCCGCCGCCTGAGTTTCTTCGCGAGCGACTCTTCAATCATCTCGACAAGGCAGTCTGGCGCTTTCATTTCGATGCAGCGCGCCAGACGCTTCGCCGCCTCTGCGGTGAAATAATCGTCGCGCTCCGCTTCTGGAATTGCGGCGATCTCCCGTTCTGCTTCGGCCACAAGAGCCGCAAGCGCGCCGTTAAAGTCCGTTTCAAAGTCGTCCAGATCGGTCATGGGTCGGTCTTCCTGAGCTCTTAATCGATAAGCGATGCGAGAACCGGAAAAGCGGGCGCAAAAAAAATCAGGAAAACCCATGTTCAAAACCCTCCCGCTCGCCGGGTTGCTGGCGCTCGCGCTTTGCGCCGCCGCGCCGGCCCGCGCCGGTTCTCTCCTCGATTCGGTGTTCGGCCATGTTCAAGTGGATCATCGCGCTGCTTTGGCCCAAGGAACCGCGTCCGCGCGTCATTGTCGAAGTGATGCTCAACGGCCACGTCATGCGGCCGGGACGGTGCTTGCATCGTGGTATGGCGCCTCCGGCGAACACCTGAATCGTCGCACGGCCAGCGGCGAAGTCTTCAGACCCCAGTCCCTGACGGCGGCGCATCGGTCGCTTCCGTTCGGAACGCGTCTTCGCGTCGGCTTTCGCGGGCGGTCTGTCGTCGTGCGCGTCAACGATAGAGGCCCGTCGTCAAAAACCGGGCGCGGAATCGACCTTTCGCGTGCGGCGGCCTCCGCCATCGGACTAACCCGCGTCGGCGTGGCGCGGGTTTCGCTTGAAAGGATTTGACCATGGGCACGTTTTACACGGACGTCATCCGCAAAGACCCCCGTTTCCGCCTCCCAAATCTCAACAAAGACCTTGGGCTTTTGGAGCCGAACTTTCGCGCCCGCGTGCTGAAATTCAAGGAGTTCGCCGAGCATCAGGGCCATGTGGTCGAGATTTTGGAGACCTATCGCTCGCCCGCGCGCCAAGCCGCTCTTTTCAAAAAGGGCGCGACGCAACTCAAGAACGTGGGCGTTCACGGCTACGGGCTGGCGGTCGATTTCGCGCTCTACATCAACGGCAAATATGATCCGAACGGCCATGATTATCTGTTCTTCGCCGCGCTGGCGAAACAGGCGGGCGTCGTCTCCGGGATCGATTGGGGTGATCCGGGCAAGCCGCATAGCTTCAAGGATTACGACCATATCCAAGGCGTCCCGGTCTTCCGGCAGGCCGATCTTTTCGCGGGCCGCTGGTATCCCGGCGCTGGCTATGACGTGGTCGCCGATCTGAGGGCGCACGGCGTCAAGGTGGCGTGATGGGCATTTTCGGAAATCCCGACGACCGCGACCAGAAAATCGCGGCGCTCGAAGCCGAGACCGAAGACTACGCGGAATCGCTTTATAACGAGCAGCAATTGCGCGCCGCCGCCGAACTTCGCGCCGCCGCAATGGTCAAGGCGCGCGACCCTTCCAAGATGGATGAAATCGCGCTGTCCGCCGCAGGCCAGATCGAAGACCTATTCGCGCGGGGATGGGAAGGAGGTGTCACTCAACGCAAGGCGTCGGTCCAGCGCCTTGTCCGCGCGCTGATCGAGGACGCTTTGACCGGAGGCAACCCGTCATGACTGCAATCGACTTTCTCATCTCCGCCGCCATCCTCGCCGCCGTCATTGGCCTCGGCGCGCTGCTGTTTCTGGCGTCGATTTGGG
>CAIZGR010000135.1 GCA_903932535.1 uncultured Hyphomicrobiales bacterium | reverse complement strand
CGTGCCGGTCGGGACGCTGGCGCGGGCCCTGACCCGCGACGCGCGCGGCGGCGCGCACGGGCTGGCCGGCGCGGTGCTCGATGCGATCGCGGACGGGGAGGCGGCGCCGCCATGACGGACAATTCCGCATCGGCCCGCGACCTCGCCAAGCTTGAAGAGATTCTTCAATGGGCGAAAAGGGCGCGCGATCTTCACAATTCACCGCGCTGGAAGCATTTCGCCGGCGGTGACAGTATTATCGGCGACCACGGCGATGCTTGCGACGCCGTATGGCTCGGCCTCAATCAATTGCTGGATATTCGCGAGGCGCGCGGAAATCCGGTGTCGAAGATCATCCCGGCGCCCGATTACAAAAAGCAGATCAAGAAGGCGCTCAACGCCGCGCTGAAAAAGAATTTGCCCTCGATCCTTCTGGAAGCCGTCGAGGCGGCTGTCGAGGAGGTCGAAATATGAGCGCGCTTGCCCTTTATGACGCCGCGCGTGCGGCTTTGGCGCTGGCGCTTAATGTCGATGAAGCCAGGGCGATTCGCGACAAGGCCGTCGCGATGCAGGTGTATGCGCGGCAGGCGCGTGACAGCCAGCTGATCGATCATGCGACCGAGCTTCGATTGCGCGCGGAACGGCGCGCGGGCGAGCTGCTGCGCGAGATGGCGGAAAAGGGCGAGCGCGAGGCTGGAGGCCGGCCGGAAAAACGGTCGCCGGCTGCTACCGTTAAATTGGCCGATCTCGATATCACCAAGACCCAATCCAGCCGCTGGCAAAAGCTCGCCGCGCTCGATGCGCGCGAATTCGAGGCGCGCACGGCGCTGGCGAAAAAACAGGCGGTGCTTTCGGTCGAATTGACCGGCGCCGAGCGCAAGGCCGAAAAGCAGGAGCGGCGGCGCGCGCGCGAGGCCGATCTTGGCGCGCGGCAGGTCGCCTTGCCGCAAAAACGCTATGGCGTGATTTATGCCGATCCGGAGTGGCGGTTTGAAGTCTGGTCGCGCGACAGCGGCATGGATCGCGCCGCCGATAATCATTATCCGACCTCGACCGTGGAAGCCATTTGCGCGCGCGACGTGGCGTCCATCGCCGCCGACGATGCGGTGCTGTTTCTTTGGGCGACAGCGCCGATGCTTCGCGAGGGGCTGCAAGTTCTTGCCGCCTGGGGGTTTGAATACGTTTCGCATTTCATCTGGGTCAAGGATCGGATCGGGACCGGCTACTGGTCGCGCAACAAACACGAATTGCTGTTGATCGGCACGCGCGGCGACCTTCCGGCGCCGGCGATGGGGACGCAATGGGCTTCGGTGGTCGAAGCGCCGCTCGGCGTCCATTCGGCCAAGCCTGAATGTTTTTGCGAGCTGATCGAATCCTATTTTCCGACGCTTCCCAAGATCGAACTGAACCGGCGCGGGCCTCCGCGTCCGGGCTGGGATGCGTGGGGCAACGAGGCCGGGGCGCCGCCGTGAGGGCGCGGATTTTTGGGAGTTTGGACGATGGAATGTCCGGAAAAAGGCGCGGTTTTGAATGCGCAGGATCGGCTTTTGCACG
>CAIZGR010000134.1 GCA_903932535.1 uncultured Hyphomicrobiales bacterium | reverse complement strand
TTTGGCCAGAGCAAAGCGGAGCGCGACGCCCGCATCGACGACCTCTTGGGCAGTACGGGCCTGCTGCCGTTTCGCGATCGCGCGGTCGGTCAGCTTTCCGGAGGCATGAAACAGAAGCTTGGCCTCTGCTGCGCGCTCGTACACGACCCCGACCTCCTGATCCTCGACGAACCGACCACCGGCGTCGATCCACTCTCGCGCGTTCAGTTCTGGCAATTGATCGACCGGATCCGCGTCGCGCGAAAGAGCATGAGCGTCGTCGTCGCGACCGCTTATATGGAGGAGGCCGCCGCGTTCGATCTCTTGGTTGCGATGAATGCGGGAAAGGTCCTCGCACTCGGATCGACGCACGAATTGTTGGAGCGCACTGGCGCCCAGGGGCTTGAGGACGCCTTCATCGCCCTCATGCCGGAGACACAGCGGCGCGGGCACCGCAAGGTGGTCATCCCCCCGCGACCATCCAGTTCCAAAGGCGACGTCGTCATCGAGGCGCGAGGATTGACGAAGCGCTTCGGCGCTTTCACCGCCGTCGATCATGTCAATTTTCGCATCGAGCGCGGCGAGATATTTGGCTTTCTCGGATCGAACGGCTGCGGCAAGACCACCACCATGAAGATGCTGACGGGGCTGTTGACGGCTAGCGAAGGCGAAGCCTGGCTATTCGGCCGCAGCGTTACGGCGGGCGACGCGGAACTGCGACGCCGCGTCGGCTATATGTCGCAGGCGTTCTCCCTCTACTCGGAATTGACGGTCACGCAGAACCTGATTCTCCACGGGCAGCTTTTCAGTTTGGCCGAGGCGGACATCCCTGCCCGCGTCGATGTGATGATCGACCGGTTCCAACTCGCGCACGTGAAAGACGTGATGCCGGACAGCCTGCCGCTCGGCGTGCGCCAGCGCCTGTCACTGGCAGTGGCGATGGTTCATAGCCCCGAATTGCTGATCCTCGACGAACCGACGTCCGGCGTCGATCCGATCGCCCGCGACATGTTCTGGCAGATGCTGGTCGACCTCTCGCGCAATGACGGCGTGACGATCTTCATCTCGACCCACTTCATGAACGAGGCGGCGCGTTGCGATCGAATCTCACTGATGAATGCAGGTCGCGTGCTGATCACCGAGACGCCCACGACGGTGGTCGCATCCAAGCGCGCAAAGAGCCTGGATGCAGCCTTCATCGAGTACCTCATGGAAGCCGAAGGTGGCGTGGGCCAGTCGGCCTCACCGCCTATCGAGCCCCGGCGCGTTCAAGGGTCAAGGGCGACCCGGGCGTTCAGCGTACGACGCATGTGGAGCTACACGGTGCGGGAATCTTTGGAACTGAGCCGCGATCCCGTGCGCGCGTCGCTTGCGCTGTTCGGCTCGCTGTTCTTGATGCTGATTCTGGGCTACGGCCTCAACCTCGACGTCGACAAGATCCCCTTCGCCGTGCTCGATCGCGACGGGACGGCGCTCAGTCGCGACTATGTCCTCAACCTCTCGGCTTCGCGCTATTTTCAGCAACATCACCCCCTCGTGGACTACGCCGACAGGGACCACCGCATGCAGGATGCGGAGTTGAGTCTGGCGATCGAATTGCCCGTGAACTTCGGCCGCGACATCGAGCGCGGAACGCCCGTCGAGATCGCTGTCTGGGTCGACGGCGCGATGCCGCAGCGGGCGCAGACCATCGAGGGTTACGTCGAAGGCATGCAGGCGGCTTGGCTTTCGGACGTCTCGCTGCATCGACTGGGCGTCGCCGTTTCGTCGGGACCTGTGAATATGCAGATCCGATATTGGTATAATCCGGCGATCGTGAGCGTCGTCGCGATGGTTCCGGCAGTCATACCGCTGCTGCTTCTGATGATTACGGCGATGCTGACGGCTCTGAGCGTCGTGCGCGAGAAGGAGCTCGGCTCTATCGTCAACCTCTACGTGACACCGGTCACGCGGACCGAGTTCCTGGTCGGCAAGCAGATTCCTTATATCGCGCTTGGCATGGTGAATTTCCTTCTGCTCACCGTGCTGGCAACGACCGTCTTCGCCGTACCGGTAAGGGGCAGCCTGGCGATGCTCACGCTCTCCGCCTTCGCCTTCGTCCTGTTTGCGACGGCGTTCGGGCTGGTTCTGTCGACGTTCATGAAGAGCCAGATCGCCGCGGTTTTCGGGACCGCGATCGGGACCATGATCCCCTCCATCCAATGGGCGGGAATGATCAATCCGGTATCCTCGCTGCAAGGGGCGCCGGCTTTCATCGGCCGGATTTACCCCGCAACCTATTTCCTCAACATTTCGCGGGGCGCCTTTTCCAAAGGGCTCGGCTTTACCGAACTCTGGCCCTCGCTCGCGCCGATCGTCGCGGGCTTTGCGGTCCTGATGGGCCTTTGCATCCTCTTCCTCAAAAAGCAGGAGAGCTGACATTGGTAGCCGCCAACATCCTGCGGCTCGGCGTCAAGGAGTTGCGCAGCCTCACGCGCGACCCCGTCATGCTGGTTCTGATCGTCTATGTCTTCAGCGTCGGTATCTATATGGCGGCGACGGTCATCCCCGATACGCTTCACAATGCGCCGATCGCAATCGTCGACGAAGACGCCTCTCCGCTGTCGCAGCGGATCGTCGACGCATTCTATCCGCCGCTCTTTCGTCGCGCTGTAATCCTACCGATCGATCGGGAGAACCAAGGCCTCGACCAGGGCGAATACACTTTCGTCATCGACATTCCCCCGAACTATCAGCGCGACCTGATCGCCGGGCGCCAGCCGGCGGTGCAGCTCAACGTTGACGCCAACCAGATCACCCAGGCCTTCACCGGCAGCGGCTATATCCAGGAAATGGTCGGGCAGGAGGTAGCGACTTTCCTACGGCACAATCAGCCCGCCGCCGACGCGCCGGTGTCGATCGACATGCGAGCGAGCTTCAATCCAACGCTGACGGAGGCCTGGTTCGGCGCGCTGATGGAGATCATTAACAATGTCACAATAGTCGCGATGATCCTCACCGGCGCTGCGCTGATCCGCGAGCGCGAACACGGAACGATCGACCACTTGCTGGCGATGCCGGTCTCGCCGATCGAAATCATGACCGCGAAAATCTGGTCGATGGGTGGAGTCGTGCTGCTGGCGTGCACGTTTTCGCTCATCGTCGTCGTGCAGGGAGTGCTTCGCGTTCCCATCGCCGGATCGATCCCGCTGTTCTTGGCGGGCGCGGCACTCAACATTTTTGCCACGACCTCTTTAGGCATTTTCCTCGGCACGATCGCGCGCTCGATGCAGCAGTTCGGGATCATCGTGATCATCGTTCTCGTGCCGCTGGAGATCCTGTCGGGCGGCATGACGCCCCAGGACAGCATGCCCAAGGCCGTGCAGTGGGTGATGATCGTCGCGCCGACAACCCATTTCGTCAATTTCGCTCAAGGGATCCTCTATCGCGGCGCGGGCTTCGATATCGTCTGGCCGGAGTTCCTATTCTTGTTGGCCATCGGTGTGGCGTTCTTCGGCGCAAGTGCGTGGTATTTCCGCAAGGCGATGATGAAGACGGGATAGGGCTACTCATCGTGGGCCCTGGACTCTATCGCGGCGAGCGGATCCTGACCCTGCTGCAGTTCGGCATTGTCGTCAGCCGCATCCGCGTCCAAGGGTCGTCCCGCTGCCGCAATCGACAATCGTCGCCCCGGAGCTCGCATGAAAAGTCTGATCATTTTCGATCTCGATGGAACTCTCGCCGAAAGCAAATCTGATCTCGACGGCGAGATGGCTGCCCTTCTTGCCCGGTTGCTTGGGATCGTCGAAGTCGCAATCATTTCCGGCGGAGCTTGGGGACAGTTTGAAAGGCAGGTGCTCACGTTTATGCCCAATGACGAACGACTGAAAAGGCTGTCCCTCCTTCCAACCTGCGGCACCAAATTCTATCGCTTCGACGGCGCATGGAAGAAACTCTACTCCGAGGATTTCACCGACGACGAAAAGAAGACAATCGTCGCCGCGTTGGAGGTGGCGGTGCGGCAAAGCCTGCTTCACCACCGAAAATCACTGGGGCGAACCGATTGAAGACCGGGACAGTCAAATCACGTTCTCGGCTCTGGGCCAGGCGGCGCCTTTGGACCAAAAGGAAAAATGGGATCCCGACTTCGCGAAGCGCAAGGCGATACAGGCGATTCTCGCGCCTTTGATTCCTGCATTCTCGATTCAGTTGGGCGGATCAACGTCGATCGACGTCACCCGGCCAGGGATCGACAAAGCCTATGGCGTGAGAAAGCTTCACGAAACCCTTGGCATGAGCATCGCCGACATGATCTTCGTGGGCGACGCGATCTTTCCAGGCGGAAACGACTATCCCGCAAAGCAGGCGGGCGCTGAGTCCATCAGAGTGCGCGACCCGCATGAAACGAAGCGTGTCGTCGAAGCGATCTGCGCATGCCTCGAGACCGGCGATCGTCAGATGGCTAGATAGGGATCCTTGCGCTCTCTATTCCGCACCGGCCGAATTTTCGACTCCGAGCCATCCCCCCAAGAAGCCCGCACGGCGAAGTCCGGCGACCAGATAGCGACATTGACGCGAGAGGTTCCAGATGAGGCCTGTACGATAATTCTCAAGCATCAGGAGAATCGGTCCTTGATTGATTCCGAAATGGAACGGCGAGATCCATATTGGCGACGGACCGCGTCTGAAGGCCATGGTGGCGTTGAATGTGGTTTTGAAACCATATCCGTTGTTCTCGCGCAGCTTCAACGTCTCGAAATGCGCAAGCGTCGGCTCGACAATCTCGGGCGCGAAAGGGAGAGACGCGGCGACCGCCCAAGGCGCGATGCTGCCGTCATCAGGCCCGAAAGGCGCACCGCGAGCTTTGTAGCCGAAGAAGCGGCGCTTCTTTCCCCTGATCATGTAGCTCCTCGGCCCAGGACCATCACTCGCGGTGAGTCCCCAGGAATTTTCACCGTAGCCTTCATATCGAGCTGGATTGGCGATCGCATATTGCTGCTGGACATAGGTTGCGCGGCGGCTGTTCTCGAAATAGTCGGTTTGCCGGCCACGCATATAGTCGTCCTGAATGCCGCGAAAATCGATCCAGATATGCGAGAATTGGTGGATGAAGAGCGGGCCCGCATAGAGAAGCTCATGATCGTAGAGCGTTCGCCAATCGTATGTGGAGGTCCATCGCGCCCAGCTTTCGCGCGGCAGCGGATGGGTCGGCGAGCCCAGGCCGAGCAGGTAGAGAATCATCGCCTCGCAATAGCCCTGCCAGCGGAAGCGAAGAAAGCCGCGCTCTGGCTTCCATCCGTGGGTCACCGCGACGCCGCCGTTCAGCGCCCAGTTCCAATCCGCGCGCAGGTAGAGTGCTTCGGCTAGCTCTCGGATTTCGCGCTCGTCCTCGTCTTCGCCAGAGAAGTAGGCTGCGGCAGTCAACATGCCGACAATAAGGATGGAACTGTCGATCGTGGACAGTTCGCATTTCCAAACCCGCCTTCCGCTCTTCATGTCGAGAAAGTGGTAGTAGAAGCCCTTGTATCCGGTCGCGTCCGCGTCGGCGCTCTGAACGCTGAAGTGGAAAAAGCGCAAGGTCGATAGGGTTCGCGCGATCGCGTCTGCACGAGTCATGAAACCGCGGTCGACGCCGACGGGATAGGAGGCGAGGGCGAACCCAACAGCTGCAATGCTCGCCGGCGATCCAGCCTGGGTTTTGTCCGCGATAAGTCCGTTGCGCGCGTTCGACTCGTGAACGAAATAGTTGAAGGACTCACGCTGCAACGCATCTAGGAAATCGGAACTGAGCGCGTGATCATTCACGATTGAGAACCATCACCGGATGGCTTCGATCTGGCAAGGCCAAGACGTTTCGTCCGCAAACCACAGACAGCCTTGTTGGACCCTCGCTGAGTCAGGGAGCCGGTGCGGCTTTTCGACTCTGGCATCGATCGATTCGGGTCGAGACGTCACATTCCCCCGACGGGATTGGGAGCTGCCTTCGCTGATGGCCCTGCTTCACTGGAATGCGCCGTCGGGCCGCCGTGCGTCGAAGCCGGCGCGTGGCGGTCTTCGGAAAACAGCTCGGCCAACATCAGGACGAAAGCCATGATGAAGCAGAACCCGACCATCCAATATCGGGCCGTCACGCTAACCGACGAATCGCGCGCCCGTTGGTCGCTCGGCGGCTCGAGCGGCAAGAGCGCAATCAAACGAAGGATTGTGCTCGGCGCCAGCAGGGTCGCCGCCTCGGACGGGAGGGAGGCAAGCAGCGATGCCAATCGGACGGACGCATCCTGAGCCGGCAGCTTGGTCAAGGTCGCCGCCTCTTGCCAGGGGTCCATCTCGAGCCGCGCCAAGGCAGACAGCACGCTGAGCGACATTCCGTTTCGCTCCTCGCCGACCGGCGCATAGAGAAAGGGGTCAAACTCGGACTTGTGTCCGAACATCGAAACGGCGGATGTCATTGGACTTGTCTCCTGTTGTCGGTGGGTGCCCGTCAGCGAAGCGCAGCTCCTTCGTTCCGCCCTGAAACCGTAACCTCAGAGTAGCAAGGATGAGCAGGTCCTCACACCATCGGAAAGTACCTACCTGCCTCTTGCGGGTCCTTTCGCGAGAGGCGCCGGATTTATGCCGACCTTTATTCCGGCGTAAGTCTTCTGGTGGACGCCCCGGCCTTTCGCCTCGCATACCTCCGCCGATCCTCGCCTTGTCGACCTCGACATGGTCTTCCGACCGACCCGATACGGTCCTGGTCCGGCCGCACCATGCCCACGCGCAGTTTGCGAAGGCGGTCTCATATCGCGTCAGCCCAAATCGCCGCTGAAACTGCACCGCCGACATCGCCGGCGTCTGGCTGGACGAGGTACGCGGCCCAGAACCAGACGCTGAGCGGCGTATGACTGCAGTCCATGACGTACCGAGTAGAACCTCGGTTTCGTCGCCATCAGGAACGCATGATTTCGTCGCCATTGCCGTTAACCGCGGGCTTCTGCGACGCCACGTTGCTCGCGCCGCGAGTGGCCCTGAGCGGAGATTGAGCGGGGTTGCGGCTTTTGGTATCCACTTAGCCGGGCTCGTTGTATCCTTGGAGTAGGTATATTCCGATTCTTTCCTTCGCCAGCCTATGTCGGCTCAATGTGTTGAGCCATGGCGCAGGAGGCGTTCATGATGTGGAATGGAATCGTGGCGAGTTGGAAGCAACTCAAAGATAAGTTCGCCCTCAGGTCGTTCCGGTTTTTCGATTCTGACCGCGAGCATTTTGATGTGACCGGAACCGAAATATGGAGGATCGGCCAAAGAGATGACTTGCCGCCCTCGGCCTTCCACCCCGATGAACGGGCAAGGCGGAGCGAGTTTTCCCTGCATATCGGCTGTTGATCGGATTGGACCCTGCACGGCGGCGTTGGGGTTCCGCGCGTCGAGGATAGCCTCCAACAAGACCGGGGTTCGCTCGAGACCGCTGCCGGCCATATGGAGATCGATTGGAGTCGCGCTGTCGAAGGCGGCGGTCGGTCCGCCGGAACAGCGCCAGCACAAGACGCTTCATGCGAGAAGGCGGACTCGAGCCCGCCGCGATTTCTGGCCGCGAAGAGGATGGAGGAAACGATGCAAGCCTGCCTTCGCGCCCAGTGGCCTGAGTAATTTCCGATCCTGTCCTGTCCCCCCGCGGCGCCGCTTTAAGCCTTGGGCCGGCGGCGGCCCCGGGGCGGGACAGCCTGTCGCCGAGGCGATATGGCCGAGCCTCGGCCACTACCCAGAATCGGCCTCATGACCGCTGAATTCGCAGGCTTCATCTCGCAGCTCCCGATCGCGTTGACGCTCGCCGGCGTCTTCCTCGTCGTCGGCTTTCTCGTGACGCGGCTCGCCTTTCGCGAGAACCCCGTCGCCCGCTTCCTCTGCCAGCTGGCCTCCTTCGGCGGCTTCACCTTCATGTTGCTGGCGGCCGGGGTCTTGCCATCGGAGCCGACGCCGAGCGTTGGCGACGACCTCACGATTTTCATGATCAGCGCCTTCAAGATCGTCTGGTGGGTCGCGGCGTCCTGGCTGCTTTCGGGCTTCTTCCGTGCAGCGCTCGTCTTCCGACGACAGCCCCGCGAAACGCGGTTCCTCCAGGATCTCTTCGTCGGCGTCATCTACGCCGCCGGCGGCCTCGCCATCGTCGCCAATGTCTTCGACATCCCGGTCGGCGGTCTGCTGGCGGCCTCCGGCGTCGTCGCCATCGTGCTCGGCCTCGCCCTCCAAAGCACCTTGGGCGACGTCTTCTCGGGCATCGTGCTCAATCTCGCGAAACCCTATCACCCCGGCGACTGGATCATCCTCGACGGCGGCACTCAGGGACGCGTGGTCGAGACGGACTGG
>CAIZGR010000133.1 GCA_903932535.1 uncultured Hyphomicrobiales bacterium | reverse complement strand
GGAGCGGCTTCGGCGGCGGCGCGGCGGGCGCGTGCGCGGGTTTCTTGGACATGCGGGTTCCTTTCGGGTTTTGTGCGCGACATGCGCGCGGTGGACGCGGGGGCGGTTGGTGTCGCCGGCAGGCGCTTCGCAGCCCCGCGCGAAATAAATCTCGATCCAGCTTTCCGGTTTTGTCCGCGCGCGGCGATTACCTCCGCATAGGTATGCAGGAGGCTCACGATGCCGACGCTTGAAGACTTTGAATGCGACTTCGACCGCGCCATCGCCGCGCTGGCGGCGGAGATGCAGGCCGAATACGAGGCTGTTCCGCCCGAGAAGCGCGAGGTCTACCTACTCGCGGAATCTGCGTCGCGGCTCGCGCGGGGCATTGAGTGGAACGCCCCGCCGATCATCCTCAAAGATATCAGGACGACGCTTCTGCGGCGGTTGAAGGCGTGGCGGCCGTAACTGGCGCGACATACATCCTCCCCTTCGTCTTGCGCGAGGCAAGAACGCGGGGATCATAGTAGTCAAGATCGACAATTTCGATGGTTCGCGACGTCGTGCAGTGGAAGTGCTGCTCGCCGTCTTCCGCCTCGACGATGACGGCCTGCGTGCGATTTGAAACCCCGTCCGAGTTGGTATCGACATAGGTCACAAGAGCGGGATAGTTGTGAGACGTAACTTTGATGGTTGTGGTCATCTTATTTCCTCAAGTTGTCGGCGGTCATGGGTCGCCGAACGTCACGCCCCGGAGCGCGGCGATCTCCCGCTGTTGCACGCGGGCGAGGTCGATGGCCTTCGCGAGCGCATCGGCGAAGGCCGCAAACGCCTTTGCAACTGGGGCGTCGAGTTTCCGTTCATGCGACGCCGCGCGGGCCTCACGGACGGCCGCCTCGAAGGCGCGGTACGGATCGGTCTCGACGGGCGCGGGTTCCTCCCACGCGAGGCCGTGATGCGTGGACAGGGTCATCGAATTCTCCGGTGGTATCGGTCGCACAAGGTCAGCACTTCACGCCACGCCTCGCCCGCCGCCGTCCAGACGACAGCCGACGCGACGACGACCACGACCACGGCGATGATGAGGGCGACGCAGGCCCACTTCGCGAGCCACGTCATTGGAAACAGTTCGACGTGAGCCCGGCGCAGGGCGATCCAGGGCGGACGGCGCAGCCGGTCAGCGCCATGGCGGCGAGGGCGAGGACGGCGAGGATGACGGCCCTCACGGCGCGTACCCCCCGGCTTCCAGCGCGTCGCGGAAATGCTGCGCGTACAGCGCAATCCGGGCCGCGCAATCGAGCCCGTTGACGATCCGGCGCGCGTTCAACCAGTCGGCGTATTTCGGATTGTGGAGCGGGAAGTAGTTTTCCAGTTTCACGCCAGTGAACCAGCCTTCTGTAAGCCCGCGAACCATGATGACGGCGGCGACCTCTGGTTTCAGCGCGTTGTCTGGATGGTTGACGAGGTCGAAGCCCGGTATTTCCAAGTCTGCGCGGGCATAGTTGTGCCGCCACGTAATTTGAACAAAGCCTCGGCCGTAAAAAACCTGCCCGTTTTTCGGATCGGGAACGCCATAAGGTCGCCCCCTTCCATGGCCGTATTCCGCGATCGGCTCCATCGTGAAGTCGGTCTCGTGGTAGGCGGTCGCGAGCGCGTAGGCGACCCAGCGCACGTCGTGATGGTCCCACGCGGACAGCAGCGCGGCCGTCCCGTCTACCTGCGACTGCGTCATCGAGCCGCCGAACAGCTGGACGCGGGTCAAGCGGAAGAACTCCGCCGAATGGGCGAGAGGCATAGCGTCCCCTTTGCGTGATGGTCACTCGTCGTCCGGCCGGATCGGCGTTCCGCTCGCGGCGACGGCGACCCAGATCGCGGCGATCAGACCGACGGCGGCGAGCAGCGGGAGCATGGGATCATGGCGGCAGGATCGCGAGCACCTTGCTCGCGTAGGTTGCGTGGCCCGCAGTCGTCGGGTGTACTCCATCGGACAGGTCGCCGGCCGTCAGAAAGGCGGTCCCGTCGACGAGCGTCGCGAACGAGGTCCGCGTGGAGACGGCGGTGGCGATGGCGGCCCGGTAGGCTGGCAGCGTCGAGCCGAGCCCGTTCGCGCTCTCGGACGAGCGGACAATCGGCGTCTGGGCGTAGACTGTCACCGCCGGCATGGCGGCG
>CAIZGR010000132.1 GCA_903932535.1 uncultured Hyphomicrobiales bacterium | reverse complement strand
TCATCCCGGCCAGCGGCTGGGCGGCCGACAGGTTCGGGGCGCGGCCGGTGTTCCGCGGCGCCATCGTGGTCTTCGTGGCGGGCTCGATCCTGTGCGGCCTG
Source organism: uncultured Hyphomicrobiales bacterium (assembly GCA_903932535.1). Classification (GTDB taxonomy): domain Bacteria; phylum Pseudomonadota; class Alphaproteobacteria; order Rhizobiales; family Beijerinckiaceae; genus Roseiarcus. The sequence continues at coordinate 3,560 of CAIZGR010000132.1, read as the reverse complement.
TCGACCTCGCTGCTCACCTTCGTGGGCTCGCGCGTCGTCCAGGGACTGGGCGGCGCCATGATGGTCCCGGTCGGCCGGCTCGTGCTCTTGCGCAGCGTCGAGAAACGCGACCTCGTCGACGCGCTCGCCTATCTCACCGTTCCGGCGCTGCTCGGGCCGGTCACGGGGCCGCCGCTCGGCGGCTTCATCACCACCTATTTCAACTGGCGCTGGATTTTTTGGGTCAACGTTCCGATCGGCGTGCTCGGCGTCGCCCTGTCGCTGCGATACATCGCCAACCTGCGCGAGGAGGACGTGCCGCGCTTCGACTTCAAGGGCTTCCTGCTCTCGGGCGCAGGGCTCCTCGGCCTGATCTCAGGCCTGTCGCTGATCGGCCGCGGCATGGCGCCTGGCCTCGAGGTCACTGCGCAGATCGCCGCGAGCCTCGTCCTGCTCGCGCTCTACGTCCGCCATGCGGGCGCCGACGAGGACGCGATCCTCGACCTGAAGCTCCTCCGCATCCCGACCTTCTTCGCCGGCGTGGTCGGCGGCCTTTTCTTCCGCGTCGGCATTGGCGCCCTCCCTTTTCTCCTGCCGCTCCTGTTGCAGATCGGCTTCGGCCTGACGCCGTTCGAGTCCGGCTCGCTGACCTTCGCCACCGCCGCCGGCGCGATCGCGATGAAGTTCACCGCCTCGACCGCGCTGCGCCGGTTCGGCTTCCGCCGGACGCTGCTGGTCAACGCGCTCGTCTCCGGCGCCTTCATGGCGTCCTACGCCCTCTTCACGTCCTCGACGCCGCATTGGCTGATCTTTCTGGCGCTGCTCGCCGGCGGCTTCTTCCGCTCGCTCGAATTCACCGCGCTCAACGCCCTTTCCTATGCCGACATCGACCCGCCGCGCATGAGCCGGGCGACCAGCTTCGCCAGCGTCGCGCAGCAGATGTCGGGCGCGGTGGGCGTCGCGGTCGCGGCGGTTTGCATCCAGCTCATCCAGATCGGCTTCGGCGACGCGACGCTCGAAGCGCGCGACCTGTCGCTCGCCCTGGTCGCGGTCGCGGTCATATCGAGTCTGTCCACGCTCGTCTTCGCCCAGCTTGCGCCCGACGCCGGCGCGTCGCTCGCCGCAAAGGCCCCCGTGGGCGAAGAGCACGCGCCGGCCGCGGCCGAATGACCGCCCCACGGCGGGAAAGCAAGGGCTGCGCGGCGATCCTGCGCCGGGGCTTTCAGCGCCGGACGACGGCGGCGATCTGCCGCGCGGTCCTGCGCCCCACCGAGGCTTTGCTCGACGCCGACGCCGTGCCGCCTCGGCCGGCCGGGCGGAGGCTCCAGCTCTCGCGAAAGGCCGAGCGTCGCGACGAGGCCGATTGATCCGAGCGGCTGCGTCGTTCCCAAGCCGGGCGTAAACGGCTACGCGTTCGGCGCGCGGAAAGCCGCCGCGTGACGCCTTTACCGGCGTGACGAGGCGGGCCGCTCGAGTTGGAATCCCGAGGGATGGCTATGGACCCGGTTTGGATCGTCAGTTTCTTTCACGTGATGCTCGGCACGATGTGGATGGGCGGCTCGCTCTTCGGCACCTTCGCCGCCGCTCCGGTGATCGGCGAGGCGGTCGGCTCGTCCGTTCCCACTCCGGCCGCCGTGTTCGGCAACCACGCGGCGGGCTTCTTCCGGACCACGGGCGGGCTCGCCATCCTCATGGGGATTGTCATCGCCTGGCTCGGCGGGCGCCTCGACCTCATGGTCGTCAACTTCTCGCACGTTCTCTTGATCTCGCTTTGGATCGGCGGCGCGATCTTCGCGGCGACCGTGGCGCTCCCCGCGCTGCGCAGGATCGAAGGCGACGCCGCTGCGCCTGCCGCGAGCTTCGCGCGCCGGACGGCGCGCTTTTTTCGCGTGACCGGTTTGCTTGCGATTGCGACCTCCGCCGGGTTTGCAGGGTTGGCCGGGAAACTCGGGCCGATCGGCTGGGTCGCGATCGCGCTCGCAATCGGCTTGTTCTTTTGGGGCGAGACGACCGCAGCGAAGCGTTCGGCGGCGATCGCCGCGTCGACCGTCACCGGGCGGCCGGCTGCGATCCGCGCGGCCGTTCGCGATTCCGCGATCGAAAACGCCGGCTATCTCATTCTGCTCCTCGCCATCGTCGCATTGCGTTAGAGCCAATCGACCACGAGCGGCGGCCAGCCGGCGACAGGCCTGCAACGAAATGTTGCCGGTTTTCATTGCACGGCGGCGAGAATGTTGCTTAGTGATCCGCGCTGAGACCGCGCCAGGGCGGCCCGTTCGCATGCGGGGAGACGGATGTACGCGCAGGAGCTGAACGCCAAGGACCTCGCCCCGGTCGAGCCCGAGGACCCGGAGAAGCTCGCGGCCTTCCAGGCGCGCATCGACGCCGAAGAGAAAATCGAGGCCAACGATTGGATGCCGGCGGCGTATCGCCGCACCCTCGTCAGGCAGATTTCCCAGCACGCCCATTCCGAGGTCATCGGCATGCAGCCCGAGGGCAATTGGGTGACGCGCGCCCCGACGCTCGAGCGCAAGGCGCAGTTGCTGGCCAAGATCCAGGACGAGGCCGGCCACGGCCTCTACCTCTATTCCGCCGCCGAGACCCTCGGCGTCACGCGCGAGGCGCTCTACGAGCAGCTCCTTTCCGGCCGCGCCAAATATTCGTCGATCTTCAACTACCCGACCCTCAATTACGCCGACATGGGCGCGATCGGCTGGCTCGTGGACGGCGCGGCGATCATGAACCAGATTCCGCTCTGCCGCTGCAGCTACGGACCTTACGCCCGGGCGATGATCCTGGTGTGCAAGGAGGAATCGTTCCACCAGCGGCAGGGCTACGCCATCATGCTCGCCATGGCGCGGGGAACCGAGGCGCAGCGCGCCATGGCGCAGGACGCGCTGGACCGCTTCTGGTGGCCCTCCCTCATGATGTTCGGCCCGCACGACACCGACAGCGTCCATTCGGAGCTGTCGATGAAGTGGAAGATCAAGCGCTTCACCAACGACGGCCTGAGGCAGAAGTTCATCGACGCCACCGTGCCGCAGGGGCGCTACCTCGGCCTCACGTTTCCCGACCCCGACCTCCGCTTCAACGAGGCGACCGGCCATTGGGAGCACGGGATCGTCGACTGGGACGAGTTCGCCCGCGTGCTGGCCGGCGACGGCCCCTGCAATCGCCAGCGGATGAAGCACCGCCGGCAGGCGGAAGCCGACGGCGCCTGGGTGCGCGAGGCCGCCGCCGCCTACGCCGCCAAGCAGCGCGCCGCGGCCGGGCGCGCGGCGTGATGCGGCGTCGTCATTGCGAGGAGCGAAGCGAAGCAATGACGGGCAGACATGACACGAGGAACCGCCCATGACCGAAGCCGCCACCCCCCTCTGGGAAGTGTTCGTCCGTCCGCGCAACGGGCTCGCCCATCGCCACGTCGGCTCGCTGCACGCGCATGACGCGACGATGGCGCTGCAGGCCGCGCGCGACGTCTACACCCGCCGCGGCGAGACGCTGTCGATCTGGGTCGCGCCGTCGTCGGCGATCGTGGCCTCCGACCCGTCCGAGAAGGACATGATGTTCGAGCCGACGGCGAC
>CAIZGR010000131.1 GCA_903932535.1 uncultured Hyphomicrobiales bacterium | reverse complement strand
AGATTGGCCGCATGGCAGGCGCGGCGCAACAGCCGCTGCATCTTTCGCGCCCAATCCTCCTTCTCGATTTCGACAAGCGCCTTCGGCTCGCGCAAGTGGGGGGCGTCGCACAGCGCATGCCGCACGCCCTCCATCGTGTCATAGGGCTTCCCGTGATCGTGCACGACGACGCCGACGACGTTCGCCAGCAGGCTGCCGCGCCGGGCGCAGACGCGGGTGAAGGTCGTCAGCGGCGTGCAGGCGACATGCAGCCCTTGTGTTTTGCCGCCGATGCGAAAGCCGGTCTCGTCCATGTCCCCGGACTTGATCCGGGGATTGACGGGCGCGCCGGCGATGGCGTCGCGGATCGTCTCGACGAGGCCGTTCAGCCGCCGGGCGCAGGCGCCGCTCATCGCGGCGACGGTCGCGGCGGAAAGTTTCACGCCGAACAGATCCGCCATGAGCTCGACCAAACGCGCTTCGGGCAGCAACTGATAGTGCAGCAGATAGACCACGAAGGCGGCGATCCTGGCCCCATATTGCACGGGCGCGTTGACGCCTTCGGGGAACGCCGCGCGCGTCGTGGCGCCGCAGGCGGGGCAAACGCAGGTGTGCGCACGATGTTCGGTGACGATCAGCGGCTTCGGCTCGGGCAGATCAAACACCTGCCGCGCCGCGTGGCCGGCGCTTGCATCCGGCGTCAGCGCCGCCCCGCATTCGGCGCAGGCCGCGGGAAAGTGATCTTCGATGACGTCGGGCTCGGCGCTCTGGAGCAGCGTCTGGCCCGCGTGGCCCTTTTGCCCGCCCGGCTTCCGCTCGGATTTCTCGCGTAGGCTGCGCACACGCGCCGGCTTCTTCAGCCCGTCGCTCGACGGCGGCTTGCCGCTGTTGGAGCTGTTCAAGCCGAGCCGGCGCTCCAGCTCCCCGATCCGCGCCTTCAGAGCCGTGTTTTCCGCGACGAGCGCCGAAATCTGAGCCGATTGTGCGCTGATCAGCGCAATAAGCTCGTCCCGCGACGGATCGTTCGGCGATTCGGCAACCATCCGATTCTTGAATCCGAACCGGAGTCCGCCGTCCAGAAAAATTCCAACGCCGAACCGCGAACGTCGTTACCAAACCTGGGCAGTTACGAAATTTCCCGACTTGAAGAGCGATGAGGATGCGGACGCGTGGCTTCAGGCCGCCGATCTGACCGAATACGACCTCTCGGACATGAAGAAAGTGCGCTTCGAGCTCGCGCGAAAGGACGCGTCGATCAGCCTGCGCCTGCCCGCGGCGCTGCTCGCGACGCTGAAAGCCGAGGCGGCCAAGGCGAACATGCCGACGCAGCGCCTCATCCGCACGATGATCGAGGCGCAACTCGACCAGAAAGCTGCGAGGCAAGGGGACGCGGCCGCGAAGCCGGCGGGCCGGAAGGACGCCGGGCGAAAGGCGGCGAGGGGAGGAAAACACGCGGCATAGGGATCGCGGCTCGGTCGCCCACGACGCTATGTATGCGGCCACCGGGGCGGGATCGAACGGCGCGTACGCAACGGGATTAGGATCGGCCTTCTAAGCTTCCCTCGTCGTCTACGCCGCGGTTCGGGCGGGCGAGTTCAGGCATCCCTTCATTTCTTTGGGACAGCCACATTATATCAATGACTTGGCGCGCTCCCCAAAGTCAATGATATTGAAGCTATTTTTTTTGCCTAGGGATGTTCAGACACGGCTGTATGAATAGTATAGCATTGATTGTATGAGAGATATTTGCTATTATCATTCTTGTGAGACGTCACTGTATTGCACGTTCCATTCTTACTTTTCGTCAGATGTGATGAGCAATGAATAACTTGGCTGGACAGTCTCAGTGACGAACAATGGACAATTATAAACATTCACTT
>CAIZGR010000130.1 GCA_903932535.1 uncultured Hyphomicrobiales bacterium | reverse complement strand
TGAACGTCAGTTCCTGCGAAGCGTCGTTCGGGTCCGTGGCCGTCCATTCATAACCGCTCGGATTGCCCGGCGTGGGCCCGCCGGGGCTCGCCACGTAGTCCCAATTGAGGTTCGCGGCTGCAAGGCCGGGAATCGCCGCGACCGCGGCCACGAGGCTCGCGGGATAGCTCGGCTGCGACGTGGGCGCGGGGAGCGTCGTGTTCGCGACCGTCGACGACGGCGCGGCCGAATCGCCGGAGCCCGGGGTTGCGACGGTCGCCTCGCCGGGGAACCGGCGCGTGATGGGCGAGACGGGCTGATACGGAGTCTTGACGATCGCCACTTAGGTCCACACGATTCCGTTCCCGGCACCCGAAGCGCCGGAACCTGCGCCGGCGCCCGAAGCGCCGCTGCCGCCGAAGATGCTCGGCAGCGTGAAGCCGCCGTTAGAGAAAGGGAGGAACGTCTTAGCTGCCCCCAAGATGCTGCCGAAGATGTTGCCGATGAGGTTGTTGGTCGACGCCGTTTTCTGCACGTTCGCTTGCGTTTGCGCCTCGGTCACCTGCGCCGAGGCCGCGGCCTGCGCCGCCGCGAGCTGGTCGCCGCCGAGCGCCTGTTGTGTCGCCGCCGTCAGCTGCGCCGAGGTGTCGGCCACGCCCGCAGCGATGTCCGCTTCCGAGAGCGCCGTCGTGTTGTTCGCGTTCGTGATCGCAAGGCTCGCCGCGTTGTTCTGCTGGTCGAGCTGGATCGCGGTCGTCGCCTGCACGACGGCCTCCTCGAGGGACGCCGCCTGGTTCGTATTGTTGAGCTGCAGCGCGGTCTGCGCGTTCATCGCCGCGACGTTGCTCGCGCCGATCGCCTGCACCGCCGCGGCGTCGTCCGCGGACGAACCGCTCGATGTCGTCGACGACGAATTCTGCGCGAGCAGCGCGATCGCGCCGACGACGACGAGGCCGACGACGGCGTACAGGACGAGCTTCGACTGTTGGTCCGTCATTCGCTACCAGCCGATCGTCGGGAAGGTGCCGGCGCGCGCGACGACCGGTTGCGGCGGGTCGAAGGTCGCACCGAACGGGCCGTATTGCAGATCCTTCGGATTCGCGCCGACGCTCGCGGTCGGGATGACGGCCGGCTGGCCGATGACGACCGCGCGATGGAAGAACGGCCACATTTGGTAGCGCGCCGGCAGCTGCGGCGACAGCGGGGGCGTGTTGCCGGTGTACGTCGTCTTGAGCGCCGCGGCGCGCGGGATGTACCGCTTCCACAGGAAAGCGACCGGCCCGTCCGTGTCCGGCGAGTAGTTGCCGCCCTGCGTGAAGAGATAGGCGATGCTCAAAACGTTCCCCGTGAAACTACGACGACGAGGGCAGGAGCGACTTCGTCGCCGTGCCGTACGCCGACGCCGCGCTCTGCGTGAACGTGCCGAGCGGGCCCGCGTTCGTCGCCACCCACGCAAGCGCGATGATCGCGAACGTCCCCGTGATGATGAGTTTCCAATCGTCCGACATGATGCGTTTACTCCTTGACTAGTCCCACGAGAGCGAGCCGACCTGGAATTTACCGGATCCGTAGCTGGCGGCAAGGCCGATCGCGATGATGACGAGCGACCAAAACCCGAATTCGCCGGCCCACCCGCCGGCGCTTGCCGCGAGCACGAGGATCGTCAGCAAGATGACGACGCCGGCCCACGTCGGAAACGCGGAGCTGGTCGGCGTCGTCGCGTTTGCGGAGGCGTTCATGCAAGCGAGAGCGCGTTGAACCCATACGCGCCCGGAACGGTCGTCGTGCTCGAGGGGAGCGGGTCGGCGCCGGCGTACAGGCCGAGTTCTTGTTGCGCGGCGTTCGAGGCCGCGGCCACCGCCTGATCGTACGAGTTGCCGACGCCGTACGTGTAGTTCGCCGCCGCGATCGCCGGGTTCTGGGCGCTCGTCCCGAATCCGCCCTGCTGCGGAACGCCCGAGAGCGCGTTGATGCCGTTCGAACCGCCGGGCGACGGCGCCGGCGTCACGGCGTACCCGCCATAGCTGCCCGCGCTCGGGTCGGCGACGCCGGAACCGGAGGTCGACGACCCGGAGCCCGACGACGACCCGGTGCCGTTTGCGGCGTTGATGAGGTTCTGCGCCTTGCCCGTGAGCACGAGGTAGATGCCGAAGATGCCGAGCGCGATGAAGAGCGCGGGCCCGAGCTTGTTCTCACCCATGCATAGCCTCATCCCGCGCGCGCGCCGCGGCGTTGAGAATCGCCTCGGGGAACGGCCGGTCCGACACGCCCCATTCGTAGCCGGCCCACACCGCGATCGCGAGCAGCGCCGCACCGGCCGCAACCTCACGCCACGGGCGCGGCAGCGCGCAGATCGTCGCCACGCCGCAGAACGCCACGAGCGCGCGCACGTTACTTCTCCGGCGGCTTTTCGGCGGGTTTTTCCTCGGGCTTCGGTTCGGGGTCGAACGTCGCCGACTCCGCGACGAACGCGACGAGCGCGTTGAATTTCGGAATCAGCGAGTCGCCGCCGTCGCCCGGCAGAACCTTGAGGGACTTGAGGAATTCGGCTTTGGTCACGATGCTAACACCACATCCGAGAGACCCGGCACGTAGTATTTCGCGAACACCCACTTGGTGAACACGAGGCCTACGATCGCCGAGAACGTGATGACGAAGAGGTTCCAGAACCCGACCTTGATGTTCGAGAAGTCCGAACCCTCGCCGCCTTTTTCGGCCGCGAATTTGATGCCGATGAGGATGACGAGGATCGCGACCCACCACGTCACCGGATGGCCCATGCTCGTGCCGGCGAGGCCGGGCGCGACCTGATAGCCGCCGATGTTGTTCGCGTCGGCGTCGACGGAACCGGGAACCGTGCGCGTTCCGGTCGTGAGGCCTTGCCCCGGCGCCGAGTCGGCCGCTTCCGCGTTGCCTTTGTTGGCCCACGAAAGCGTTGAGCCGGCCCAGGGGATGCTGGAGGAGACCACTAGCCCGTCACCGCCGGGTTACGCAGCCGCTTGATGAGCTTGATGCGCGAATTCGTCACGGTCGTGCCCGACGCAACGAAGCAATGCAGCTCGAGCTGGTTGAGCGTCGCCGTCGAGAGCAGGCGCGTCCGCATCGGCGACATCACGTTGACGCGCGGAAGCATGTCGTTCAAGAAATCGAGCACGTAGTAGCCGAACGGCAGTTTGCGGCCCCACGTCCGGAAGTTCTCGTTGTAC
>CAIZGR010000129.1 GCA_903932535.1 uncultured Hyphomicrobiales bacterium | reverse complement strand
CCTTCTCGTGGCGCGAGAACATCTGGTCGTGCTCGGACTTGTGGTTGCCGTGCAGGTCGCGCCGTTCGGTGCGGTGGCGCTCGTGCATCTTGCGGCGCTCCTCCGCGTGCTTCTCATGCACGGACGGCGCTGCGTGTTCCTCGGCCTTCGGCTCGGCCTCTTTCTTCGGGGCCTCGCGCTTCATCTCGGGCTTCTTCGAATAGAACGAGCCGCCCTTCTTCTCGGACTTCTTTTCCTCGGCCATCGGGTCAGCCTTTCGTGTAGAAGGGGCCGCGCTTCTTGGCGGCGCCCATGAGGTTGAGCGCGAGGCGCGCCTGCTTGCCGGTGCGGCCGGAGTCGCCCTTGTGCTCGTCAGCGAATTCTCGGGTCGTCTCGCCAGCGCTCTCCGCTTTCTTGCGGAACTGTCCGTGGGCGTTTTCGGTCGCTTTGGCGATCCAGCGCTTCGGCTTCTTGCCTTCGCTCATCGGGGCCATCCTCGACGCCGCATCGGCGGCCGTGAGGCTCGCCATCAGGGCTTCCTGCTGTAGAGCGACCCGGATTTGCGCATCGCTCGGTCGCCTGTCTTGTTGGCCGTCGCGATGGCCTCGCCCTCGGGAACGCCGGCCTTGACCATCGCGGTAGCCTGGGCGGCGGCCTTTTCAGCCGCCGGTCCTTTCAGCTTGTGGTTGTGCTTGCTCGCGAACGAGCGCGCGTCCCACGGCATTACAGTTCCGCCGACGCCTGAATGTTCGCGCCGCCGCCGGCGCCGACCAGCGTGCAGCCCTGTCCAGCCGTCTTGGAGGCCGTCGTTCCCTGGACGGCGATCATGTTGGGCGTGTTGCCGATCACGGCGTCCTGGATCAGATATGTCGAAGCCAGAACGACCGGAGTGGTCGAGGCGATCATCACCGCCCAAGTCGTCGCCGACTCGGTCGTGCCGCCGATCGTCAAAGTCGGCGCGATGCGCATCGTGACCGGCGTCGGGATCTGGACGTCGCAGATGGTCGCCGTCTGATAGTTGCCGTTGCCGACCGCCTTCGAGGCGGCGGGCTCGTTGATCTGCCAGTAATACTGATACTGGAGCGCAGCTTCGACCGCCGCCAAGCGCCGCGAGAACGCCGGGATGGCGCCGTTCTGCACCGCATTGTTGATCGTCGCAGTGATGTAGGACTGCGACGGGTTCGTGCTGCTCGTGTTCACCGTGTAAGCGGTCGTCGAGTTGGCGAACGCCGCGAGATAGTCGGCTTTGCGCAGTTCGATGTTCGAATAGGAGACGTAATCGGTGCCGCCGGTGCCCGACGACGTGCCGCTCGGGGTGAAGCAGAGCGCCACAGCCACTTCGCTCGCCGTCGAAGGGAGGGTGGCGATAGCCGCGGCGCGAGTCAGCGTCGACACGGACAGCGGGAAGGCGCCGATCGTCGCATTGGTCTGGCCGGTCCAGGTCGACGAGCCGCCGCCGCCCGCGTTGAGAGCGTAGGCGAGCTTCGACGTCCCTTCGTCAGTCGACGTGCCATAGATGATGTAGGCGTTGAGCGCCGACGCCGTCCACGTCGCGCCTGCGTAGGCGCTGAAATCCAACTCGACGGTGTGGCCAGCGAGATAGACCGCGTTCTGCGAGGCGATTTCCTGCGCGATGCAGACCTGTCCCGTGCCCGTCTGCGAGTTCGACAGCTTGACCTGCAGCGCATCGAGCGTGCCGGTCGGCAACGCCGCGGCCGTCGTGACCTGATTGACGGTAAAGGTCGTGCCGGTGAGCGAAGACCAGCCGACCCATCGGTCCGCCGTATAGGGCAGCGACGTGTTGGTGATCGTGCCGCCGGCCGACGTCGTGCCGCGCTGCCAGAGGTTCTGGCCCGCGTCGCCGCCGATCAGGTAATTGTCGGACTGCCCTGCCTGAGCATAGACCCCCGACAGAAGCGCGCCGGAGGCGTAGACCGCCTGCGGGAAAGGCGCGCCGTTGACGACGTCCTGGAACAGGTCGGCGTTGTTCACCGTCTGCACCTGCGGCGTATAGTTCGGCTGCAACTGGGCCAGCGCCATGCCGGCGGCGCACGCCGCGAAGGCTGTGGCAAGAATTAGGGCTCGCTTGAACATTCTGGCCTCCTCAGCCCAAGATGAGATAGTTGTAGGTCGAGTTGTCGGAGCCGCCGGCCGCGACCGTCGCGGTGCCGTTGGCGACGCTGATCGCGGTCAGGTAGGGCTCGCTGG
>CAIZGR010000128.1 GCA_903932535.1 uncultured Hyphomicrobiales bacterium | reverse complement strand
GCGTCCAGGTCAAGAAATTGACGAGAAAGCGCGGCGTGATCCCGCCCCACTGCGCCCGCGTCTTGGTCGCGTTCGCAAGCTGCCGCGCGGCGCTCTCGCTCAGCGTCCGGCGTTCGACTTCATCAACCATGTCCCAGCCTCACATCGCTTGTTTGGGTTTGTGGATCGCGTTCACCGTTCGCCGCTTGTTTGACAAGGGCGCCGGATGAAGAAGGTCTCCCAGCATTTCCAGGGCTGACCTCTGTTTAAATGATCAATTTTATAGTTTCAATAGATATGATCGCTTTTATGCGCAAGGCTTTCTCGTCGTCTGGCCGAGGCGCGTCACGGCCGATGCGGCTTCCCGCGCCCCGGATCAACTGCGCATTCGGGCCTTCCGCGCCTCGGCGATCCGCCGCTCTGCGTCGTTCGTCCGATCCGTCCCGCGCGGCGGCGTCCGGAACACCGATTCGTCGTCCGGGTCGCCTACGGAAAGCAACTGGTGGAGGCGGGACAATCCGCCGCAGGCGGCGCGCCAAAAACTCTGCGCTCCGGATTGGTTGTCCATCGGTCAGATCCCCGCGCCGTCGTCGAACGCGTCGTATCTGGCTTTCGCCTGGGTGATGATGCTGCCGGGCGGGACGTCGCGCGTCAGCCAGACGTTGCCGCCGATCGACGAGCCCTTGCCGATCGTCACGCGTCCGAGCACCGTCGCGCCCGCATAAATCACCACGTCGTCCTCGACGATCGGGTGGCGCGGATAGTTCTTGGCGAGCGCGCCGTCCGCGCCCGCCTCGAACCGCTTCGCGCCCAGCGTGACCGCCTGGTAGAGGCGAACGTTACGCCCGATGATCGCCGTCTCGCCGATGACGACGCCCGTGCCGTGGTCGATGAAGAACCGCTCGCCGATGGACGCGCCCGGATGGATGTCGATGCCGGTCGCCGAATGGGCGTGCTCCGCGATGATCCGGGCGATCATGCCGACCCCGAGATCGTAGAGCAGGTGCGCGAGACGATGGCGGGCGATGGCGGCGAAGCCCGGGAAGCAGAAGATGATCTCGTCGATGCTCTTCGCCGAAGGATCCCCCTCGAAGGCGGCCCTGAGATCGGAGTCGAGGAGGGCGCGGACCCGCGGCAGCTTCGCGGCGAAGTCGCGCGCCGCGTCTCCTGCTCTCAGCGGCGTGTCTATCCGGCTCTCGCCCTTCCATTCCCTGGCGAGGGCGAGTTCCAGCTCGATCTGGCGCTTCAGCGCCTCGAGCGCCGGCTCGAGCGTGCGCACGACGAACGGGTCGACGCCGTCGGGCGCGAGATCGGGCGGACCGAAGTGCCGGGGGTAAAGCGCCGAGACGAGCGCCGAGACGATCTCGATGACGATCTCGCGCGACGGCAGCGGCGGCGTCGAGCCCCGATAGCGCCGGCTTTGCGACGCCGCCCTCAGCGCGCGCAGTTCCGCCGCCACCCCGACGAGGTCGATGTCGCCCGCGTGCCCACGCTGCGTTTCCCGCACCGCGCTCACGCTGCGAGCCCCTTCTCGTCGAACAGGCCCTCGAACAGGACGGTGCTGAGGTAGCGCTCGCCGGAATCGGGCAGGATGGCGACGATCGTCTTGCCGGCGTTCTCGGAGCGCTTGGCGAGGCGCACGGCGACCGCGGCGGCGGCGCCGCTCGAGATGCCGGACAGAATGCCTTCCTCGCGGGTCAGGCGACGGGCGTATTCGACCGCCTCCTCGTTCCCGACCTGCTCGACGGCGTCGACGAGCGAGAGGTCGAGGACCTCCGGCACGAAGCCCGCGCCGATGCCCTGAATCTTGTGCGGGCCCGACTTCAGGGGCTCGCCGGCGCGCTTCTGGGTCAGGATCGGGCTCGCCGCCGGCTCGACCGCGACCGACTGGATCGCCTTGGCTCTGGTCCCCTTTAGGTAGCGCGAAACCCCGGTGATCGTCCCGCCCGTGCCGACGCCGGAGACGAGGATGTCGACCGCCCCCTCGGTGTCGTCCCAGATCTCCGGCCCGGTGGTCGTCTCGTGGATCGCCGGATTGGCCGGGTTCTTGAACTGCTGCAGGAGCACATACCGCCCCGTGTCGGAGGCCGCGATCCCCTCCGCTCTGGCGACCGCGCCGCTCATACCCTTCGGCCCCTCGGTCAGCACGAGCTTCGCGCCGTAGGCGACAAGGAGTTTTCGCCGCTCGAGGCTCATCGTCTCGGGCATGGTGAGGGTGATCGGAATGCCGCGGGCGGCGGCGACGAAGGCGAGCGCGATGCCGGTGTTGCCGCTGGTCGGCTCGACGATCTCCTTGC
>CAIZGR010000127.1 GCA_903932535.1 uncultured Hyphomicrobiales bacterium | reverse complement strand
GTTTTCCCGGTTCGCGGTATTCGGCGCATGGGTTCCGGCCGATCGTCGAGACGGAAATCGAGAAGCTGCGCGAAATCGCGGCGCAGCCGGAATTGACGGAGATGGAGACGTGTTGAAGGGGGGAAGTCGGCAGTCGGCAGTCGGCAGTCGGCAGTCGGCGGTAGGGCGCGCGCAGCCGAGCCTGCGCGACGGCATCGTGGCGCTGCTGTGCGAGCCGGCCTTGCACGGGCTCGACTTGCGGCTGACGGCGGTTCAGCTGGTTTTGGCGATCGACGCGCGCGGCGAGGCGACCGCGCGGGCCTGCGGGCCCGCGCTGGCGCGGCTGAAAAGCGCCCTCGAGGAGGCCGGCCGCGATGCTTGACGCCCCCCGACTGCCGACCGCCCCCAGAACGACTCGCGAACCTGCGGGCGCGCCGGGAAATCCGGCAAAAGTCCAGAAAATTCGCACATTTCCGCGCGAGCCCGACGAGCATTACGTCGAGGAGCGGCGGGTTTCGCGCGAGTTGTTCGCGAGGCTTGCGCTCGGGCCCGTCGTCGTCGACCCCTGCGCGGGCTTCGGCAACATCGTGCTGGAGGCGCGCGCGGCTGGGCTGCGGGCCTATGGCTCCGATCTCGTCAAGCGCGCGCCGGCGATCGCGGGCGGCTGCGATTTCCTGTCGGAAAAGTGGCGGCCGCCGACGCGCGTGCGCGGGGATTTCGACATCGTCTGCAATCCGCCGTTCGGGCATCGCAGCGATTTGCTGCGCGAGTTCTGCGAGGCGGCCTGCGCGCGCGCCGCGACGGCGTTGCTGCTGGCGCCCGTGCGCCGGCTGCGCTGCGCGGGGCCCTGGTTGCAGGCGCTGCCGCTGGCGGCCGTCATCCATCCCTCGCTGCGGCCATCGATGTGGCCGGGCCGGATCTATGCCGCCAAGCTCGCCGCCGGCGAGCGGTTGGGGACGGGCTTCGACGAGGTCTGCTGGTTGCGTTTCGAGCGGGGGCGCGAGGGCGCGCCGGTCGTGTCGTGGTTGCGTGAGGGCTGAACGTCAGACGGCCGGGGCGCGGCCGAAACTCTGGGTGGAACATGGTATTTGACCTGACGCCGGACATGGACCGGCAAGTCGTAAAACTGCGGCGCGAGCTGGATGCGGCTTACGAGCGCATCGCGGAGCTGGAGGGCGCGCTTGCCGGCCTCGACCGCGAGGCGCCCGTGATGTTCGGGCTGACGGCGCAGCAGAGCGTTCTGCTGGCCGCGCTCTCGCACCGCGAAATGGCGACGCATCAATCGCTGTGCGTCGCGATGAGCCGGGCGGGACAGGAGCCGTCCGATCCGAACCTGCTCAAGGTGCAGGTGCACAAGCTGCGCAAGCGGCTCGCGGCGCACGGCGTCGAGATCGTGACGGTTTGGGGCGTGGGTTACCGCATGCCGGCGGACTCGCGCGCGAAGGTGAAGGCGGCGAGGAACAGCGGCAGTCGGCAGGAAGCCGCCGACTGCCTAGCGCGAAGCGCGAACTGCCTACTGCCGACTGCCGGAGCCGCATCATGAGCGCGCTATCCGCCCTCTCGACCGCCGGCCTTCGTGTGCCGACCGGGGCGTCGCCTGAGCGCGGCGCCGATCCCGATCTGCGCTGGATCGAGATTTCGGCGCTGTTCGTCGATCTCGATTACCAGCGCCGGCTGGCCGCGCATTCGCGGCGCGCAATCGAGCGCATCGCCGCCGCGTTCGAGTGGGCGCATTTCGGCGCGGTCGTCGTGGCTCCGGCCGGGGATTTTTTCGCGATGATCGACGGGCAACACCGCACGACGGCCGCCAAGCTGATCGGCTTGACGCATGTGCCGTGCATAATCGTCGCGGCGGACAAGGCGGCGCAGGCGCGCGCCTTTGTCGCCGCCAACCGCGAGCGCGTGCGGCCGCATGCCTTGCAAATCCACGCCGCCGCGGTGGCGGCCGGGGATTTGGCGGCCCTGGAGATCGAGCGCTGCTGCGCCGAGGCCGGCGTGAAACTCTACCGCTCGCCGCAGATGAAGCTGACGCTCGGCCGGCGAGGCACCAACGCGACGCGATCGATCGCGCAGGCGATCGGGCGATTCGGCTTCGAGCCGACGCGGCTGGCGTTGGCTGCGCTTTCGAACCATGGCGGCGCGTTTGACGGCATTTTGACGCGCGACTGGATATTGCCGGCCGCCGAACTGTGCAGGGACGGCGAGGCCGCGCGGTTCGATGGGCGCGATCTGCACGAGATCGACGAGGCGGCCGGAAGGCTGGCCGGCGCGCAGGGCGGACGGCGGCAGGCGCGAATTTTGGAGCTGCTGCGGCGCGAGCCGACGAGCCGACGAGCCGACGAGCCGACGAGCCGACGAGCCGACGAGCCGACGAGCCGACG
>CAIZGR010000126.1 GCA_903932535.1 uncultured Hyphomicrobiales bacterium | reverse complement strand
TGCGCGATCAATGCGCCGCCGCCGGCGTGCGGTTCTTCTTCAAACAATGGGGTGCGTTCAAGCCGCAGCAGCCGGTCTATTGGCACGAAGACAGGGTCGCCGGCGACGCTCGCGCCAAAGAAGTCTTCGGGCCTGAACATAGCCTGGACACCGTCGACTTGGACTCCTGCGAGACCTTCGATTTCATGAGGGACTTTCCCGACGTCGGCGTCCTTTATCGCGACGGCTACTTCTATGACGGCTTGGAATATCAACCGCACATTGGCTCGGGTTGCTGGTGGATTGAACGCCTCGGCCGCGCCCGCGCCGGCCGCCTGCTCGACGGTCGCGAGCACAACGATCTGCCGTGGAGCGTCGCGAAATGACCGCCGCCTTCGACGACATCGCGTTCGAGGACGCTCGCGAGCGCTCGCGTTGCATCGCCGCCGCGCGCGGCCATCTGCGACAGCTGCGCGCCGCCGGCGCGCCGTTGGCCTCGCGCCCGTTGCGCGAGACCGTCCCGCGCCGGTTCTACGCGACGCATGGCTCCGGCGTGCGCTCGCCGGCCGAAATCTGCGCCGCCCTCGGCGCGCGCGAGGAGCTGCGACCATGACCGAACCCGCCGACCCCACCGACGACCCGGCGCCGCTCCGCCTCGTCGGCTTCGAGCGCATCGAGGGCGGCCTCTACCGCCTGACCCTCGACGCCGTCAGCGTCGAGATCGACGCCGACGAAGCCCGGCGTCTTTCGCGGCTGATCGAATCCGAAATCGGCAGCGCCTGGGCGCGCACGCTGAAACCCGAAAGGAAACCCTGATGCGTCGTTGGATGGATCACGCGCTGACCGCGCTGACGTTCGCCGTCGAATTCGTCGCGCTGTGCGGCGTCTTCGCCGCCTGCCTCGGCCTCTGGATCGCCTCGCCGGCATGACGGCGGCCTTGCCCCCTCCGTTCGACTTCATGCGCCGAACGTGCGCGCTCGCGCCGCACGATCCCAAGCTCAACGACCTGCGCTGGCTGGTCGGGGAGACCTTGCGTCGCCGCGTTCTCGCGGCCGACGTCGCCGCCCGCGAGACGATCCGCGCCTGTTCGGATCGCGCCGGGCCGGCCGTGTGGCCGGTCGTCTGGCGCGTCGTCATCGAGGACGCGCCTCTGCGCGACTGCCGCGTCTTCACGCCCGAGATCGTGACGCCCTGGCGCGCCGACGCCGTCCTGATGGACCGCCTGCGCGTCGGGCTCGACTCCATCGCCCCCCTGCTTGGCCTATCGGCCGCAACCGCAAAGGAGGAACGCGTTTGAACATTCTGGAAATGCTGGCCGAACGCGCCAGCGAAGCGAAGGCGCCGGGCATCCTGCCCGAGGCCGCGGTGATGCGCCTGCGCGAGGCCGCTGCGGCCTACGCCGAGCAGCTCCGCGGCCCGCGCTTCAAGGTCGGCGATCTCGTCACGCCGCGCGCGGATTCCTGCGACGTCGACCGCGGCAAGCCGCATCTCGTCATCGAGGTCAGGCCGGACGCGACGCCCGCCTGGATCCCGGATTGCTGCGGCAGGTTCGGCGCGCGGCACGACATTCGCCTGCTCTTCGTCTCCTCCGCCGGCGTCTTGTCGCACTGGGTCGAGAGCTTCGAATACGAGCCCTGGATCGAAGCCCCGGGAGCCGCGCCATGAAGGATCTCGCCGACGAATTCGCGGCGGCGATCGACCTCGCCGCCGCCGAGCTGCTGGCCGAGCAGATCGAGCTGAGCATGAACCAGGCCGCGCTGGTCGCCGACGCGACGGCGCGCGCCCACGCGGCGCTCGATGCGCTGGCCGCCGAGAACAATGCGGCGAGCACGCGCTACCGCGCCCGCGTCGAAGCCGCGTTCCGCGTCTGGCGCGAACGCAGCGAGCAGCGCAATTTCGAGTACCTCAACGGCAAGCCCGCCGAGGAGCCGCCACAAAAGCCTGCCGAGGCGCCGCCGCAACAGCCCGCGCCTCCGGAGGAAGCCCCCAGCGCCCCGCCGGAGCGCGAAGCCGCATGACCGACACCGGCTTTAAGCAGGCGCTGGCGTCGTGGAAC
>CAIZGR010000125.1 GCA_903932535.1 uncultured Hyphomicrobiales bacterium | reverse complement strand
GCGCGGCGAGCCGCGGCGGGGGCTCATCACGATGAGCCGCATTCGCTCCATAAAGCCGGAATTCTGGTCGTCGGCGCAGGTGATGGAATGCTCGCCGATGGCGCGGCTGTTCTTCATCGGGCTGTGGAACTTCTGCGACGACGACGGGCGACATCCGGTTTCGGCGCGCACGCTGAAGGCGCTGATCTTTCCCGGCGACGACATCGCGGCCGCGGCGACGCTGGGCTTCGTCGCCGAGCTCGAGCGCAACGGACTCGTCGAAACCTACGAGGTCGACGGCAAGCCGTACCTCCAGGTGACCGGGTGGAGGCACCAGAAGATCGACAAGCCGCAGCCGTCGAAATACCCGCCGCCCCCGGAAGCCGGCGCAAAACGGCCATTCGACGACCATTCGTCGAATGATCGTCGAATGGTCGACGATCATTCGCGACGGAAAGGAGAGGAAGGGAAGGGAAAGGATCTATCTTCGTCGTTCAGCGCGGGCGCCGGCGAGCGCGAGGGTTTGGACGCCGAACCCGCCGAACCCGCCGAGCCGGGGCCTGGGCCGGCGGCCAAACGGCCCGAAATCGATCTCAGCAACGTCGTTCCGCTCGGCCGGGACGCGTTCCAGGCCGAATGCCGGGCCCTGATGGCCGGATGCCCGGTGGAAATCGCTCAGGATTTCGAGCTGCTGCGCGCCGTGCTCGACGAGGGCGTGACCAAGCCGGACGTGTTCGCCGGCCTCAGCGCGGCGCGCGACAAACCGGGGACTCGCTGGGTCGCCTGGGCGCAATTGGCCGGTTGGGCGCGCAAGGCGGCGAAAAACCGGATCGGCGCGGAGCAGCAGGCGCGGGCCGGGCCGGAAAGGCCGGAAAAGTTCGGAAACAAACGCCGCGAAAACCGCGGGAAAACGGGGCAAGCGGCATTGATGGAGCGCCTGAATGGGAACCGTCGCGACGGTGAATGCGAACCTGCCGAGGCCTTCGCCGGACTTACGATCGACGGTCGCGCTGTCGCGGTGTCGTAACGCGCTGGAGCCGGCCGGCGGCGGGTTCGAGATCGCCGATATCGCCGCGCCGACGCAGGCCGAGCGCGCGGCGCTGGCGGCGCGGAACGGCGCGCTGACGGCGGCGTTGCGCGGCGCGAGGCTCGACGACGCCGTCGATTGCGTGACGTCGCTCTACGGGATGATCCCGATGGGCCGCGACGACGGCGAGGCGGCTACCCTCGACACGGTCGAACTGATCGCCAAGGGGCTCGTCAGCGAGCCGTTGTGGGCGATCAAGGCGGCCTGCCGGCGCGTGCTCGACAGCGGGACGCGGTTCCGGCCCGGCGCGCCCGAGCTGCTGGCGCTGGCGCGCGCCGACAGCCTGCCATTTCGGCGCGAGGCGGCGGAAATTGCGCGGCTGCTGGGCGCGAAGGTGCTGCGAACGCCGCCGCCCGAGGAGCGGGCGCGGGTGGCGGCGGGGTTCTCGGCGCTGCTGGCGGAGTTTCCGCCGGCGCAGGCGCAGCAACCTGCGCGCGGCCGGGCCGAAGGGCCGATGTCGCTGGGCGAAGCGGCGATGGCGACGATGCGGAGCAGCGCATGAACGACGACGACCTTTGGCGCGACGACGGCGCGCGCAACGGCTGGACGCTGCCGAAGCCGGCGGCTTGGCCGTGGCGGGCGCCGGTGATCCGCTGGTTCCGGTTCCTGATCGGGTCGATCCGCGTCGAGCAGCATTACGCCGGGTGGGAGCACGTCGGGCGGGTTCGCACGGGTTACGACGAATGGGTTCTGTACGCGATCCGGCGCGGTTGGGCGTGATCCCCCGCTTCCCGTTCCCCCGGACGGGAGACGGGAAAGTGTTGCGCCATATCTTCGACTTTTCCGGACGTTCATGTTAAGCTTGGGGAAATCCGGGCCCGGGGGCGCGCATGGCGAAGAAACCCGTCGACGTCGAAAACCTCATGCACTGGGCGGCGTCCGAACTTTCGCGCAAGCGGCCAAACGACTCCGGCAAGGTTTACAAGCTGGACGTTCCCCGTGGCGAGCGCGACCTGATCGGCCGCTGGAATTCGCCGATGGGCTACCCCTCGATGAGCCCGATGTTCGCCGCGGCCTGCCTTTCGGCCGGCAATGCGCGCGGCGATCCGCCGGACGGCGACGCGCTGATCGTCGAGATGGCGATCGAGCGCCTGCGGCTGGTGGGCGTGGCGTTTTCGCCCGAAGTCGAGACCGACGTCCGGTTCGGGCTCGGCTTCGAAATCGACGCGGCGAAAGCCTTGCGCAAACCTGCCCGCAACGTCGCCAATCTCGTGCTCGTGCACGGGCGGCTCGGCGACAGGCCCTCGTTGCGCGACGAAGCGCCCGCGCCGCATGCCCGCAAGGCGCCGAACGGCAAGCCCGGCGTCTGGCGGCTGGAAGAATGGTCCGAGCCGACTTTCGACGACCACGCCGAGGCCTCGCATGTTCACGAGGTCGCCGTGACGGCGACGCGCAAGGGCCATTATCCGCCGGGCGCCTATGGCGCGCTGGAATGGGACCCGGACCCGCAGGCGATCGTCGACGAGCGCGCCGAATATTGGGCCTGGCGCGCCGGCCTGGCCTGGCTGGCCGAGGCGCTGGCCGGCGAGTTGCACAAGCGCGCGGTTCTGCCGCCGCGCGCCGCCGAGCGGCCCTGGATGGGCGAAAAGGACGCGCCGCCGATCGGCGATCTGTTCAGCGCGGGGGCGGACCGGGTCTATGGCGGCGACGAAGCGGCCGGGCTGGCGGGAGAGCGGCGCGTTTCGAAACGGCGTGCGGTCGGGGGCGGAAATGTCTACGCCGCGGCGGGGGAGCGCTGCGCGCCCCGCGCTCGCGGC
>CAIZGR010000124.1 GCA_903932535.1 uncultured Hyphomicrobiales bacterium | reverse complement strand
GGCCCAGGCGCCACCGCTCGACGCGGCGGCGCCGCCGCCGCCGCCGGCCGCCGCCAACGGCGACGCGCCGTTGAACACGAAGCTGCCGCCGCCGCCGCCGCCAGCGCTGGAGCCGCCGGAACCGCCCTGGCCGCCGACGAGGATGGTCAGAACGTCGCCCGCCGTGAGACCGAGGTCCCCCGTGACTTCGGCGCCGAGCCCTCCGGCGTTGCCTCCTCCGGACCCGCCCTGGCCGCCATAGAGTTTGAGGAAGTAGCCGCCGGTGACCGGCGCGGTCCACGTCTCCTCGGCGCCCGTGTAGGCGAAGGTCCATGTCGCCGCGCCCGCCTCGCCGTGAGCGGCGATGAAGGCAAAAACCGACGCTCCGGCCAGCAAGGCCCGGCTTATCCATGTCGTGCGCAAAGGTTCATTCCTTCCCTGTTTGGCGGCGGAGCCAGCCCGTCCGCATTTTGCCTGTCTATGGCGACGAAGAGCGGCGTTCGCCGCGAAGGGCGCCCGCAAGACCGTGGAGGGTCACCCCAGCGCTTTTGTCAGCTTGCCGCGACGCAGGCCCATGAAGCCGACCGCTCCGAAGCCGAGCGCCGTCAGGCCCCAGGTCGAGAGCTCGGGCGCCGTCACGGAGGCGCCGCTCGTGATGGTCAGGGCGCCATAGCCTGAATTGACGCCGTTCTTCAGGACGAGGGCGCCAAAGCCCGCCGCAAGATAAGAACCGCCGCCGCCTCCGTAGGCGCCCTGGATGCCGCCGCCGCCGCCCGAAAAGCCGCCCCCGCCCCCGCCGCCGTAACCACCGCCGCCGCCGCCGCCGAGGCCGCCGTCTGCGTAGCCATGCCCGGCCAGGCCCGCGGAAAGGACGCTCGATGCGCCCTGTCCGGCGCGAGGACCGGTCCCACTGCCGCCGGCGCCGTTCACTCCGGCGCCGCCGCCGCCGCCATAGGACCCGCCGCCCGCGGCGCCGCCGGTTCCGCCGGCGCCGCCGGCGCCTCCGGACTAACCGCCGTTTCCGCCATTGCGGCCCGACAGACCGACGCCCCCGCCCGAATAGGCGCCGCCGCCGCCGCCGCCGCCGGCCGCCGCGAGCGTCGATGTTCCCGCGAGCACGAAGCTGCCGCCGCCGCCCCCGCCGCCGCCGCCGTACCAGGCGCTGGCGTGGCCCTGCTCGCCGACGAAGATGGTCAGAACCGTCCCTTGCGTCAGCGTGATGCCGCCCCCGGCTTCGGCGCCGAGTCCCCCCGCCATCGTTCCATTGCCGCCGGCGCCGCCCTGAGCGCCATAGAGGTCGAACGTGTAGACGCCCGTTCCCGGCGCGGTCCAGGTCGCCTCGGTCGCGATGTAGGTGAAGGTCCATGTCGTGGCGCCGGCTTCGGGGACCGCGGACAGGATCGCGAGCGCCGACGCCGCCGCGAGCAGGATGCGCTTCAAGCCTTCGTGCTGTGTCATGGGTCCCCGTTTCCTCGGAAAACAATCGAGAATTCCAGCCGCGGCCAAGCCTCGCTCCGGAGATTGGCCGCCGCGGGCGCCGTGTCTCCGGCGTTACGCGGTCTCCGGCCTCCGCTTGCCGCGCCTGAGGCCCAGGAAACCGGCGGTCCCGAAGCCGATCGCCATCAGTCCCCAGGTGGAGGGCTCGGGGACCGTGATCACGGCGGGTTCGTCGGATATGGTCACGAATCCGGCGGAAGCGTTCACTCCGGCGACGAGCTGGGGGTTGACGAACTCGGACGCCAGGAACGAGCCGCCGCCGCCGGCGCTGGCGGCTCCGCCGCCGCCCCCGCCCGAAAAGCCGCCCCCGCCCCCGCCGCCGCCGTAACCGCCGCCGCCGCCCCCGCCCAAGCCGCCATAGCCGGAGCCAGGAGCGGGGCCTCCCCCGTGGGCGATGTCCGGAGCGCCCCAGCCGCCGCCGTAGTTGACCGCGGCGCTTTCGCCGGAGCCGGAAACCCCGGTCCCGGCTCCGCCTCCGCCTGCGGAATAGCCCTTCCTGGTATATCCGGCGGAATATCCGCCATGGCCGTTCACGCCGCCTTTGCCGCCGCCATAGCCGCCGCTTCCTCCGTTGAGGCCCGCCAGACCGGGCCCGCCGGCTTCGAAGCTGTTGCCGCCGCCGCCGCCGCCGGCCGCGGCCAGAAGGACCACCGCCAGGGGGTTTGTCCCGCGGCCCACGAAGCTCCCGCCGCCGCCTCCGCCGACAGAGCCGCCTTGTCCGGCGCCGCCCGCCAGAATTTGCAGGGTCGTTCCCTGAGCAAGAGAAATGACGCCGCTGACCTCGGCGCCCGCGCCGCCGGCGGGACCGCCTCCCTCAGCGCCATAGGCGGCGATGGCGTAGGAGCCCGCTGTCGGCACGACCCATGTCGCGTAAGACCCGGTGTCGTCGAACGTCCATGTCGTGGCGTTCGCCTCGCCGCCGGCCGCAAGCAAGGCGAGCGCCGACGCGCCAGCCAGCAACGCCCGTTTGATCCCGATCCTCGTCATGGCGGCTTCGCTCTTCCCCGGCGTCGCGCCGGCCCTGTTTCGTCAGTCCAGACTTGCTGAATATCTCGATTTTATGAAGTTCACAATCGACAGCTTCGAGATTTGAAGGGTGCGGCTTCGTGCGCTCTCGCTCGACCGCCTCTCGCGCGCCCCTAACGCAAGTCCGCCGGTCCGCCGAAAAGCCGCGCGTGCTCGTGGACGGCGAAACGGTCGGTCATGCCGGCGATGTAGTCGGCGACCGCGCGCGCAGGCTCGCCCGAGCCGGCCTTGGCCGCCCAGTCGGGGGGCATCGCGGAGGGGCCGGCGAGAAAGGCGGAAAACAGCCGTCTCACGATCGCGTCGGCCTTCTCGCGCACCGCCTGGACCTGCGGGTGCCGGTACATGTGGGAAAAAAGGAAGGTCTTGATGTCCCGGTCGGCGGCCTCGCACGGCGGCGAAAGGCCGGCGAGCGCCCGTCCCGCCGTCGCCACCGCCTCGGGGCTCGCGACCCCGGCCTCGGCGATCCGGCGCCGGCTCTCGCCGATCGCGTCCTCGATGAAGCGGGTGATGACCCGGCGGGTCAGCTCGTGGATCGCGCGCGGCTGCTCCAGGCCCGGATGGAGGCGGTCGACCTCGGCGGCGATCGCGTCCACGAACGGGACGGCGGCGCGGATCCCGGCGAGCGCGAACAGCCCCGCCCGCAAGCCGTCGTCGATGTCGTGGGCGTCGTAGGCGATGTCGTCGGCGAGCGCCGCCGCCTGCGCCTCGAGGCTGGCGTAGAGGGAAAGGCCGAGCGGCCGGCGCCGGTCCCAGGCGAGGACCGCCGCCGGAACGCCGCGCTCGCGGTAGCGCGGCGTGGGGAGTCCGGAGGCGTCGAGGAGCGGCCCGTTGTGCTTGACGAGGCCGGCGAGCGTCGCGTCGGTGAGGTTCAGGCCGTCGAAATCGGCGTAGCGGCGCTCGATCTCGGTGACGATGCGCAGCGCGTGGCTGTTGTGGTCGAAGCCGCCGTACGGCCCCATGCAGGCGTCGAGCGCGTCCTCGCCGGTGTGGCCGAAGGGGGTGTGGCCGAGGTCGTGGCCTAGCGCGACCGCCTCGGCGAGGTCGTCGTCGAGCTTGAGCGCGCGCGCGAGCGCGCGGGCGATCTGCGCCACCTCGATCGTGTGGGTGAGGCGGGTGCGGAAATGGTCGCCCTCGTGGTGGACGAACACCTGCGTCTTATGCGCCAGCCGCCGGAACGCGGTCGAATGGACGATGCGGTCGCGGTCGCGCTGGAATTCGGTGCGCGTCGGCGACGGCGGCTCGGCGACGCAGCGCCGCGCGCGGGCCGGATCGGCCGCATAGGGCGCGCGGTTCGGCAGTCCCTCGACGTTCGCCATAGGTCCATCCCAAAGTTGCGCTTTCCGCAATGCGGCATATCTTAACCGAACCAAGTCTTGAAGCGCCCGCCTTGACCGGGCCGCGGATAAGAGGACAAAAGATGAGCCAAGCCGCCGTATCCGACGCCGTCACCATCAGCGCCAGCGCCGCCAAGCGCCTGAACGCGATTCTCAAGGGCGAGGAAGGCGCGGCGCTGCGCATCTCCGTCAAGGGCGGTGGCTGCTCGGGCTTCCAATATACCTATGACGTCGACCGCGCGCGCGCCGAAGACGACTTCGTCGCCGTCCGCGACGGGGCGACGGTGGTGATCGACGCCGTCTCGCTCGATCTACTCAAGGGTTCGGAGCTCGACTTCGTCGACGACCTCATGGGCCAGTCGTTCCAGATCAAGAACCCGAATGCGGTCGCCTCCTGCGGCTGCGGGGTGAGCTTTTCGGTCTAGGGCTTCCCGCCGGCGTCCCCCTCGCCCCGCTTGCGGGGAGAGGGCCGGGGTGAGGGGCTGCGCCGACATGCCCCCTCGCCCCGCTTGCGGGGAGAGGGCCGGGGTGAGGGGCTGCGCCGACATTTGTCGGTTGACGCCCACACCAACGTCAGACGTCGGCGCCGCCCCTCATCCGGCGCTTCGCGCCACCTTCTCCCCGCGAGCGGGGAGAAGCAGGGCGCCCGGCGGACATCGCGGGTCGGAGGGGCGGCGTCTCGCCGCCCAGGCGCGCGAGACGCGCGCCCTCCCAGAGGCGCGCCCGCGTTTACAAATTCCGCTCGCGGGATAACATCGGCGCGACCGGCGTTGGGGCGGTCGAGAGGCCGGTGGGGCATGGCGGGGGCGTCGGAAGGGGAACGGATCGCGCGCGAGCGGATCGCCAGGGAGGCGGAGGCGCGGACGGGGTTCCTCGACCTCGGCAAGCTCGGCCTGACCGAGCTGCCGGAGGCGCTGTTCGCGCTCGAGCATTTGCGAGGCCTGAACCTCGGCTGGGGATGGCGAGACGGTTCCGGCGAATTGCGGCAAGCCGAGGGCCAACTCGGCGAAAACCAAGTCGCGTCGTCGCTCGCGCGGTTGGCGGCGCTCCCGGCGTTGCGGGACCTGGGACTGAGCAGGGTGGACCTCGACACGCTCGGGACGAGGTTTTTGGAGGTTTGGAGGGGCGGTTTGGGCGTTGCGGTCCTTCGACAGG
>CAIZGR010000123.1 GCA_903932535.1 uncultured Hyphomicrobiales bacterium | reverse complement strand
TTGCCGGGTTGAACATCGAGCCTACAGGCGGTTCCGTGGGCGGAATATGGAATGGTTTGTGGGCCAGTTCCGCGACGGGAAGCGGCAACGGCATTCTGATCAACGCTTCGTCGGGGTCTGCCTCCGACATCGTTTTCAATGGGTGTGGAGCTGTCAATAACGGGGCTTACGGAGCTTATGTCGCCGGTTCGGGCACTTCGTATGTAAGCTTCAACAATTGTTTCATGGGGGCAAATTCAAGTTCCTCCGCAAACACGTATTCCGGCCTTTCTATCAATGCACCTGCTACGCATATCTCGGTGCTTGGGGGCTTTTATTCTGACTCGGCGTATCACTTCGCCAACGGGACAACCGCGTCGCGTCAAAACGTCGGCATCGCCGTAGGCGGTTCCATGAATTACGTGACGATTGAAGGCGCGGACACGACGGGCAACCGCAACACGTCCACGACCTGCACCGCAACATTCGGCAACGCCGGTTCGGGCATAACGTGCGGTTCAAGCATCACGAACGCACAGATCGGAGGCAACCAATGAAATCTGCACCTTTGTTTTTTCTTGCGATGACGGCTGGCGCGCTTGCTCAGACGCCGCCCTCCGCGCCTGATCCTGTCGTCGTCTCGTTGACGGCGAAAGACCTCGACGCTTTTCAGCGCGGCATGGCGACGACTTCGTTGCATGTCACCATGCCCGACGGCTCGACGCATCCCCTCGTTGACGCTGTGCAGGTGGTGCAGTTCCTCCAGCAGCATCCGCCCGCGCCCCCTCCGAAGGCTCCGCCGCCGCCGGCGCCCCCTCCGCCGCATGAACCGCCGGGGCCGCACGAACCGCCTCCGCCGCCCTCGCCGAGCCCAGAGCCTGCGCCACCCCCTCCGCCGCATCCGGAGCCGCCGTCCGATCCAGGCGCGGGCCATATCGTGACGCACCGGCCCGCGCCCATCGAACTCCCGCCCTCGCCGAAATAGGACACGCTCTTGCGCCAGCTTCGCATCGCAATTCTCGCCTTCGCGGCATTGTTCGCGACGCTGGCCTATGGCGCGGGCATCGCGCCTCAAGGCAAACAAGGCGGGACCGGCGTCAACGTCGGGACGAACACTGCCGGGGGCGTCCCGCTGCTGTCCGGGGCT
Source organism: uncultured Hyphomicrobiales bacterium (assembly GCA_903932535.1). GTDB lineage: Bacteria > Pseudomonadota > Alphaproteobacteria > Rhizobiales > Beijerinckiaceae > Roseiarcus. The sequence continues at coordinate 25,787 of CAIZGR010000123.1, read as the reverse complement.
TTCACGGTTGGCGATTGCCTGTCGTGGGCGTCCGGCGGCATCGTGGACGCGGGCGCGGCCTGCGCGGCGGCCGGTATTCAACCCCTGAACCTCGGCGGCACCGGCGCGGCGCTCACGGCCAACAACGGCGGCATCGTCTATTCAGGCGCGAGCAATCTCGCGATCCTAGCCGGCACGGCCACGGCGGGCCAATGCCTTCTGTCGGGGTCAAGTTCGGCTCCAAGCTGGGGTTCCTGCTCCGGCGCGGCGGCGGTGTCGAGCGTCGCCAACTCCGACAGCACGTTGACGGTTTCGCCCACGACGGGCGCCGTCATTGCCTCGCTGAACCTCGCGCACGCCAACACTTGGTCCGCGACGCAGACCTTTTCGGCGATCTCCGTAACCTCGACCGTATCGGGCACAGCGTTTGCGACCTATCTCGCATCGCCTCCGGCCATCGGCGGCACGACCGCGAACGCCGGATCGTTCACGACGCTGCAAGCCGCCACGAGCATCACCGACCTCGGTCTTTCGACGGCCGGCCTCGTCACGAATACCTCGGGTGGCGTTCTCGGGACTGTGGCCTACGCATCGGCCTCCGATGTCCAGACCGGCACGAACGCCACGAAACCCGTCACGTCGAGCGTGCTTTCGGCGGCTCAGGCTTATCAGACGCTGACCTACGGCACGACGGTCAACTGGAATATGCAATCGGGCTGGAATGCGTCGCTCACGCTAACGGCCAGCACAGCGACCATCGCCGCCCCCACGAACATCGTCGCCGGCCAGACCTATTCGCTGCTGCTGGTGCAGGACGGCACGGGCAGCCGCACGCTCGCGGGCTGGAATAGCGCCTTCGATTGGGGCGCGGCGGGAGCGCCGACGCTCACCACGACGGCGAGCAAATCCGATTTGATCTCCTGTTTGGCGCTTTCGAGCCTCGCGACCGCGACCCCGAACACGCTCTATTGCGTCGCCAACAAGGGCTTCTAAGGATGCTCAAAGCAAGGTTCGCCCTCGCCTTCGCGCTTGTCCTAGCCGCCATCGTCGGCGCGCGGGCGTTCTATCCCTATCCCTCTCGGATGATGGCTGCGCCGGCTACGGGCGGCGGTTCCTGCACTGCCGTGTCAAAAGCTTTCACGGCCACGGGCACTTATTCCATCCCCGCCGCCTGCACCACGATGACCGCCTACGCATGGGGGCAGGGCGGAGCCGGGGTGGCCGGAACATCGTCAACGGCTGGCGCTGGCGGAGCGTCTGGCGGTTATTCCGCCACGACAGGAGGGGGAATTACGGTTTCGGGCGGCTCGACGCTTTACGTGACGATCAACTCGACATCGACTTGCCTTTCCACCGCGACCGGCTGCACCGGCACCACGCTGCTGCTGGCCAACGCAGGTTCCGGCACCACGGCGGGGTCCGCGACCGGAGCGGTTGGGACAACCAAATCTGCGGGCTGTGCTGGCGGGGCGGCGGGCTCCAACGGCGCGGGAGGCGCGGGGTCTGGGGCGCCTGGAACTCACGGGGCTTGTCAGTTGGCCGGCGCTGCTGGCACTGGGCCGATTGGAGCGGACGGCGCGGGCGGCGGGGGTTCCAACGGCGGTTCTGCAACGGCTGGCGGAGCGCCCGTCAGCAACCTGGGCGGCGTCGGCGGGAGCGGCTACGCGGGGACTGGCGGGGGGGCTGGAGCTACGACCAGCGCGAACGCGGGCAGCGGTACGTCGGGCACCGGCGCTGGCGGCGGCGGTGGAATTAGCAATCCGTCGCACACGGTGGGCGGCAATGGCGCAATGGCCAACGAACTCACTGACTCGTCATCTACGATTGTCGGCGGCGGCGGCGGGGGCGGCGGCGGAGGCAACGCAACAGGCGGGAACGGCGGGAATGCCGGGGCTTGTGGCGGTGGCAGCGGCGGCGGCGGCGAAGCGACCGGCGGCACGACGGCGGGCACAGCCGGGTCCGGGTGTGCGTTTATTTCATTCCCAAACTGAAAGGAAAGCAAAATGGCAAATACAGTGAAAGTTACAGTGGTTATGGGTTCGAAGGCGACGCCGATCTATGTGGGCGTCGCGGCGATTGAGCGCGTGGACCCCTTCGCGGGCTCCCCGCCGCCTCATGGCGCTCCTGTCCCCGCTTCGACCATCACGCTGATGAACGGCGGGACGATCCAGGTTGAGGAAACTCCGGACGCCATCGCGACCGCCGCCGGCTGAACGCGCACGGGGCGGTGCGCGCTGCGCGCCGCTCCTCGATTAGGGGACGCAGACAACATGATCCGAGGAACGTGGGTTTTCCGGGAGGGAAAGCTTGTCCCGAAACATGAGGCCGCCCCTCTGCGCGGACCTGCGTCCGATCTCCCCTGCCCGATGCTCCAGCGCGATCACATGGAGCCGGTCAAAGGAATGCACGACGGGAAAACCTACGACAGCAAGAGCGCGCTCCGCGCCAGCTATCGCAACGGCCCGGTCAAATACGTCGAGTACGGCAACGATGTTCCGATGACGCCGCGCGACAATCGCAAGCCGCTCACGAAAGCCGAGATCGCGGCGGCGCTCGAAAGGTCAAGAATGGCTACAAGCCCGCGCCGCTCGAAACGAGCGTAATCCCGGATGACGCGGCGTAAAAAATTTTGCCCGACGTGTTCAAAATATCGAACGTTTTGGCCCAAAGGACTGAACAGTGAGCGACGAAATCGACCTTGCGCCGGTAGCCGAAACCCCGGCCCCTGCCGCCGAACCGGCCGCGCGCGAAACGCCGGAAATGCCGCAATCGCGGCGCGACGCGATCAGGGAAGCTGTAGAGAGGCAGAAAGAGCGGGCCGCTCCGAAGGAGGGGGCGAACCCCAACGCGCCGCCCAAAACCGCCGTAGCCAAGCCCGCGACCGCGCCGCAGGGGGCAGAGGATCGCCCGCGCACGCCGGACGGGAAATTTGCGCCGGCCGGAGAGGCCGCGACAAAGGCGCCTTCCGAGACTGCCGCGCAAACGCCTGTTCAGGAAGCCGAGCAGAAACCGGCAACGGAAGGTTCGGTTCTCCGGCCGCCGTCGAGTTGGGCTCCAGCGGCCAAAGTGGCGTTCGACGGTCTGCCCGATGTCGTCAAAGCCGAGATCGAAAAGCGCGAAGGGGAAGTCCGCGCCGGCTTCGCGAAGCTGCAAGAATACAAGGGCGTGGAAAAGTTCGCCGAAATGGCGAAACGAGGCGGGACAACTCTTGACCGCGCTTTAGAGAACTATGTAGGCGTAGAGAACTTGCTTCGCCGCGACGTGTTTGCTGGCGTCGAGCAAATCTTGCGAAACGTGGGCATCGACCCCCGCAGTTTCGTCACCGCGTATCAACAAAGGCTGGCCACGGGCAATCGAACGCCCAACTCGCCGGCTTCCGACGCCGCCAATCGAACAGCGGCCATCGATCCCCAATCCATCATCCGGCAGGCTCAGGAAGCGGCGCGCGCCGAAATCGAGGCGCGACAGGTCCAAAGCGAAATCGAAAGGTTCGCAGCGGACCCCAAAAACCGCTTCTACGAAAATGTCCGGCCTCAGATGGTGAAGCTCGTTCAGGCGGGCCTCGCGGCATCGGTCCAGGAAGCCTACGATTTGGCCTGCCGGATGGACCCGGAAATCTCGCGGCTCATCAATCAGCCGCAGTCGTCTCCGGACCCTCGCCGCGCCGCCGATCAGGCAAGAGCGGCGGCAAGAGCAACTGTCGGGGCGCCGTCGCCGGGCACGTCAACACCGGCGAAGGGCATCCCGTCCAATGCAACCCGGCGAGAAGTGATCAGGGCCGCGATAGAGGCCCAGCGCACCGCCAGAGCTTGAAGGTCTGAACTATGGCAAGCCCGCAGGTAGTTTCCGTCGATTGGGGTGATGTCGTCACCACGACGCTGGAGAACCGCTCGAAGTCCCTCGCGGACAACGTGAAGAACAACAACGCGCTGCTGATGTATCTCGACAGGAAGGGGCCCTCGCGCCCCGTGTCGGGAGGCCGCGAGATTTACGAAGAACTCGCCTACGCCGAAAACCAGTCGTTCATGTGGTACAGCGGCACCGAGCTGCTGAACATCGCCCTGAACGACACGATGACGGCGGCGCGCTTTGGCTGGAAGCAGTGCAGCGTGGCCGTGGTTCTCTCCGGCCTCGAAGACATCATGAACTCTGGCGAAGACGCCATGATGGACCTGATTGATCGCCGCGTCGAGATCGCCGAGAAGACGTTCGAAAACCGCATGTCGGCCGGCATCTATTCGGACGGCACCGGCTACGGCGGAAAGCAGATCGGCGGTATCGGGTTGCTCGTTTCCAAGGCTCCGACCTCCGGCTTGGTCGGCGGCATCGATAGGGGCGCGAATTCCTGGTGGCGCAATCTGGCGGTGAATTCGTCGCTGGACACGCGCGGCGCGGTTTCGTCGGCGAATATCCAGTCGTACTTCACGACCACCACCATCAACGTCAAGCGCGATGGCGAGGGCGTGGATATTATCGTCGCCGACAACAACCTCTACACCTACTATGTGCAGTCGTTGCAGGCGATCCAGCGCATCGACAGCGACGGCGACAGCGATGACGTCGGCGCCGGCTTCACGTCGCTGGCCTTCTACGGGGCCGGCAAGAAAGCGCGGGTCATCCTCGACGGCGGCAAAAACGGGCAAATCCCGTCGAACACCGCCTACTTCCTGAACACGGAATACCTGTTCTATCGCCCGTCGTCTCGCCGGAACTTCAAGGTGATCGGCGGCGACCGTTCCAACATCAACCAGGACGCCATCGTGCGCCTGATGGCGTGGGCCGGGAATATGACCGCATCGAACCTGTTCATGCAGGCCGTGCTTTTCTGATTTAGCGCTAGGAGACAATCAAGTGACCATCGCAAAGGTTGTTACCGGCGCCATCGGAGCGCGCGGCTATCTTCCGGAAGGGCCCTACGGGGCTGCCGGCCAAATGCCCCTGCCTTCGTGGGGGCCCGGAGACGTGATCATCGGAGACTTGGGGGCTGAATTTGAATTCGTGCTGTTCCCCGTCACCTCCGCCGTCACGCTCAACCAAGGCGACTGCCTTATTTACGACAACAGCGGGTACGCCGTTCAGTCGCTCACCGGCACCGGCGCGCATCCGTTCGGGGCCATGGCGGGGTTCGTCTTTTTCGGCGGGCGCATCGCCGATCTCAGCGGCCTCGTGTCGCCGGGCAACGTCTGGTCCTATACGTTCTCGACGCCCGGCATTTATGGGCTGTGGGTCCAGCGCGCCGGCAAGTCGCTCATCAACTGCGCGACAGTCAACGCTCAAACCAAGGTGCTCAACACGACTGCGGTTGCCGGCCAGCTCAACGCCCCGGCGTCCGCTCTTGCGGGTTCCTTGGGCTTCGGCACCTCGCAGCTCTACGCTTGCCCGACCTCGTGGACCTTCACGGCGACGAACACCGCGGGTTCCGCCGTTCTCACCGCCGTCTCGTGGACCAAGACCCCCGGCATCGCGAAGGGGCAGCTTATCACTGGGACGGGCATTCCGACCGGCGCCGTCGTTACCGACTTCAACGGCAACACAGTCACGATGTCGCAGGCCGCCACGTCGAGCAACTCGGGCATCACCGCGACGGTTCAGAATAGCGTCACGACCGGCACCACGACGAACGGCTCGACGGCGCTCACGAACGTCACCTCAATCGCGGGCATGTATCCGAACCAGACGATCACCGGCACCGGCATCCCGGCTTCTACCACGATCACTTCGATCACCGGCGTGGCCGGCGGCGCCTACACGATCAACATCTCGCAGGCGGCGACGGCGACGGCGAGCAACATCACGTTCACCGGCTCCGTGTACGTCGAGGGTTTCGTCTGCTGGCCCGTGGTTTCGGTCCAGAACTAACCGGCGTCGGCGGCGGGGTCTGGCCCCGCCGCTTCCTCTTTTCAGGACGCGCCACCATGGCGAAACTTTCAGAACTTTTCGAGCAGGCGGGCGCGCGCGCCGATGGCGTCAACGCCTTTACGCGCGAATTGCTGGAAAACCTCGATGCACGCATTTCGGCGCTGGAGGCTTTCAGCAACCCGGTGACGCGAGCCTCCCCCCCCGCATCCGGGAAACTGAAAAACGCGGTCAAGGCCGCCGCTCAGACGCTCGAAACGGCGCTTGCGGACGAAACAAGCACCGACGCCGCGCCGACCGCTCCCGCAGCTTCTTAACCCCACGAGGCACCATGTCGGACTATTTCTCCAATAGCGTCGATGACGCTTTCGCCGTTGTCGGCAATTCCGGCCAAGCGCGCTTTGCCGAACAGAACAAGGGCGTGACGCCGATCTTCTTTTTCGAAGACGTGCAAGATGACGCGGCGACGGAAAAGGCAGGCACGCTGCGAATGAGGCAAGAGGAGCGCGTTCGGCTGTTCACGGTCGGCGATCCGAACTCGTCTCCCGTCCATCCGATAACGCCCGAGATCAAGCAACGCTTCGCCGCCGCCTACAAAGAATGGCAGCAAACACGCAAAAACGACCATATCGAGGGCGTCCCGCTTTCGGTCTGGCCGCTCGTGACGCGAGCTTTTGTGATGGAGCTGAACGCTCTTCACATTCGCTCGGTCGAAGATTTGTCGATTGCGTCCGATATGACGATTGCGCGCATCGTGGATGGCCGCGTTTGGCGCGACAAGGCGAAAGCATGGCTAGAAGCGAACAAAGACGCCGGCGCGGCGGCCAAGTACGCGGCGGAGGCTTCGCGGCTGCGAGACGACAACGCGGAATTGAAGCGGCAGCTCGCCGAGCTTGCCGGGCGCGTTCAGGCGCTTGAGGGCGACGGCGGCGGGTCGCATCGAGGCGGCAAGCGGGCGGCCTGAAAGGAATAGCCCGTGAGCCTTCTGACGATGGTTTCACAGGCGATGCTGCGGCAAAACCAGTCCGCGCCATCGTCTGTCATCGGAAATTCAGACACGGGCGTGCAGCAGCGCGCGGCGCTGTTGCAGGACATTGGCGACGAACTCGCCGAGCGCTATCGCTGGCAATCTTTAAACACGCCGGCGACGATTGTTTGCAACGGATCCACCACTTTGTTCGGCCTGCCTTCCGGCTGGGGCGGTCTTTCGGAAGGCGAAAGCCTGCAATCGACGTTGTTCCCGACGCTGCCTGTCGTGGGGCCGATTACGAACGAACAGATGGCGGCCTTCAAGGCTTTGCCGGTTTCGCCGTTGCAGCCGGTCTGGCGCGTGATCGACGGGAAATTCGAGTTTTATCCCGCGCCGGCCTCTGGCGAAATCTACACGTACAATTATTATTCCAACCTCTGGATTGCCTCTGCGACAGGAACGCCGCAGGCCGGGTTTCTGGCCGATACGGACGTTTCCCTGATCGATGAAAAGGTTCTGATCTCCGGCCTCGAATGGCGGTGGCTGAAATCCAAGGGCCTGGACTACGCCGAAGAATTCCGCCGTTACGAAATGCGGCTTTCGCGCGCGGCGGGCCGGGATGACAATTCGCGCGAAGTCGCCATGTCCGCGCGCCGGCTCAGTTCCTATTCGACGTGGCCCGGCCAATTCCCGATTTTCGACGGCAACGGCGAAGACGGGAACGATCTGGGCTTCGTTTGATGCAGCCGCTGCGGTCCAAGGGCAAGCGGTCGCAAGTCTCGCGCACGGCAACGCTGCCGGCTCCGACAGCGGGATGGTACGTCGGCGACAACCAAGCGACGCCCCCGCCGAAGACGGCCGTCTTTCTCGACAATGCGTTCCCGGAATTCGATTATGTGCGCGTGCGCGGCGGCTCGCAGTCTTGGGCGAAAGGAATGCCGAGCACGGTTTCTACGCTCATGCCGTGGACGAACGGCGTCGTGTCGAGCCTGTTCGCCGTTTCCAACGGCAACATTTATGACGTGAGCAGCGGCGGAAACGTCGGCGCTCCCGTTGTCACGGGGCTGCCCCCCACAAGCAGCTCGGTGCAGTTCACGCAGTTTCAGGGGCTAGCAGGAACCTACCTCTTTTGCCTGCCTGGATCGGGCTCCCCGCATATTTTCGACGGGACGGGCTGGGACCGAACCTACAACCTGACAGGCACGCTGACCAACGCCTCTGCGTCGGTCACGAGCATTTCCTCGACTTCCAATCTTGTCGTGGGCATGGCGGTAACCGGGACCGGCGTTCCGGCCGGAACCACGATTGCGGCCATCGTCTCCAGCACGCAGATCACGTTGAGCGTCGTGGCGACGGCGACGGGCGCCGAGGCGCTGACGTTCTACGTGAACGCGCCGATCACCGGGTATAGCGGCAGCGGCTTTACGTATGCCTGGAGCTACGAAGGCCGGCTGTATCTGGTCGATGGCCAGACGGCGACGGTTTATTATCTGGGCCTCGCGGCCATCGGCGGCGCGGCGACGGCGTTTCCCTTGCAGGCGTTTTTCAAAGAGGGCGGCTACGTCATCGCCGGAGGCACTTGGGCGCTTGACGCGACCTCGGGGGCTTTCCTCGCCAACGCTTTCATTTCGAGCGAGGGCGAAGTCCTAATGTACGCGGGGGGTTATCCTGGCGCGACAAACTGGAACCTGATCGGGCAATACAAGGTCGCTCGACCCGTCGGCCCCAACTGCCTGATGAAAGCGGGCGGCGATCTCCTGATCATGACCGAAGACGGCATCGTGGCCATGTCTCAGGTCATGAAGCTGGATCAGGTCGCTCTCGAAAACGTCGCCGTCACGAAGCCCATACAACCGGCGTGGCGGGACGCTGTAATTGCGAGGGCAGGCAAGAGCGGTTGGCAGATCGTCCCGTGGCCTCTGCGGACAATGGCTATCGTCAATCTGCCCAAGCTGACAACGAACGATTACACGCAATATGTCGCCAACACGCGCACCGGGGCGTGGGCGCGCTATCTCGGTTGGGATGCGAATTGCTTCGCCGTTTTTCACGACAGCCTGTTTTACGGGGACAGTAACGGAAACGTCTGGCAGGCGGAAACGGGCGGCCAAGATCAGGGCTCGACCAATTACACGACCAACATCGCGTTGGGATTTATGGAGCTGGACGCTCCAGCGGTGCTAAAACAAATTCGCGCCGTGAAACCCTATATTCAGACAACGAACCCGGTCAACGCGCAAACTTCGATCCTGGTCGATTATAACCTGACGTTGCCGCAGTCTCCGGGGCCGGGAAATTCGTTTTCGGGCGCGCTCTGGGACGTGGCGATCTGGGATCAGGCGGTCTGGAGCGGCGCGCTGGCGCCACAGACGGTTTGGGTTGACGCGCAGGGGTTGGGGACCGCGATTTCCGTTTGCTACCAGCTCACGACGGCGCTCGGATCGATTACGCCGGACGTTCGCATCGCATCGTTTGATGTTCTGTTCGAGGCGGGGTCAATAGGCATCGGATGAGGCAAGCCGTCGCTCAAAACGATGAGCGCGCCGGCCGCGCCATGCAACACGCGCTCGGCGTGACCGTGGCTCTCCCGTTTGTCGGCCTGACCGTGACCGAGGGCGAAAAGCTGATCGCGGTCTTCGTGTTCAATAACTTCGACCGGCAAAATGTGGATATGTCGGTTGTAGCGCTCGGATCGCTGCAAATCGCTTGCATTCGCGACATCGCGCGGTATGTCTTTCATCGTCTCCGCGTGAAGCGCGTCACCTGCGTGACCCACGTTGAGAATTACGGGGCCATCGACCGCCTCCTCAAACTCGGGTTCGTTTTCGAGGGCAGATTGAGAAGCCGCTTTCCCCAAGGGGACGGCCTCATGTTCAGCCTTCTGAAATCCGAACAGAGGTTCGTGAGAAGGTCGAATGAACAGCCCCCAAGCGCCAGACCCCTACGCCACCGCAGCCGCCCAAACGACGTCCAACCAACAAACGGCGCAGTATCAACAGAACCTTAACGACGTAAATCAGATTACGCCCTACGGTTCGTTGATGTATTCCCAGACGGGGACGAACCCGGATGGCTCGCCGCAGACGACTGCGGACCTCTCGCTTTCGCCGCAGATGCAGGCGCTTGTCGGCTCGAATATTTCGAACGCCACGGGCAATTCGTCGATTGAAGGCGCGCTGCAAAATACTGTCGGTTCGACGATCAGCGCGGGTTTGCCCCAACTTCAAAATTTGAACCTGTCGCCCGGCGCGCTCGACGCGCAGTTGAACCAAGCGAACCAAGCGACGCTAGACCCGCTGTGGAACCGCTACCAGGGTCAGACCCAGCAGCAGCTTTACGATCAGGGCCTTGCGCCGGGCTCCGAGGGCTATTCCAACGGGATGACCGACTTCAACAATTCGCGAAATCAGGCTTACGATCAGATGTTCGTCGCCGATCAGGGGCAGGCGGCGAACGATCTCACGGCCATGAACAATTCGTACAATACGAACGCGATGGCCGCCTACAACGAACCTTTGAACGCCCTTTCGGCGCTGCAAAGCGGTTCGCAGGTTTCGCAGCCGGGCGTCGGGCAGATCAGCACGCCGCAAACCAGCGTGGCGGGGACGAACGTATCCGGGCTCGTGGAGCAGAATTACCAGGATCAGCTTTCGCAAAACAACGCGACCATGGGCGGCTTGTTCGGGCTTGGCGGCACGCTCGGCGGCGGCCTGCTCGGGGCCGCCGGCAAGGCCGGGAGCTTTGGCTCCCTGTTCGGGCTGTAGCCGATGGCCTTGCTCGATTTCACCCTTCCCGGCTCGGACCCCACGACGCCGAACACGTTCATCCAGACGCCGCAGCAGGTCGCGTATCAACAGGCGCTCGCGCAGCAGTTGATGAACGAAGGCTCCTCGACGGCGCCGATCCGTTCCCCCTGGCAGGGCGCGGCGAACCTCGCCAAAGCGCTCATGGGCGGTTGGCAGATGGGCGACGCGGCTCGCCAGCAGCGGCTTGGACAAGCGGACGCCACGGCGGCGTTCGGCTCGGCAATTGGGGCTGACCCCGGCAATCTTGACATTCCCTCGACGCCGGGAGCCTCCACGGCGACGTTGCGCGCCTCCGACGCGCTGCAAGATCAGATACAGGACACGGGCGTTGATCCGCGCCGCGCGGCGATGGTGGCGGCCTTGGGCGGCGGCGGGGGCGGAACTCCGGCGGCAGGCGGCGGCGCCCCTGCGCTGGCAGCCGCGCTTGGCGGCGTCAACGGTTCCTCGCGCGGGATGCGCAATAACAACCCCGGAAATCTGGAAGCCAACGGCTGGACCTCTAACCTACCCGGCTACAAAGGCACGGACGGCCGCTTCGCCATTTTCGACACGCCCGAACACGGCGTGGCGGCGATGGACGCCAACTTGCAAGGCTACGCGCGCAAGGGCATCAACACGCCGTTGGCCATCGCCTCGACGTGGGCTCCGGGGTCCGAACAGGGCAACAATCCGGGAAGCTATGGCGGCGCTATCGCGCGCGCGCTCGGTGTCGGCCTGAACGACAAGATCGACATGAGCGACCCCGCCACGCGGGCGAAAGTCGAAAGCGCGATGGCGCTGGTGGAGAACGGGCCGGGCGGTGCGACCAACCCCGGCGCGGGCGCCGGCGGCGCGGGCGGTCCCCCCTCTCCCGCTGGCGGCCTACCCGGTATCGGCCGCCCCGATCCGACCGCGCTCATCAACGTGCTGTCCAACCCTTGGGCTACGCCCGGTCAGCAGCAGATCGCGCAGACGCTTCTCTCGGCACAAATGCCGACGCCGCCCACGTTCGGCGTCATCGGGAAAGACCCCATTACCGGCGTCGAGCAATATGGCTGGATTAGCCCAAAGACGATGACGACGACGCCCGCAAGCGGCAGCGGCGGCTCGCCGTTGACCGGCGGCGCATTGCCGCCTCTGCCGCCCGGCCCCGGCCCCGCTCCGGCTCCCGCGCCCGGCGTCGTGCCGCCAGCCCCGGCCGCGCCCGCTGGCGCCGGCGGCATTGGATCGGATGCAGCGGCGGCGGCGCGCGTTCCGCCCCCCGCCTCGCCCGGACCCGCGCCCGTTCCTGCGCCGGGCGCTCCGAACCCCGCGCCGCAGACGATTTCCGGCTCGGTCAACCTCGCTGCTGCGAACGGCCTCACGCCGCAAGGCGACGCATGGCTGAAAAGCATGGAAGCGGCTGGCGGTTCTTATGCGGACGTGGCGCGCCGCGCGCGCGCCGTGGTGGAGGGCCGCGAGGTTTTGCCCGATACGGGCTCCGCAGGAACGAAGCCAATCGACGTGGCCGTGACGAACGCCGTGATGCGCGCTGCGCCGAATTTCGACACGCGGCTTGCTCAAGCGCGCGTCGATCTCGTCAAATCCTTCGGCGACAAAACTTCGACGTCTTCGGCAGGCGGCCAGATGATTGCAGCCAACACGGGGCTGCACCATCTTGCGGCCCTAGCGGACTCGGCGAACAACCTTGGAAACGGAAACTTCCCGGCCATCAATTGGCTGCGCAACGAGGGCAAGGATGCGACAGTCGGCAATCCGACGCTCAAGGCCTACGAAATAAACAAGCAGGCGCTCGCCGAAGAATTGGGCAAGCTCTACAAGGGTGGCTCGCCAGCAGAGGCGGAAGTTCACGCGCTCGTGTCGAACCTCACGCCGAACATGACGCCCGCCGAGCAGCAAGCGGTGTTCGCGAAAGTCGCCACGCTCTTGCAGGGCAAAACCACGGAATTGCAACGCCAATGGCAGACGGCCTTCGGCGCAAATTCCACCTATCCCGTGATTGGCGAGGAAGGGCAAGCGATCCTCAAGCGGTTCGGAGGCGGTGGCGCGGCGGTGGCGCAGCCCGGCGCCCCGGGTCCCGCGCCTGTCGCCACGGTCAAGACGCCGGCGGACGTGAAAAATCTGCCCTCGGGCACGCGCTTTGTTATCCCTGATGGTTCGGGCCGGATCGGGGTTGCGCCATGAGCGATCCGTGGGCGGCCTATGTGGACCCCACGGCGAGCGCCGCGCAGGGCGCTCCCGATCCGTGGGCGGCCTTCGCCGCGCCGGCGACCCCTCCCCCTGACAAATACCAGCAGGAAGCCGCCGACGTTCTAGGCAAGCTAAAAGGCACCCCTGCCGATCAAAGCTATGGCCCGACCGCGAGCTACGTCAACGGCGTCATGTTCGGCGGTCTTCCCACGCTCATGGCCGGGCTGGAAACGCCCGCCGAGATGATCTCGCATCGGACGTTGAGCCCTTCCGAGGGCTACAACTACGCCAAGGCCAAAGAGGATTTGGCACTCCAGCAGGGCAACGCCGCGCATCCGATCCTGAACACGGGCGCGGACCTCGCCGGCGGCATGATGACGGGCGCGGGCTTGTCGAAAGCCGGCGTCACCGCAGTGCGTGACGGGGCGGGGCTCGCGGGCCGCATCCTCGGCACCGCCGTTGACGGCGCGGGCATGGGCGCGACTTCCGGCTTTCTTTCCGGCGAGGGTGACAATCGCCTGACCGGAGCCGGCGAGGGCGCGGCGGCGGGCGGCTTGCTGGGCGCGGCGATCCCTACGGGAGCAGCTATCGCCAAAGGCGCGTTCGCTTTGCCAGCCGCTCAAATCTCCGCGCGTTTCTGGCCGGAGGAAGCCGCTCAATCGACGCTCGCGCGCGCCATTGTAAATTCCGGCAAGAGCGTGCCCGACCTGCAGATGGCGATCGATAACGGCACGGCAGCCGGTCAGCCGAATTTCACTCTCGCCGACGCGCTCGGCAAGCCCGGCGGCGACGCCCTGTCCAACGTGGTGCGCTCGCCAGGAGAAGGCGCGACGCAGGCAGCGACCTTTCTCGACAGCCGGCAGGCCGCGCAAGGCCGCGACGTGGCCGCGCAGCTTTCTCAGGGGCTCGGCGTCAACTCGACGGCGAACCAGCTCGCGGACGCGCTTACGAAGCAGCGCGGGGCGCAAGCCGACATCAATTATGGGCTCGCCCGCAGCGATCCGGGCGCGGGGGCGGTCAACGTGACGCCCGCCATCTCCGCCGCCGATAGCGTGCTCACGCCGGGCGTGACGAGGTTCGCCAGCCCGAATTCCAGCATCGCCGACAATTCCGTGGAAGCCGCCGTTCGCCGAGCCAAGAGCTTCCTCACGGACGGGAACTCGCAGCTTTCGAATTTCAACGATGTGCTCGGGGCAAAGCGCGAAATCGACAACATGATCGAAAGCGGAACGCCGACTGTTCAGCGCGCGCTTATGCCGATCAAGCAGGCGCTCGATAATGCGATGATCGATGCGAGCCCGATGTATCAGCTCGCGCGCGACACGTTCGCCGGCCAGTCCCGCGCTATAGAGGCCATCGGCACGGGCAAGGCGGCGGCGCGCTCGGGCAGGCCCGAAGATACAATCCCCGCCTACAACGGCCTCGCGCCGGATGCGCAGGCCGCGTATCGCACCGGCTACGCCGATCCGCTGCTAGAGCAGGCCAGCAACGGCAATCCGATGGCGAACAAGGCGCTCCCGCTCGCCAACGAAGGGACGCGCGCCGAACTTGCGAATATGTCGCAGTATCAGGGTCCGCTCCAGCCGGGCGCCCGCGACCAGCTCGCGCAAGCCTTGGACCGCTCCAACGCGATGAACGAGACTTACCGGCGCGCGCGCACCGGCTCTCAGACTTTCGACAATCTCGCCGAAGGCCACCAGCAGGGCATAGACCCCGGCGTGATCCTGGAGGGTTTGCGCGGGAATTTCCACGGCGTCGCGCTCGACATGATGCGCCACGCGGGGAACTTCTTTTCCGGCTCGACGCCCGAGACGCGGCGCTATCTTGCGCAAATGCTGCTGATGCGCGGGCCAAGCGCCGATGTCGCGGGCGCCGTCGCGCCGAAAGTCGCTTCCATCCAGTACCGCAACACGCTGGCGAACGCGCTGCGCGCCGGCACGGCCGGGGCCGGAGCGATCACCGCAGGCCAAAATATTTCAAGGCCATCCCAATGACGGCGGGAAGAACGATGGCGGCGAGCAGCCATTCCAGCCCTCCGGCGTTGAACACCGGTTCACGCTTGTTCGGGATGTCCGCTCGATACTCGGTCGGCGGCAAGTCGATTTCCTTCCGATCTTTCACCATGAGGCTTCCCCGTGCCTAGAGGCTCGAACGGCGCATATACCCAACCGGGCGGAACGTCGGCTGTCACACAGACGACGATTTCCTCCAGCGCATACAACACGCTCATCGGCGACATCGGAACGGAATTGACAAATTCCGTGGATCGCTACGGGCGCGGCAATATGAGCGCCGCCCTTAACATGGGCGGCCACCAGATCACAAACGGCTCGGCGGCGGTCAATCCAACCGATTTCGTGATCTTCTCGCAGCTTAGCAGCTCCGGGAGTTACCTGCCGGCCGGGTCCGAATTCAACGCCACCTTCTCCGGCTCGCAGTTCTTTTCGCCCACCACCACGACCAATCTGAACTTTACCAGCGCAAACCCTACGTGGGGTTCGTGGAGCGGCAGCGTAATGACGCTGAACACGGCTGGGCTGTATTTAGTATCGTCAAATATAAACATAAACGCTACTTATTCCGGGACCACGACAGGCGCGCTTGCGTCTGGAATATATCATAACGGTTCGGCGGTTTCTCAGGCAGAAGACCTCGCCGCCGTTGGAACTAGTTATAACTTTCAAAGGCAGATTGGCGCTATTATAGATTGCGCCGCAACTGATACTATAAACGTAGGTGTTTACCTTTTCAATCCTTCAGGTCTTTTTAACAGCGCGTATACTAGTGGAAGCACAAACAATCTACAGATAATCAAGCTCAAGTAGGCGCGCTATGAAACTGATACATTGGATAGCCCTTCAGTTCCCCGCCTACACTTTCGACCAACTTTTTGACCCCAAAACCGGGCCTGTCCGGTTGCTGGACGATGGCGCCGGCAACGTCACCATCGGTTTTTGGGATGCGGCAACGCTGGGCGAAGCGCCGAGCGCGGCGCAATTGGCGAGCATTTCCTCACTGCCCGAAGCGCAGCCTCCGCAAGTTCTCATACCCTACGTCGAGGCGGCTTATGAAAAATCGCTCGGCGTTGCGGTGCAGGTGAACGTCAACCCCGGCGGCTCGCCGCTGATGATCCTCGTGGACGCGGCTCCGGCGACGCAAAACGCTCTCAACAGCCTCGCCCTATGGGGAACGTTAAACCCCTCCGGGACGCGCGTCTGGACGGACAATAACGAAGTCTCGACTTCGTTGACCGGGGCGCAATTGGTCGCGCTCGCCACGGCCGTGTTCAACCGCGTCGAAAGCGCCTTTTCGCTCCGCACCACGACAATTGCTCAGGTCAAGAGCGCCACCATCACGCTGACTTCGCAAATCGACGCGATCACTTGGCCCACATCGTAACGAGGAAGCCATGACCTTTCCGACTTCTGAACATGTGCAGGCCGCGCAAGAGGCCGCCGATTTGTGGAAGCAAAAGACCGGCGTCTATGTCTGGCCTTCCGTCACGCTCGCGCAGGCCGACATCGAAAGCGCGGGCTGGACAAAGCTTGCCGGCGTCAACAACGGGTTCGGCATCAAAGCGACGAAGGCCCAGATTGAGGCCGGCGATGGCACTTATGTCTGGACGCAGGAAGTCGTCAACGGCCAGCGCGTGAAGGTCAAGGCGTGGTTCGCCAACTTCGCCACGCTGGCGCTCGCTTATTCCGAACATGCGCGCATCCTCGCGACGGTCAAAGCCTATTCGGCGGCATGGAAGGCCACGACGCCGCAGGCCTTCATCGAAGCCGCAGGCCCGCACTATGCGACGGCGCCCGATTACGCCGAGACGATCATCGCGACCATCGAGCGGTTGAACCTCACGCAATATGACAAACCTTCTGCCGGCCCCGCTCCGGCCCCGTCCAAATCCAGCAGCATCATTGCCGGGGCAGCGGGAGCCGGGGGCGTCGTTATCGCCACGGTCGGGCAACATCTCCCCTCATTTGGCTGGGAGCCGCTGGCGGCGCTCGCTGTGGTGGCGTTGCTGGCCGGCGCGGCGTTCGTCGCATCGAAGCAAGCCCCTCTCCCCAAAGTCACGCCGCTGAACACGGCCAAGCCCCCCGCAACCCATACTTCGTGAGGCTCCCATGTCTTTCTTTCCTTCTCTGCTGCTGTTCGCGACCCTCGCGCTCGTCATTTACAACGTCGTCGCCTATTACCGCGCCACTGGTTCCGTCGCGCAGCGGCTTGCCGCCGCTTGGAAAGGTTCACTGACGATCTTCACCGCCATCTGGGCGACCATCGTCAGCTATGTCGTATCCGGCCTCGACGGGCTTTCCCAGATCACCGGCCAACCCGAATTCAAAACCATCGCGGACGGCGTGAAAAACGTGATGACGCCCACCGTTCAGCAGTACATCGCCACGCTGCTGCCGGCCGCCGTCGCCGCCCTCGTGGTTTGGTCGCGGATGCGGACGCTCGGGAAGCACTAATGCTTCGTCACTCCCAACTCGCCGGCATAGCCGCCAGCGTCTACGAGTCGCCGTGGACGGCTACGGTGCTGCTCGACGTACATTATCGCGTGGACGTGCGCCCGGACGAAACCATCGTGGCGCTTCCGGGCACGCATCCGCAAGAGGCGCTGGATTGGTTACGCGATCTCGACTTCTGGCCAGCGTTCGTCAGAGGTATCGGGCTTTGCCACTCCGGCTTCGGAAAGGGCGCAGCCGCCGCATGGGATGAAATGCGCCGGCCGCTCCCGGCTGACAGGCCCGTGACGTTCACCGGCCATTCTCTCGGCGGGGCGCTCGCGCTCGCGCTGGGCTCGCTTCACGCTTACTGGCGTCCGACCGTTCCCTTTCGCGTGGTGACTTTCGGCGCTCCCCGCGTCGGCTTCCTCAACCCGCTGCTCCGCCTTCGGAAGGCGCAGGAAATCGCGATGTATCGGCGGCTTGGCGACGTGGTGCCCGGCCTCCCTTTTCCGCCCTGGTATCGCAACGGCGGCAAGTTGCGGTGGCTGGGCCCGCTGAATTTCGATCCGCTCTCCGCGCACGCGATTGCAGCCTATGCCGCATCGCTTGCCGCAATGGGGCAATAAGCCGTGCTGGCGTCCATCCTCGCGTTTCTCGGCTCGCTCCTGGGCGGCCCGTTCGCCACGGCAGCCGTGGAAGCTTTCAAGGCGAAGCTTTCCGCCGACAACAGCGCCGACAAGATCGCCGCCGGCCTCGCGGTGCAAAAAGCGCAGATCGACGCGCAACGGGAAGCCGTAGAACAATCGACCCTCGTAGCGGAGGAAGGCCGCTGGGGGCCGTTCGTGCGGTGGGGCTTTGCGTTCCCGTTTGTGATTTACAACGCCAAGGTGATCCTTTGGGACCGCATGGCGCACTTGGGCGCAACCGACGTTTTGTCGCCCGACCTGCTGTCGCTCGAACAGATCATCGTGGCCGCGTATTTCGGCCATTCCGCCGTCACCATCGTTGGCCGCGCGCTCGCGCGCCGGAAAGCTTGAAATGGACCCGCCTGCAACCCCGTCTTTGATCTCGGCTATCGTCAGCGCGGTCGCGAGCTACGGCCCGGTGTCGGCGTGCCTCGCCGCGCTGGGGTTTGTCTGGCATGGGTCCAAAAAAGTCACCGTCGTGGAACAGACGCAGATCGCGCACGGCGAAAGGCTGAAAGAGCATCACATCGACATTGCAGCACTGAAAGCCTCGGACGCGGCAACGCGCGTCATCGTCGCCGGCCTCCCGTCGCAGCAGGACGTTCGCGATCTCCGCGACGAAATGCGGGACAGGGACGCGAGAATTCAAGCGCAGATACAGGGCGGCTTCGACACGGTGACGCGGCTATTGGGGCGGCGGGACTGATGTTGACCGCCTGGGCCTTCCTCTGTTCCATCACGGCGGCAGACTGCGAGCGGGAAGCCGTGGTGCGCGCCGTCGTCGGGCAGGGGGTGACGCCGATAGGCTGTCTTGCGGATGGCCAAGCCGGCGCGGCTGCAAATGAAGCCTTTGCGCCGGATGCGGAGCATAGGGTGGTTATTGCTTGTCGGAGGAAGTAGGTTTCTTGGCCGCCTGTTCGCGCTCCCACCAAGACTGACCCGGCTCGGGAAGTTCGCCAACGCGAATATCGCCTTCATCTTCCGATTTTTCCCCCATGTCCTTGGTAGACCGAGCGCGGATGGCGGCGGCGATAAACTTAGCCGCCGCTTCTTGCGCAATGTACACGTCGGCGTTTTCGCTAGCGTAGGTAGGCGCGCTTCCACGCGGAAACTTGCACTCCGCGATCTTCGCGCAAGCTTCCCTCTCTCCCCGTACCAAATCCTCGGCAACTGCGGAGAGAGCGGCGCGCATAAGATAGCACTCAAGGTCTTGGCGTACCGGCTCCTCAATTTCCCATGGCGCCGCCCCGAATTGGAGGTTGTACGCGGCCCTCGCCGCTTTCCTCACAATATCCTCGCTGATCTCTACCATTCTCATTGCTCCTGTTATGGCTTCGGCCTGCGGATCGCATCGCTGGCGGCAATGCGCGGGTCCGGGTTTGGGTGCTTCCTCGGACACATCGGATTCTGGCAGTAGGGCGTCGCGTCGCCGGGGCAGATGCAGCCCCTGACGGTGGTCATTGGCATAGGCAAGGCATGGCCGGGCGCTGCGCCGCGCTCCCATTGACACGCTCCGCAACAACACCCGACTTCCTGGCATTCAAGGCGGCTACAAAGCGCCATTCTCACTCTCCTTTTCCAGCTCCCTTCATCCCCTCAGAGGAGGGGGATGGGTCAAAATTCAACGACGCGCACAAGTCGCGCCCGACCCTTTCGGCGTAATCAAGCTCCTCCTGCGTCCACAGTTTTGCTCGCTCGCGAGCTTTGCGGGCTTTCCGTAAAAGCTCGGGCAACGGTTGGCGCGTGCGGAGTTGCCTAATGCGCTCAGATCGCCAAGCGCTCATCTCCCCTCACCCTTACTCAGATAGGGGGTGAAGGGAGAACCGGGCGCACGGATTTCGCACGCCCAAGCGCGCCGTGTTCCGCTATCGTTCGCCGAAATATGCCGAATCGGACCCGTCATCGGTAAGACGACAAAGGAATGATTACAGGGGCCTAGATGGTGGGCGATATAGGGATCGAACCTATGACCCCACCCGTGTGAAGGGTGATACATCATCTGATATTTATAGCCTTTTTGAATTTCGCACGGGTTTCGCACGCTTTGGCGTCGGCAGAAGATTGGACTTCCGAGCTTCCTCGGAAGGGTCCAGGTGCTCATAGACGGCGGCGGCCTGCCTCGATTTCCAAAGTCCGGTCCCCACCAGCGCCGTGGTGTCCGCGCCGGTCTTGCGCCGTCTCCAAGTCGCGTGCGTGTGTCGGAAGATGTGAAAGGCTATCCCGTCCGGGATGGTGACGCCAGCTTGCTTCTGCGCCTCCTCCAGCCACACGTAGAGCCGTCCGTTCTTCGAGCGCGATCCGAACACCCCGCCGCCCCGCCCGCGTCTGATGGGCGTCCTAGGCAGGTTGGCGAGGGCCGCCACCACGATAGGCGGGAGGTTCAACGGGACAGGATCGCCGTTCTTTGTTTTGCGGACGAAGGCGGTAGAATTTTTGAGGTCCACGTCCTCCCAATTCAGCGACAGGGCGTCCGACAGGCGACAGCCGCAATAGAGCAGGGTGGTAACGAGCGCCCCGAACTTCTCGTTTACGGCCTTTGCGCCGTCCATCAACCGAAAGGCGGGGCCTTCATCAAGCCAATGCAGGCGCGGCGTTGAGCGCGATCCGCGAGGGCGGCGAAACCGCTTCTCAATCCCGGCGCGCTTTAGGACCGAACTGATGGGCGTGTAGACCTCTCGATTGCGCGTCGCCGCCGACGCATCGGGGTAAAGCGCGACCGCCGCGCCGTCGATGTCGGCTTGGCCGATCTCATCCAGCGGCTTCTCCCCAAAGTGCTTTAGCAACGGCGCGAGATAGCGTTTCTCGCCATCGCCTTGCATGTAGGATAGGGCAGCGCTCGCGAACGTCGGAATCTCTTTTACCGGCCCGGAAAGGGCAAGACGTTTGGCTTCGTCTCGCTCGGCGAGGAGGAGCTTTTGCGCCGTCCGCTTGTCGCCAGTCTTAGTGCTTCGGTTAATGTAGCGCCCGAATTCCGTTCCCCGTATGCGGTAGAACGGCGACCGCCCCGGCTTTGGGGGGGCAAGCGTGTATGGCATTTCTGAGCCTCCCGTCGCATAGCCTCGCGGATCGTCGCGAGCGCCGCCTCATCGAACAGCTTTTTGTGGCCCGCCTGCAAGTGGCAGGGCGGCAGGCCCTTGAGAAAGCCTTGCAGCCATCGGCGCGAGACGCCGAGCGCCACGGCGGCGTCGTCCATGCTTACGGGCGGCTGCATCGCGTCTCTGCCTGCGTTACGGAGGCGGGGCGGGAGATCATGGTTTGATATCCGTTTCGGTGTAGATTTGATCAACGCTGCGCGCAACTTTCCCAATTGCCTCGGCGATGATCACCCCAACCTTCCACGAAGGCCACGATGAGTTAGGCATCTGACGCATCAGCGACCGCCACTCCTCAACTGTCATGGTCAGCGTCAACGTCATGGAAGCCTGTTCAAGAGCTTTATCTTCGATGCGGACTCGTGCGGTAATGCTCATTCCCCCTCCCCCCCTTCCAGAGAGCGGAGACGGTCGGAGATGCGGGCGGAAATTGACGCCAAAGCCCCGCATTTGTGCGTAGCCAACGCGCCGAGTGCGCTGCCTTCGTGCTTGTTTGCTATGCTGGCGTAGTGTTGAGCGCGAGCGTCGATTATTTTGGCTATGCCCTCCAACTCCTCCACCCGCGCCGCCGTAAGGGCGGCGGCATCGGCCTCAAGGGCGCGTCTGGCTTGGTAACGGCATACGCAGCCGTCTTTGTTCTCCGCGCATTCCGATCCAAATTGTAGTAGGCTGCATTCACATTCCGCGACTGCGAGGCCAGCCTTCTCAATCCGTTCCTGACTGATGCTCATGGCTTATCCTCCGAAAGGGCGGCGCGGGCGCGGCGGAAATGTTCGCCGTATTCGGTTAGGTTTACCGGCGACGCCTTTGTGTTTGCGTAACCTTCGATCAGTTCGCCCATGCGCGCAAACGGCCTCAACGCGCTCGCCAGCACATCAATGCGAGAGCGGAGGGAGGCGGATTCGGCGCGGGCTTCGTCGCGTTCTTTCGTGCTCGCGATTGTATTTTGGAGCTGACCCTCTCGACTGCGCTTTGCCGCTTCTAGGTCACGCTTTAGTTGTGCAAACTCAGCCTTATAGCCGTCAGCTAACCGTCTTGCGTCGGATGCTTCCTGCCGCAACAAATCGCGTTCGGTTCGCAGGCGAACAGCCATGCCAGCGAACTCATCCCGCTCCCGTTCCGCTTCCTGGAGCTTGGCGATGAGGGCATCGCGCTCCTGCTGCCACCGAATCTCGGCGCACGGCGTCCCGTTCAGCTTGTCGTACAACTCCGCACGCTGACGCTGCATTTCGTCCCGCGCAAGCTTAAGCCCCTCGCGTTCGCGATACGCGGCAATGAGTTTGTCTAACTTATCGTGCTCAATCACAGCATTGAGAAAGCGGCGCTGATCTTTCGCCCATTCTTTTAGCGCGTCTATGTCTAGTTCGTCAGCCATTACTCCCTCCCCAGATGGCGTTTGGCGACTGCGAAGGCGGCGCGGATCGCTTCGCGCTCGGACGCATAGCTATCAATTCTGCGCCTGTGAGCTACTAACATCTCCTCCACTATCTCTTCCTCGCTCGCGACCGGGGCGGGAGTGGATGAGTTTAAGACCCATTCGAGGGACAATATACGACCAGAAACGGTTGTTACACCGCGCAGCATTGCTGACATCGGCATTGTGGCTTCAATCGCATTTAATCGCTCAATCTCCGCCCTGATCTCAGCTTCGGTTTTCATCTCTGCGTATCCTCTACAAACAGGGGCCGGCGTGGGAGCGCCTTTTCGACCGGCGTCGTGGCGCGGCGCTTAGGCGAAGCGGCGGGGAGTTTGGACGATGGCTTACTGAAACCAAGATGACGCTCCATCGCCGCGTCGGCTCGCGCCAGTTCTTTCCGCTGCACAGCCGTCTCGCCATGGTGGCACGGCACGCACCAGAGCGCCCCATCTGCGGCCGTAAGTTTGACCGACTTTTTGCGTTCGTCCGACGTAAGCGCGTCCATCCGCAAATGGTGCAATTCCAATTTCCCGCCAACCGCCCCGCAACGCTCGCACGCCAGTTGCCCATCTGGCCGCATGGCGCGCTTGGCGATCTCAAACTTGACCGCGCGCGGGAAGGACTGGCGGTTGGCCATTTAGGCGGCCTCGCCGTCCTGGCGCCGCCATGTCTTCGGCGGCGGATCGCTGAACACGACGCCGCGCTGCGTTCCCTCCGCTGCAACGAATTCGAGAAAGTCGCTCATCTCCCGCGCGGACAGGTCGGACGAAGATTGCGGGATCGGGACAAAGCCGTTGCCGTCGAGCGCCGGCAGAAACCGCGTCTCGCGACCGAACGCTTGCAAGAAAATGTATTTCCAGGAGTCGGCGTCATAGAACCGGCCGCCGTGCTGCAACTGCCGGGCAACGTCTGTCAGCATTGCCCACATTTTCGCGTTTTGATCGCCGCTGCGCTTCGGCCCGCTGATCTGAACGCGAGCCCCTTCCGGGGCGTCGTGGAGCGCGCGGAGGCAGTTCGAGCGAGCAACCGGCGTCGATAGGGTGAAATACTGCCGTTCCATCACGAGGCCTCGCGATTGTCGCCGGCCAGCTCATCCCGGCGCGCGGTCGTTTCTTTCATCAAGGCGGCCCGCTGATCGACTGTCAGCATCCTCTCGCGGTTTTCCTTTTCTTCGCCCCACCAGGAAGCAAGAGCGGCGCGGTCTTTAAAACCGGCGATCTTTGCGCGGGCGTGGGTCATGTAGAGTTCGTCCGAGGAAGGCTCGGGCGCCGCGTCGGCGACGTTCGTCTGATCTTTGTCGTACAGGGCAAGGCCGAACGGGTTACCGAACGTCATGAGGGCGCGCTTCATGGCGTCCGTCTCGGCTTCTTTGATCGCGCTTTCGTGGGCCAGGCCAAGGTCAACGTCGATCCCATGCCCGGAGCCGACGCCTTCGCGCACTACGCCCCGGCAGACGACGCGGACCTTGGCGACGTAGGAGACGCCCCAGCCGTCGCGCTGTTTGCCTTGCGGCCCGATCTTGCGTTCGCGTTCGGCGACGACGCGGATTTCTACTGTCTCGCGCGTCCATCCGTCGAAACCGAAGATGCGGTTTGCCTCGGCGATGGCCACCCAGCCTTCCACATAGGAAAGCGTTCGCCCGGCTTGCGACCTTTGCTTGACGTGATCTCGGATGAGAGGGGCCGCCAGCGCAGCGTTCATGCCATCGGTAAATGCGCTCATGTTCGCACCGTGAGGCTGGGGCGCCCGTTGCTGATGACGACGCCGGGGATATTGACCGCCGCGCCCTCGCTTTGGCACCGGGCGATCTCGCTTTTGATGGCGTCCAGATCGGGCTTGCGAACGGTGCGCGTGTAAACGGGAGGCAAATCGTCTTCATTGACGACTTCGGCCTTGGGCTTCGTGATGGACGCCGAGGCCGTGAAATCTCCCGGCGCAAGCTTCTTTAGCCCGCACTCCAGCATGGTTTCGGCCACGAGGGCGCGTAGCTTGTCTGCGGCGTCCGTGTGGCGGCGCTTGCGCTCGGACAGGGCGTCGATCTGTTCGGCGCAGACTTTGGCCTGTGCGGCCCTTTCTCGCGACTGGCGCACCATCCGGGCAAGAAGCGACACCAGATCGGTTTCGCCTTCGGTCGTGTCGATTACGGCCTCGTCATCGGTTCCGAGGCCGAATTCAGCGGCGATCCGCTCGCGAAGCGCGTTAAACGCACGCTTTTCGATGTCGAGGGGCGCGTTCATGTCCCGGCCCTCAGCCGGCGCACGTCTTTCAGATAGGAGCGCGCCCGGAGAAACGCGCGCGTGGCGTCGTCTTTCAGGCCCCATTCGCGCATGAGGCGGGCGTTCATGCGCACGTCTCGCACTACGTCCAGCATGGCGTCGGCGCGTTCCTGAGAGGCAAGATCGGGCTTGGGGTGTTTCACGCTGATCTCCTTTTCTCGACTTCACGAAGCAGGGCGTCCGTGCGCAGTTTCTTGGCGCGCTCGGCGGCTATGCCGGCGCCCTTGTCGTCATGACGGGAGCGGGCTGCGCGATAGGCTCCGATGGCCTTCTCCAGGTCCGTGCGAGGCTGCGGGGCCGCGCTCGGGCGCATGGAAAGCTGGCGTTCGATCTCGGCCCGGTTTTCGGACCAAGACAGGCCGCAGAAATGCAGATGGTTCACAACCGCGTCGAAATCTGACAGCGGATCGGGGCACGTCTGCAAAGCGCGCCGGATCATCTCGGCGCGGTCGAAGGCGGTAAGGTCGCTCACGGAAACACGCAAGCAGCGAGGAAACCGCAGATGGCGATGAAAGCGACAATCTCGCCAGGGTTGGCGAAGGCGGAGCGAAGAAAGCCGCTCACAGGTGCGACGCCTTGCTGGGCAGGGTCGTGAGAAGCTGTTTCGCCCAGCGCAGGTCTTCGGCTTCCTGCTCGTCGTCGTAATGGCCTTCGGCGTAAAGCTCGCGGAGCTTGTCTTGATTGGCTGCGACCCATGCGCGCATAGCCTCGGCGATCCAGAGGGGCGCGGTGTTATGGCTGACGAGCGCGCCGATGCGGCTGGACTTCCCGTTCGCGTCGAAATGCTCGACGTTGTAGACCGTAAAGGGGTGACGGCCGCCGTCGCCTTCGAGCGTGATCTCGACATCGGCGATCAGAACGTCGTCGCCGATGGTCCATTCGTCCGTCCTGTATGTGAAATCTCGCATGGCCAAGCTCCTTGGTTGCTTGTAAGAGGGCGCGACGCGCGCGCCCTCTGGCCTGCAATCAGCCGTCGCCGGAGCCGTAGCCGTAGCCGTCGCCGTAGCCGGAGCCGGCGCCGTCGCCGTCGCCGGAGCCGGAGCCGTAGCCGGAGCCGTAGCCGGAGCCGGAGCCGTAGCCGGAGCCGT
>CAIZGR010000122.1 GCA_903932535.1 uncultured Hyphomicrobiales bacterium | reverse complement strand
GAACGTCCGAGCGTATCCTCGAAGTAGAACGGCAGCGCCACCAGCGCGAGGCTCTGCGCGGCGAAGGAGGAAATGGAGGTCAAGAGCGACAGCGCGAAGATCGGCCGCTTCAGCAGGTCGACCGGAAGCATCTGCGTCGCCTGCCCGAGTTGCCGGCGCACGAACAGGGCGCCGAACGCCGTCGCCGCGATCAACTCGCCGATCGGGGCCGCTGCATTCCCGCTCACGCCGAGGCCGTCGACGCCGGCGATGAGCAGGCCGAAGGCGAGCGCGTTGAGCGCGATGCTCATGGGATCGAGCGTCCGCTTCGAGCGCGGCGTCATCGGCAAGGTGCGCACCGCGAGAAAAAGCGTGACGAGGCCGATCGGGACGTTGACCAGGAAGAGCCAGCGCCACGACGCCACCGAAAGGATCGCCGCCGCGACCGTCGGGCTTGCGGCCGACGAGACCGCCACCACCACCGCGACATTGCCGACGCCCTGGCCGAGCCGCGACGAAGGATAGATGAAGCGCACGAGCGCGATGTTGACGCTCATGATCCCCGCGGCGCCGAGCCCCTGGAACGCGCGCGCGACCGTGAGAATTTGCAGGGACGGGGCGAGCGCGCAGATGAGCGAGGCAAATGTGAAGAGCGCGAGGCCCGGCGTATAGACGCGGCGGTAGCCGATCGTGTCGCCGAGCGCCGACAGCGGCAGCAGCGACACGGTGACGGCGAGCAGGAAGGCGTTGACGATCCAGATCGCGTCCGCCGGCGCGATGGCGAGGTCGCGCGTCATCGCCGGCAGCGCGACGTTGACGATGGTGGCGTCGAGCACGGACATGGCGACCGCCGTGGCGAGCGTCAGAAACGCGAGCAGGCGCTGGGGATTGGGCAGGCCCTCGTGCGCGGGCGGGTCATCGGGAAATGTCATGGGGAAGCCGCGGAGGGATTCGGGGGGTCGCCTTCCGCGCATAGCCTTCTCGAGCGGCCGCCTCAACGGCGCATGGGCCGGCGCCGGCGAAAGGCGTTCACTTTGTCGCGAGCGGCGTTGCGGCCGAGCAGCGCCCTCTTGGTTCGCAGCGGCGCAAGAGGCGGACGCGACGAGCGCACTGGCGCGCCGATTGCGCGCGACGTACGGTCGCGTTGGCGCGGGCCGCGTTTCGTGGTCTGCTCGTTGACCGGAGGCGCGGCGCCGAGGTCGGCGACCGAACGCCGAAGAGAGGGGTTGCGATGTCGGGGTTGACGCTGACGAAAGACGTGCTCACGGATTTCGGCTACAATATCCGAAGCGAAGTGATCGAACTCGCCAACCAGAGCATCGGCGATATCGCTATCGACGCGTTCGAAGAGTACGAGCAGGTGACGAAAATCAATCTTTCGGGCAACCAGCTCGAGCTCGTGCCGCTCGGCGCCTTCGCACAGAACGCGAAGCTGACGGACCTCTCGCTCGCCAACAACAAGTTGCGCTCGTTCAGCGCCGAGGTGCTTCATGGCGCCGTGGGCGTCGAGAACCTCGATCTGTCGGGAAACCCGCTCGAGAGCTTCGACGTTTCGCTCACCGAGAAGCTGTGCCTGCAGAGCCTCAACCTGGACAACACCGGCGTCGCGAGCCGCGTCCAGTTGAAACGCGTCGGACGCTGCCTGCACGCGACCTGGGTGTAAGGCGAGCCCTTCTCCCCGCTCGCGGG
>CAIZGR010000121.1 GCA_903932535.1 uncultured Hyphomicrobiales bacterium | reverse complement strand
GATCCCGAAAGAATCCAATCCATCGGCCATCGAAGTTGGGCATGCGTCAATGATTAGGCGGACTGGTATAAGATACGCGTGACGCGCGGTTGCTAACATCGTGAGCGGGGCTCATGCCATGCTGGTGGGATTTCAAGCGGTCGATCTGAGCCGTCCGCTGAGCCCGCGGCAATAACGCATCTTTGCCTCCGAGGTGACGCGTCGAGCGGAGCACCGGTGTTGCAGGCGAGTTCGCCGCAGCCGGCGAAGTGAGCCATCGGTTGGATGCCCGCTCCGGGCGGACACCGCGCCTTCCCCGGTCGCCGTCGTACGCCCGCTGTCCCACGCTCTCCCGCCGTCCGGCCAGGGCCGCGTCTTCGCTTCGAACCGCCAGGCCGGCTCAGGCGGCCTCCGCCTTTGCCTCCGGCGCCTCCGGGCGCGGCTCGCGGGTGAGCAGCCGGCACAGGCGCGCGAGCGTCGCCCGCTGTTGCGGACGGGGGACGACCATGTCGACCATGCCGTGGGCCTTGAGGTACTCGGCGCGCTGGAACCCTTCCGGCAGGCGCTCGCGGATCGTCTGCTCGATCACCCGCGCGCCGGCGAAGCCGACCACGGCGCCGGGCTCGGCGATATGGATGTCGCCGAGCATGGCGTAGGAGGCGGTGACGCCGCCGGTCGTGGGGTTGGTGAACACGACGATATAGGGCAGCCGCGCGGCGCGGAGCCGGCGCACGGCGACGGTCGTGCGCGGCATCTGCATCAGCGCGAACATCCCCTCCTGCATGCGCGCCCCGCCCGAGGCGGTGAAGATCACGAACGGCGTGCGGCGCTCGACCGCCGCGGTCATGCCCGCGATGATCGCCTCGCCCGCCGCCATGCCGAGGCTCCCGCCCTGGAAGGTGAAGTCCTGCACGGCGACGGTGACGCCGTGGCCCTCGAGCTTGCCGCGGGCCAGGATCACCGCGTCATAGGCGCCCGTCTTCAGGCGGTTCTCCTTGATCCGGTCGACATAGCGTTTGACGTCGCGAAACTTCAGCGGGTCCGCCGGAACCTCCGGCGACGGCAGCTCCTCGTAGGCGCCGTCGTCCAGGAGCGCGTCGAGCCGGGCCTTGGCCCCGATCGGCATGTGGTAGCCGGAGCCCGGAACCACCATCAGATTGGCTTCGAGGTCCTTGTGGAAGACGAGCTGCCCGCTCTCGGGACACTTCACCCAGAGATTTTCCGGCGTGTCGCGCCGCAGCAGCGACCGGATCTTCGGCGGGACGACGTTGGAAATCCAATTCATGGTCGAGCTTTTCTCAGGCGACGGGGCGCGCGCCGACGGATGCGCAGGCGCGGGCGAGCGTCTCCACCAAATTTCCGACCGAGACGACGGTCGCAGGCGTCGCCTTGCCCTCGGCGAGCGAGCCGCGCACCGCTTCGACCAGGGCGGAGCCGACGACGACGCCGTCGGCGGCCGAGCCGATCGCGGCGGCGCTCGCCGCGTCCCTCACCCCGAACCCGACGGCGACCGGCAAGCCGGTATGCCGCTTGATTCGGGCGACGGCCTTGCCCACCGCCGCCGGATCGGGCGTGGCCGAGCCGGTGACGCCGGTGATCGAGACGTAATACACAAAACCCGACGTATTGGCGAGGACGGCGGGCAGGCGGGCGTCGTCGGTCGTCGGCGTCGCGAGCCGGATGAAGGCGAGGCCCGCCCGCATCGCCGGAAGGCACAGCTCGTCGTCCTCCTCCGGCGGCAGGTCGACCACGATCAGGCCGTCGACCCCGGCGGCCTCGGCGTCGCGAAGGAACGGCTCGACCCCGTAGGAGTAGATCGGGTTGAAGTAGCCCATCAGGATGATCGGCGTGTCGGCGTTCTCATTGCGGAACGCCGCGACCATCGTCAGCGTGGCCCTGAGCGTCTGCCCGGCGCGGAGCGCCCTCAAGCCCGCCGCCTGGATCGCCGGGCCGTCGGCCATCGGATCGGTGAACGGCATGCCGAGCTCGATGAGGTCGGCGCCGGCGGCCGGCAGCGCCTTCAGGATGGCGAGGCTCGTCTCGGCGTCGGGGTCTCCGGCCATGACGAAGGTGACAAGGCCGGGCCGGCGCTCGGCGGCCAGCCGCTCAAATCGGCGATCGATGCGTTCACTCATGGCGCGCTCGTTAGCATGAGCGGCGGGCGGGGGGAACGGGGACCGGGACCTCGAGGCTCAGGCGATACCCAGAAACAACGCCAGCGATCGTGTCGCCGCCACCATCGTGTCCTCGTCGAGACGGCCGATCGGCGCCCCGATCCTGTCCCGTTTCACGGACATGGCCTTGTCGATCTGGACCTGCGACGGCTTCATCAGTCCGTTTTGCGGCGTCGGCTGAACGGTCGGACGGATCAAGGGGGCGTCCACCAGCGTTCCCGACATGAGCAGCACGGTTACAGTTCCCGTCATCGCGAAGGCGTCGGACTGGATCACGAGCGCCGGGCGCGGCTTGCCGAAGTCGCCCGGCATGGCCACGACGACGAGATCGCCACGCGTCACCTTTCGCCCTCGTCGGCGAGGCCGGCGAGAGCGGCGTCCAGAAAGCCGCCGAGATCGGGGTCGGCGGCGTCGGCCGCTGCGACCACGAAGGCCTGCCGGCGGCATTCTTCCGCGAACCCGGGCCGGCGCGCGTCGGGAACCCAGATTTGCACCGGCCGCAACCCGGCCGCGCGCAAGGCGTCCCGGCGCTTCTTGACCCTTTGGCTGACAGGCGCGGTCATCGCTTCCTTCGCATGCTGTTACATGTAACAGATCGGCCAACGTTGCGCCATCCTCGCGCTTCGCGAAGCAAGGCCTTCGAGCCCCATCCTTGCAGCCTCGCAAACAGAGCCGCGGTCACGACGCAGACGCCGGCCAGGGCCGGGCGCCGCCAAAAGGGGCCATTCCGCGGCTTCGAACCCCTGCCGCAGCCGCGCCACGTCGGCGCAGGCGAGGATTGCGAGGCCCCCGAACGCCTGGACGGCGGCGACACGAGGAGGGCGCCGTCGAGGGGCGGCGCCGCAGTGACAATCTAGTCAGCATGACCAGAACGGAAAAGCCGATCTCCCCGAAGCCCGCGCGTCCTCCCGGAACGTGGCGGCTTCAGGACGCCAAGGCGCGCTTCAGCGAATTGGTGCGCCGCGTCCGCAGCGAAGGGCCGCAGCACGTCAAGGTGCACGGCCGGGACGAAGTGGTCGTGATCGCCGCCGAGGAGTTCCGGCGCTTGCAGGGTGAGCGGACAGGCGAAGCGCTGGTTGCGGCGATGCAGTCGTCGCCCTGTCGCGAAATCGACATCGAGCCGCAACGCGAGCGGTCGGCCGTACGCGATGTCGTGCTGTGAAGGGATGGCTGCTCTATACCAATGTTCTCTTGGAATTGCGCCGCCCGAAATCCGAGCCGAAGGTCGTCTCCCTCGTCGCCGCGCAATCGCTCGATCGGCTCTACGTCAGCGCGATCACGCTGGCGGAAATTCGTTTCGGCATCGAGCTTGTGGCCGACGCGACGAAGCCGGGCGAACTGAACGACTGGTTGATGCACAAGGTGCGCCCGATGTTCGATCAAAGGGGCTTGCCCGTCAGCGAAGACGTATCTTCAAATGGCGTCTCATGGTCGACGACGGCCGCAGGGCCGGACACACCTCTTCGCAGCCGGGTCTGATGATCGGCGCAACGGCGGCGCTGCACGGACTGACCGTCGTCACGCGGGACACGAGCGATTTCGAGACGGCGCGGGTTCCTGTCCTGAACCCATGGAAGTGACCGCACGTCGTCACGCGAGCACCAATCGGGCCACGCATCAAGTGGGAGATTCCAACCCCTACCGCGGCCGGGCGACGTAGATTCCGGCCAGAATCGCGAGTCCCCCGAGCCCCTGCGCCACGCCGACCGGCTCGCCGAGAATCGCCCAGGCGAACCCCGCCGCCGCGATCGCCTCGAGGAAGATGACGAGCGAGGAGAAGGCCGCCGGCAGCCGCCCGAGCGCGATCGACAGGAGCCCCTGCCCGCCGGTATGGCTGATCCAGGCCATGGCGAGGAGCGCGGCGAGGCCGCGAAGCGTCCGGGGCAGCATCGACCGCTCGGCGCAAGCCGCGACCGCGAGCAGGACCGCCGCCGTCACCACTGTCGCCTCGAAGGTGAGCCGGGCGGCCGAGATTTTTTTCCGCGCGGCCTGCACCGCGAGGAAGTAGAGGCCGAAGAAGACGCCGGTCGCGATCCCGAAAAGGTCGCCGACGGCGCCGGCGGGCTCGAGCTGAAAGCTCCGGGCGAGCAGCGCCGCGCCTCCGGCGAGGCAGAGAGCCAGCCCGGCGAGCACGTTCGCCGTCACCCGTTCCCGGAACAGCAGCCAGCCGAACAACACCACCCAGATCGGCGCGCAGGTAGCGAAGAAAGTCGCGTTGGCGACGCTGGTGTGCACGATCGCGAGATGCCAGAAGAAGAGGTCGCCCGCGAAGGCGAGGCCGGCGAGAATCGCGGGTTTCGAGAACCGCGCGCCCAGCGCCTCCCGCCCTTCGGCGAGCCGCATCCAGGCGTAGAGCAGCGGCAGCGCGAGCGCGACCCGCCAGAAGGCGCTGGTGAACGGGCCGACGTCGGCGAGCCTCACGAAGATGGGCGACACGCCCATGGCGACGGCGCCCACGACCAGCGCAGCGAAAGGGGCGAGGCGGCCGCCGCGCGCCGCGTCGGGTTCGGGTGTCATCGGTAGGGGATATCCGTCCGCGGGCGGTGGACAAGGCGGCCCGGATCGGGCTTTCGTCCATAGTCCCGCCTCATGAGAACGGCAAGCACTGGACATGGACAACGCGCAGCGCATTTCTTCCGAGGCGGACGCGACCGCCTTCTCCCCGGTTGAGACGGTCGCCGGACCGCTCGACGCCGGCGTGCTCCTCATCTGCGACCACGCTTCCAACGCGCTGCCGCCGGGTTACGGGACGCTCGGCCTGCCGCCGGAAGCGCTCGGGCGGCATATCGCCTACGACATCGGCGCGGCGGCGCTGACGCGGGCGCTGGCCAGGCTGCTCGACGCGCCGGCCGTGCTCTCCACCTTCTCGCGCCTGCTGATCGACCCCAACCGCGGCGCCGACGACCCGACGCTCGTCATGCGCTATTCGGACGGGGCGATCGTGCCCGGCAACGCGCGCGTGGACGACGCAGAGACCGCGCTCCGGCGCGCGCGCTACTGGGCGCCCTATCGCGAGACGGTCGACGCCACGGTCGCGGCCATGCTCGCGACCGGAGAGCCGCCGGCGCTCGTCTCGATCCATTCCTTCACGCCCGTCTGGCGCGGGGCGGCGCGGCGGTGGAAGATCGGCGTCCTGTGGGACCTCGACGACCGGCTGCCCGGGCCGCTTCTGAAAGCGCTCAACGGCGAGGACGACCTCCACGCCCACGGGATCGGCGACAACGAGCCCTACGACGGCGCGCTCGAAGGCGACACGATCGACGCCGTCGCCACCGCCCGCGGCCTTTCCAACGCGCTGATCGAGGTGAGGCAGGACCTGATCGCCGGCGCCGCCGGCATCGAGGCCTGGGCCGGCCGCCTCGCCCGCCTCATCAGGCCCATCCTCGCGGCCCGCGACGGCCGCGTCCCGAAAGACTTCGGCAGCCGCGCCGGGCGCGGGCGCGCGCCCGGTTCGCGATAGCGCCGCCTCGCCGCGCCTTGGAACGTCGAGCGACGGGCGCCCTTCCGGATGCGCTATGGCGGGGAGCGGCATAGCCCCTCGGAGAGACGGGCCGCGCTCTTGACGGGGCCAACCGTTTGGCGCCACGTCGCCGGCCTGCCGTAAACCCACAAAGAGAAGCGCTATGGCCGAGCCGGCGAACAAGGACGAAATCGCGACCGGGACCGCAGAGGTCAACGCCGGCCACTTGCGCGCCTTCATCGAGCGCATCGAACGGCTGGAGGAAGAGAAGAAGGCGCTCGCCGACGACATCAAGGACGTCTACGGCGAGGCCAAGGGCAACGGCTTCGACGTCAAGATCATCCGCAAGATCGTCTCGATACGAAAGCAGGACCGCGACAAGCGGATCGAGGAGGAGACGATCCTCGATCTCTATCTCGCGGCGCTGGGGATGAACTGAGGGCGGCGGGGCCTCCCGAGGGCGCATGTCCCGCGTCGGGGGTGCGAGCCATGCGAAGCTCGGGAAGCGTTCGACCCTGAACGAAACGTCCGATCGGCGCCCGACCGGAAAGATGGCGCGCCGACCTGCCACGAAAGCCGCCGCCGGGCGCCACAGGCCGTTCGCGCGCGCGGAAGACTGGCGAAAGGCCCACTGGGCAATTGCGGAGCGGCGAGACGGCGACGGGTTCTCGCCGCCTCGGGTCCAGTTTTCCGGTTCGTCCGATCGACGGTCCGGGCTTCCGGCTGCGCGTCGAGAAACACATTCATGGCGCCGCTCCGCGGGATCGGGGCGCCGTCTCGCCCCCGCCCTCGGCTCGGGCATCGCCGGTTGGCGCATCCCCAGCCGACAACCGCGCTCCCTCAGCCCGATATCCTGAGACGGGGCCTCGATCTCTCGCACGGCCTCGATCCCTCCCATGATCTCCTCGGACGCCCCGCCCGATTCTGGCGGCGCCTCGATCGCCTGCCCGGCCGCGAGTAGCGACGACACCGCCGCCCGGGCTTCGGCCCGCGACGATCCCGCGCCCCCTCGATGCTTTCCTGGGTCTCGCGCGCCGCCTCGGCAGGCCTGCCGACCGGCGTATAGGGCGGGGCGGGGCCGAGGGGGGCTTGCGGAGGACGGCGGGCGGCGGCGGTCAGTACGGGCTCCAGCGGCGAGCGCGGCGCCAGCGCCTCGATCTCGTCGCGCGCCATCGGATGATCTTTCGCCGCCTCGACGCAGGCTTCACCCCCTGGCCCCGCGGCCGCCGCGTGCTGGAAGGCTCCCAGCATCGCGGCCAGCGTCGCCAAACGCCTGGTTTTCCCGTCCCGAGTCCCCCTTCCAGATCCTTCAGAACCGCGCCGGCATGCTCGCTCGCCGCTTTCAGAGACTCGACGTCCTGCGGCGCCAACGCTGCGGGCCGGTTCAGCCGCATAGGCCCGCGCGTGTCGATCTCGGGGTGAAACAGTTTGGGTAACTGCCCAGGTTGGTAGCGGCGGTCGCGGTCAGGCGTGGAAATTTTTCCGGACGGCGGACTCCGGTTCCGATTCAAGAATCGGATGGGTGTCGAATCGCCGAACGAGCCGTCGCGGGACGAGCGGATTGCGCTGATCAGCGCGCAATCGGCTCGGATTTCGGCGCTCGTCGCGGAAAACGCGGCTCTGAAGGCGCGGATCGGGGAGCTGGAGCGCCGGCTCGGCTTGAACGGCTCCAACAGCGGCAAGCCGCCGTCGAGCGACGGACTGAAGAAGCCGGCGCGGGCGCACAGTCTGCGCGAGACATCCGAGCGGAAGCCGGGCGGGCAAAAGGGCCGCGAGGGCCAGACGCTGCGCCGGAGCGCCGAGCCCGACGTCGTCGAAGCTCACTTTCCCGCCGCCTGCGGCGAATGCGGGGCGGCGCTGACGCCGGACGCGAGCGCCGGACACGCGGCGCGGCAGGTGTTATGGACGAGACCGGCTTTCGCGTCGGCGGCAAGACACAAGGGCTGCATGTCGCCTGCACGCCGCTGACGACCT
>CAIZGR010000120.1 GCA_903932535.1 uncultured Hyphomicrobiales bacterium | reverse complement strand
GTCGGCGGCGCTGTCGATCGGCACCGGCGCCTCGATCGGCCGCGAGGGCCCGATGGTCCAGATGGGCGCGAGCCTGTCGGGCCTTATCGGCAGGACGGTCGGCCTTCCGTGGCGGGATTCGCGGGCGCTGCTGGCCGCCGGCGCCGGCGCGGGCCTCGCGACCGCCTTCAACGCGCCGCTCGCGGGCGCAGCCTTCGTGCTGGAGGAACTGCTCCAGAGTTTCGATCCCCGCATCACCGTCGCGGCGCTGGCCGCCTCGGCGACGGCGATCTCGGTCGCCCGCGCGATTCTCGGCGACGAGCGCGATTTCCTGGTCGGCGCCCTGCCGAACGTTCCCGTGCTGGCGCATCCGCTGTTTATTGCCGCCGGCGCCGCGCTCGGGCTCGCCGGTGTCGCCTACAACAAAACGCTCGCCGGCGCGATCGCGCTCATCGGACGCGTTCCCCTGCCGGTCGAGGCGCGCGCCGGCCTGATCGGCGTGGGCGTCGGCGCGCTCGCGTGGACGCTGCCGGGCGTCGTCGGCGGCGGAGACCCGATCACCCAGGCCATTCTCGACGGAGGCCAGAACGTGACGCTCGTCGCGATCGTGATCGGCATCCGTTTCTTTCTCGGCGCGATCTCCTACGCGGCCGGAACGCCGGGCGGCTTGTTCGCGCCGCTGCTCGTGCTCGGCGCGGGAGGCGGCTATCTCTTCGGCGCCGGATGCCAGTCGGCCTTTCCGGCGCTCCACGTGCCGCCGGTGTCCTTCGCCGTCGTCGGCATGGCGGCGTTCTTCACCGGGGTGGTGCGATCGCCGCTGACGGGCCTCGTTCTGGTCAGCGAAATGACCGGCAACGTCACGCTGCTCTTGCCGGCGCTCGAAGCCTGCGCCTTCGCCATGCTCGTCCCGGCGCTCCTGCGCAACGGGCCGATCTACGACACGTTGCGCGAAGCGCTGCTGAAGCGGACCGGAGCCGCCGCGCCGCGCCCCTCGAGCAAAGGCTCTTGATCCGCCCCACGACCGGGAGGTAAGGCGTCTCGCCGTCCCGGCGCGCGAGACGCGCGCCCCCTTCCTACGGGTTTCCGTCGTGCCCTTCGCGCGGGCGCGACGGCCAGTTGCTCTGGAGCACCGAAAACAGGGCGGCCGTCGTCAGGCCGAACAGGATCACCCCGTTGAGCGCCTCGAGCGCGCCCATCAGCCGCCAGTGACGCTCGAGGTGGAGTTCGTCGTGGCCATAGCTCGTCATGGCGTTGAGCGAGAACAGCAGAGCGCTGTGCGCGTCGCCCAACGCGCCGAGGGCGACGTAGGCGGCGGCCCAGGCCGCCGCCTCGGCGCCGTGCAGGACCGTCACCAACAGCACGGTCGCCCCGACCACCGCCGCGAAAATCGTGCTCGACCGGCGCGCGCTCAGGCGCCGGGTCAGGCGCAGGACCACGCGATCGTGGATCAGCACCAGGCCGAAAGCATGCACGAGCACGGTGAGCACGATGATCGGCAGCGCCCAGGCCCAGTTGTCCGACCAGGTCTCGGCCTGTTCGACCACGATTTCCCCCGCCGCCGAGCGGTTTGGGTAGCGCCGCTCAATAAAGGACGCCGAGGACCGCCTTCGAGAAGGCCTCGACTCGCGCCGTCTTCTGCGCGTCGCTGAGGCCGGCCGTCTTGTCGACGCCCGGGCAGTAGGCGGTGATCAGGTAATTGGCGATTTCCGCGGAGCCCGCGGCCGGATAGCGCTTGCGCAGCGCATCGACGATCTTCGAAATCTGCGCGCCGACGTCGCCCCCCGCGAGCACCGGCGCGAGATCGGCGATGTCGGCCGGCGTCTCCTTGATCACGCCCGGCTGACTTTTTGGCTGCGGCAGCGGACACTCGAACGCGTGAGCGGACGCGACGAGGCTGAAAAGCATGCCGGCCGTTAGCACCGCAGCCGCGGCGCGCACGATTGATCGCGTGGTCATTCGCCCCTCCAATTCATTCTGCGCTGCGTTCCCGGCGGCGGTCAGTAGTACCAGCCGGGCGCCATCGGCCCCCAGGCGCCGCCCCAGTCCTCGGCGGCCGCCATGTTGAGCTCCGCCGTCGTCTCCTGCATCTGCGCGATGTTGTTTGCGGCCCGGATTTGCTGGTACTGCTGCCAAGCGGCCGGCGTGCCGACGAAGGCGCAATTGCAGCCCGCGGCGTCGGCGTAGATGTAGACCGGCCCGCTCTTGCGCTGGGCGAAGACGATGGTGTTCTGCGGCAGCGCCTGGAGCTTGGCGACCCGCGCGGGCGTGTCGGCCTGAAGCCGGACGAAGCCGGCGGCCGAAAGCTGGCCCTCCTTCTCCTGCGCCCCGAAACTCGCGCAACCCGCAAGCGCCGCGAGCCCGGCGAACGCCGCAATTTTTCGATCGATCATAGGGCCCCTCAGTCCTTCCGACATTCTCGGCCGTGTCCAACCTTCGCCCGCCCGTCGAGGCGGAGTCAATCGCGCGAAGCGGGTTTTCCTCTCCCGTCACCCCGCGCGGATCGAACGTTTCCGCGCGGAAACTCCATCACACCCGGGCGCCGACGATCGCGCGCCAAAAGCCGCTGTAGCCGAGCTCGAAGCCGACGATCGAATAGTCGAGGTCGATCGCGTCCATCACTTCGTACGCGGAGTTGTTGCAGATAGAGAAGATGATCAAGCCGTCCCGCGACACGTGATGACGCGCCTGCCGCAAATAGGATTCGGTGATCAAGCCATGCGGATCGCACAGGCTGTACTTCTCGATGTCGTTTTCCGGGGTCTTGTCGATCATCGGAGTGTTGAAGACGATGAGGTCGAAGTCCTCTTCCTCGATCTTCTCGAAGAGGTCGGACTGGAACGCCGCGAGGCTCAGCCCGTTCAGTTCGGCGTTGTCGAGCGTCGCCTGGACCGCGACCGGGGAGATGTCGGTGGCGACGGTCTTCGCCGGCCAGTTCGCCGCCATGTAGAGCGAGATGATGCCGCAACCGGCGCCGATCTCGAGCGTCTTGTCGATCCGGCCCCAGTCCATCGCCTTGATGTTGCGGATGAAAAACTCGGAGCTCGAATCGGGAAGCGGGTGGTAGACCCCGGCCGGCACGTCGACAACGAGGCCGTCGGTCAGAATTCGCTCCGGCACCGCCTGCCGGCGCACCAGGGCGGCGTGGGCTGCGGCGATGTCGAATAGCGACGTGTTCACCAGCCCGGCCAGTCCCAGTTTCCGCAACACGGACTGTCGCGCGCCGACCCGATACTCAACATTCATGGCGTTCGCCTTTTTGTAGATTGGCGCGCTCCCCACCCGTTAGGCTTCTTTGCGACGGAACAGAAACCCGCCGGGACGCTCTTCGTGTACGTTCGGCCGAGCTCGCCGGTTCAGCCTTCCCGTCCCCGCTCGCTCTCATGCCAGTCGGCGAGGAGCCAGTGCGAGAGCGCGGTCAGAAGGACATGTATTGTGATGCCGGCGATGGAGATCAAGAGGAGCGCTGCAAACATTCTGGGAATGTTGAGGCGAAAGCCCGATTCGACGATGCGATAGGCGAGCCCCGAGCCCTGCCCCGCCGAGCCCGCGGCGATCTCGGCGACGATGGCGCCGATCAGCGCGAGACCGCCGCTGATGCGCAGGCCCGCAAGGAAATAGGGCAGCGCCGAGGGGAGCCTGAGCAGCATGAACTGCTGGAGGCGCGAGGCGCGATACATGCCGAAGAGGTCGACGAGATTGTGGTCGGCCGACGACAGGCCGAGCGTGGTGTTGGCGAGCAGGGGAAAGAACGCCACGAGGAAGGCGCAAACCAGCACCGCGACGGCCGGCGAGAGGTAGATCAGCAGGAGCGGGGCGATCGCGACGATCGGCGTCACCTGCAATGCGACCGCAAACGGGTAGAACGCCCGCTCGACCAGCCTCGACTGGGCGAAGATCACCGCCAGAGCCACGCTGCCGACGACCGCCGCGACGAGCGCCTTGAGCGTGATCGACAGCGTCACCCACAGGGAGGTCGAGAGCGTCGCCCAGTCGGTGAACAGCGTCGCGATGATCACGCTCGGCGCCGGCAACAGGTAGGGCGGGATCGCGAACCAGCGCACGACCCCCTCCCAGAACGCGAGGCCGCAGCCGAGCGTGAACGCGGGAACCGCGTAGCCGGCAAAATCGTCGCGGGTCATTCCAGGATCTCGCTCGGGGGCGCCTCGCCCATCGCCTCGTGCAGCGCGGCGGAGGTGCGGCGGCAGGTTTCGGCGTAGGTCGCCGTGAGGCGGAAGCCTTCGCGGCGGATCGGCGGCGCTTCGACCGCGATCTCCGCGAACGCCCGCCCGGGACGGGCCGCCATGACCACGATGCGGTCGGCGAGATAGACGCTCTCGAACACGGAATGGGTCACGAACACGACCGTCGCATTGAGCGACGACTGCAACTCCGCCAGATCGTCGTTGAGCTTCAAGCGGGTGATCTCGTCGAGCGCGGCGAAGGGCTCGTCCATCAGCAGCACCTGGGGGCGCGTCACCAGCGCCCTCGCAATCGACACGCGCATCTTCATGCCGCCCGACAGTTGCCGCGGATAGGCCTTGGTGAACCCCGACAGCCCGACCTGCGCCAGCGCCTCCTCGATCCGCGGCCGCGCCTTGTCTTTCGAGACGCCCGCGAGCCGCAAGGGCAGCCAGACATTGGTGAAAACGTCCGACCAGGGCATGAGGGTCGGCTCCTGGAAGACGAAGCCGAACTCGGGGCGCTCGCAGCTCCAGACGATCTCGCCGCGGCTCGGCTCGGCGAGCCCCGTCAGGAGCCGCAGCACCGTCGACTTGCCGCAGCCGGACGGGCCGAGCAGGGACAAAAACTCGCCGGTTCGAATCTCGAGGTCGAGATCGGTCAGGGCGGTCACCTGATTGCCGAAGACCTTGGCCACCCCTTTGAAGGTCGCCAGCGCCGGCGCGCGGGCCTTGGAGCGCGAGACGCCCCCCGTCGAGGGAAAGGTGACGATCCTGGTCATTCCCAGGCCCGAGCCGCGGATGGCGGGGAGCCCTGCGCCATGCCACGACGCCCTGATCGTTGCCCTATGGGCGCGCACCCTGATCCGGCCGACATTCCGCCCCTCTTTCTTGTGCTGGCCGCGTCCGAACGCATTCGCGCGTTCATTCGATAAACTCTATCGAGGTCCCGCGAAGCGGTCAAACCGCCGCACAACAGCGAACGCAGGCGCTCGCCCGAGTCGCCCGAGGGCCGTCCTTGACGACCAACCGGGCCCCGTGCGATTCGCGGGATCGGCGGCGGCGCTTGGGGGCCGGCGGCGGAAGGTTCCGATCGATGGCCAGAGATTACATCGCCGACAATCTCGAAACACCGCGCCTCGATCGGCTGTTCCCCAATATGGCGGAGTTCGACCGGAGCGTGTCGACGTGGCCGTGGCTGAGGCGCACGATCGATCATCCCTATCGGGCGGACCGGCGCAACCCGATCGTCGGGTTCATCAACCGCGACGAGGCGTCGATCCTCACCGCCAGCGCCCGGCTGTTCGCAGGGCGCGCCGGCCTCGAGATCGGCGCTTGGCGCGGCTGGTCGACCGCCCATCTCATTTCGTCGGGCCTGGGCTCGCTGCACGTCGTCGAGCCGCTGCTCGCCGACCCGGACTGGCGGGCTGAGTTCGAAACCGTGGTTCGCGGCGCGGGTGGAGACAAGACGACCGTGCTCATTCCCGAACCGAGCCCGGCGGCCGTCGTCCGCCTGGGGCAAGCGGGCGCGCGCTGGTCGTTCGTCTTCATCGACGGCGACC
>CAIZGR010000119.1 GCA_903932535.1 uncultured Hyphomicrobiales bacterium | reverse complement strand
TTAGCGCTCCTTGCGCAAGGCTTCCTCCCCGCCCACGACCGCTCCCTGAAGCTCCCCGCCCCCGCCGGCCCGATCGAGAAGAACGGCGACGGCTCGGCGCTCCCGATCCGCCTTCCGACCGCTTTGCGCGCAGCCGCCCGACGCCGTATGCAGGCGGTTCCCGACGATCGAAGTCCCGCCCATGCTGTTTCCCTGTCCCTTCTGCGGCCCGCGCGACGAGACCGAGTTCCATTACGTCGGCGAGCCGAAGGCGCGGCCCGCGCCGGCCGAGGCGGCCGGCGAGGCCGAATGGGCCGGATATCTCTACGTCAACGCCAATCCCAAGGGTCCGGCCCGGGAGATCTGGCTCCATCTCACCTGCCTGGAGATGTTCGCCATGACCCGCGACACGGCGACCAACGCGGTGCTCGGCTCCGAATCGCCGAGGCGCGCCCCATGAGCGGCTTCCGCCTTCCGACCGGCGCCCCGGCCTCGCGCGCGCCCCTCACGCCGCCCGTTCACAGATGCTGCGTCCGCCGCGCCCAGGCCTCGTCCCAGAGATTGTCCCGGTCCGCGTCGAAAACCAGCGCCGGATCGGCCTCGGCGGTCGCCCAGGCGCCCTGCTCGATCTCGTTCTCGAGCTGGTCCGGCCCCCAGCCGGCGTAGCCGAAGGCCACCAGGATTTTGGCCGGCCCGCTCTTGCCGGCGATGTCGCGCAGGATCTCGACGCTCGACGTCAGCGACAGGCGGTCGGTGACGGCGATGGTCTCCCGCTTGCGGTATTCGGCGCTGTGGACGACGAAGCCGACTTCCGGCTGGACCGGGCCGCCCGAGAAGACGCGCACGCTGCCCGCGACGCCGGCGTTCTTTTCGCCGGCCGCCTCGAGCAGGCTCTCGAGCTTTTGCTCGCCGGCCGGCTTGTTGACGACGATCCCGAGCGCGCCCTCCCGATCGTGCTGCACGATCAGGATGACCGTGCGCTCGAACCGCGGGTCGCCCATCGCGGGCGCGGCGACCAGAAATTCCCCGGCGAGCGAGGGGCGCGCCGCCGCTTCGTCCGGCCGCGCGGGCAGCGCCGCGCCGAGGAGGCCGGTTTGCACGACGAAGGCAGCGACGAAAACGCCCAGACGAGGCCATCGCATCGCGGACATGGCTCACCCTCACCGTCTCCGGGGAGACGCAGGGTAGCATGGGGCGCGGCGGTCTCCAAAGGCGGGCTGCGGGCGGCGGGCGGACCATCCGGCGCCGAGGGCTTCACGCCTCCCCCTCGCCCATCCGCGCGATCGCCTTCAACGGCGCGAAGAGGGCGCGGTAGGTCTCGAGCCCGATCGCATCGACGATCTTCTGTTCATGCCGCTCGGCCAGCGCGTGAAGCTCGGCCATGAGGCGCGTCCCCTCCGCCGTCAGGTTCAGCGCGTAGCTGCGCCGGTCGGCCGGGCTCGGGTCGCGGCGGA
The DNA here is from genome assembly GCA_903932535.1 of uncultured Hyphomicrobiales bacterium. Taxonomy (GTDB): domain Bacteria; phylum Pseudomonadota; class Alphaproteobacteria; order Rhizobiales; family Beijerinckiaceae; genus Roseiarcus. Next base: position 8,503 of record CAIZGR010000119.1, on the reverse strand, counting down.
CGAGGCCGCGGGTCTGCAACTCGTCGATCATGGCGACGAAGTTGGCGCGCTTGATGCCGAGCGCCTCGCCCACCGCGCCCTGCTTCAGGCCGGGATTGGTCTCGATCACGGTCAGGATCGAATATTGCCCCGGGCGGATGTCGTGATCGGCGAAGGCGGCGAAGAAGTCGCGGAACACGGCGATCTGGGCGCGGCGCAGGAGATAGCCGAGCCGCCGGTCGAGCGGGCCGTGGTCGACGGCTGCGCCGTCGCGGACGGGCGCGCCCTCTTCGTTCGCTCCCTCGTTATCGCCCGCCTTGCTTCGCCGTGAGGCCATCGCGCCCAATCGCGCCTCCCGCGCTCGCCGTCTCAATTCTCGATCGCCAGGAAAGCCGTGGCTTTTCGCCCTTCTGGAAATGACCCGAATTCGTCCTCGTCCCATATTGACATGCAACGATAGCTATGTTCAATAACAATTATCGCGCGATACAAAGCCGGAAGCCAACCGGGCGCGCGCTGGTTCAAGCAGGAAACGCACTCGTCAAGGAGCGGACCCCGATGTCCTCGAAACGCGCCTCCTCGAAAGTCCTCGCGCCCATGCTCGGCGCAGCGCTCATGGCGCTCGCGCCGGCCGCGGCCCGGGCGCAGATCCATATCGGAATCGTCGTGTCGGAGACCGGGCCGGCCGCCGCGCTCGGCGTCCCGCAGAAGAACACGGTCGCGCAGCTGCCGAAAGAGATCGCCGGCCAGACAGTCGAATACACCGTGCTCGACGACGCGACCGACCCGACCAAGGCCGTCGCCGACGCCCGCAAGCTCGTCGCCGAGGACGACGTCGACATCCTGATCGGCTCGTCGGCGACCCCCGCGACGCTCGCCATGGTCGACGTCGCGGCGGAAACGAAGACGCCCTACTGCGCCATGGTCCCGACCAAGTCGACCGTCGCGCCGCTCGACGACAAGCGTCGCTGGGTGTTCAAAGCCCCGCAGGACGACGCGATCATGGCGGCGGCCGTGTTCGACCACATGAAGGCGAACGGCGTCAAAACCGTCGCCTTCCTCGGCTACACCGACGGATACGGCGAAGGCTGGCTGACCGCCGCCAAGGCCGCGGCCAAAGAGCGGGGCATCGACGTCGCCGGCGTCGAGCGCTTCCAGCGCACCGACACCAGCGTCAACGCGCAGGCGCTCAAGATCGTCTCGGCCAACCCGGACGCCGTGCTGATCGCCGCGTCCGGCACCGTCGCCGTCATGCCGCAGAAGGCGCTGAAGGAGCTCGGCTACGCCAAGCCCATCTACCAGACGCACGGCGTTTCCACGATGGAGTTCGTGCGCGTCGGCGGCAAGGACGTCGACGGAACCATCTTTCCGGCCGGGCCGGTCGTGGTCGCGAGCCTGCTGCCCGACAGCCATCCGAGCAAGGCGGTGGGGCTCGCCTACATCAAGGCCTACGAAGCCAACAACAAGACGCCCTTCGCCGCTTTCGGCGCCCATCTCGCCGACTGCGCTTCGATCATGCTGAACGGGGTGAAGGCCGCGCTGGAGAAGGGCAAGCCGGGCACGCCGGAATTCCGCGCGGCGCTGCGCGACGCGGTCGAGACGACCCGGGAGCTTCCCGCCAACCACGGCGTCTACACCTACTCGCCGGCCGACCATTCCGGCCTCGACAAGCGAAGCCGCGTGCTCATCGAGATCGTCGGCGGAAAGTGGACGCTTCTGCCCGATCCGAAGTGATCGGCGCGGACAAAACGAGAAATGTTCGCGCCAGCTTCCCCTCACCCTGCGGCCTTCGGCCGCTTCCCTCTCCCGGCGGGAGAGGGGCGTCCCCTTGCCCCTCGGGGGTGGCCCGAAAGGCCGGATGAGGACGTGCGATGAGCCCGACGATCCTCCTCTTTCTCGCCCAGGACGGGGTGATGAACGGCGCGGTCTACGCGCTGCTCGGCGTCACGCTGGTGCTGCTCTTCACCGTCACGCGGGTGATCTTCGTCGCCCAGGGCGCGTTCGTGGCGTGGGGCGCGCTGACCATGGCGGCGCTGGAGAACGGCGCCGTCCCCGGCACGGCCTTGCTCCTCGTCGGCTTCGGCCTCGCCGCCGCGGTCGTCGATCTCCTGCGCGCCCGAGGCCGGCTTTCCGGCCGCCGCCTCGGGCTGATCGCGGGGCGCGACATCGTCCTGCCGCTCGCGCTGCTCGCGCTCGACACCGCGCTCGCGCCGCTGAAGCCCGGCATGGCGGTCGACGTCCTGCTGACGCTCGCGCTCATTATCCCCATGGGGCCGCTCGTCTACCGCCTCGCCTTCCAGCCGCTCGCCGACGCGAGCGTGCTGATCCTGTTCATCGCCGCGATCGGCGTGCATCTGGCGATGACCGGCCTCGGCCTCGCCGTCTTCGGCGCGGAAGGCTCGCGCATCGACCCGATGGTCGCGGGCGTGGTTCCGGTCGGCCCGATCGTGGTCAAGCTGCAGAGCTTCGCGGTGCTCGGCGTCACCGCCGCAGTGATGGCCGGGCTCTTCGTCTTCTTCGAGCGGACCCTTCTCGGCAAGGCGCTGCGCGCCACCGCCGTCAACCGCCTCGGCGCGCGCCTCGTCGGGGTGCGCGTCGACGGCGCGGCGCGGACCGCCTTCGCGCTGGCCGCGGGCATCGGCGCGGTGTCGGGCGTGCTGATCGGCCCGCTGACCACGGTCGCCTACGACACCGGCTTTCTCATCGGCCTCAAGGGCTTCGTCGCCGCCATCATCGCCGGCCTCGCGAGCTATCCGCTGACAGCGCTCGCAGCGGTCGCGATCGGCCTCCTCGAATCCTATTCCGCCTTCTTCGCCAGCGCCTTCAAGGAAGTGATCGTGTTCTCGATCATCATCCCCTTCCTTCTCTGGCGCTCCTTCGCCCACGGCGCGCCCGCCGACGAAGAGGAGGAGTGATGCGCGCCGCTTCGCCCCGCTTGATCGGGCTCGCCGCCGTCGCGCTGATGGGCGTGGCGCCGCTCCTGCCCTTCACCCCGGCGTTCTGGATTACGCTCGCGGGCTACGCCGGCCTTTCGAGCCTCGTCGCCATCGGCCTCGTGCTGCTGACCGGCGTCGGCGGCATGACGTCGTTCGGGCAGGCGGCGTTCGTCGGCTTCGGGGCCTACACGACGGCGGTTCTGACCACGTCGTTCGGCTTCTCACCCTGGGCGACGCTGCCCGTCTCGCTCCTTACGACCGGGCTCGCGGCGCTCGCCATCGGGCTCGTCACGGTCCGGCTCTCCGGCCATTACCTGCCGCTCGGCACCATCGCCTGGGGCATCAGCTTCTTCTATCTCTTCGGCAACCTCGCCGCGCTCGGCGGCTATGACGGCATCGGCGGCATTCCGCCGATCCGCATCGGGCCGTGGGACCTCGTCGACGCGCGCGCAATCTATTACCTGATCTGGCTCTTCGTCCTGATCGCGGTCGTCCTGAGCCACAACCTGCTCGACAGCCGCATGGGCCGCGCGATCCGGGCCTTGCGCGGCGGCGGGGCCTTCGCCGAATCGTTCGGCGTCGACACCGCCGAGGCCAAGCTGGTCGTGTTCGTCTACGCCGGCCTGCTCGCCGGACTTTCAGGCTGGCTCTACGCCCATGTGCAGAGGTCCGTCAGCCCCTCCCCGTTCGGCCTTTCGGCCGGCATCGAATACCTGCTCATGGCGGTGCTTGGCGGCTCGGGTTATGTGCTGGGTGGCGTCGTCGGCGCCGGCGTCGTCGCGGTGCTCAACGATCAGCTTCAGAACGGCCTGCCGAAGCTGATCGAGGGCGGCGGCAATCTCGACGCGATCGTGTTCGGAATCCTGCTGGTGGCGGCGCTCCAGTTTGCACGCGCGGGCCTCTGGCCGATGCTGCGCCGCCTCGGCCCGCCGGCCGCGCCGAAGAGCGTCGACCTTTCCGCCCCGCCGCTGCCGAGGACTCCGCCGCCGGACAAGGGCGCGCCGCTGCTCGAGGTCGAGGGCGTCAGCAAGCGGTTCGGCGGCCTCGTCGCCGTCAACGACGTGAGCTTTTCCGTGCGCGGCGGCGAGATCGTCGGCCTCATCGGCCCCAACGGCGCCGGCAAGAGCACGACCTTCAACCTGCTGACCGGCGTGACGTCCGCGACCTCGGGCGCGATCCGCTTCCGCGGCGAGCGGATCGACCGGCTGCCGGCGCGAAAGATCGCCGAGCGCGGGATCGCGCGCACCTTCCAGCACGTGAAGCTCGTGCCGGGGATGACGGTGCTCGAGAACGTCGCCATCGGCGCGCATCTGCGGGCGCGCGTCGGCGCGCTGTCCTCTCTTTTTCGCCTCGACCGCGCGCGAGAGGCCGAGATCATCGCGGAGGCCGCCCGCCAGATCGCGCGCGTCGGCCTCGCGGAGCACATGCACAAACCCGCCGGCTCGCTGGCGCTCGGCCAGGCGCGCGTCGCCGAGATCGCCCGCGCGCTCTGCCTCGACCCTGCGCTGCTGCTGCTCGACGAGCCCGCCGCGGGCCTGCGCTTCGCCGAAAAAAAGCAGCTCGCGGAACTGCTGAAGCGCCTGCGCGCGGAGGGCACGAGCATCCTGCTCGTCGAGCACGACATGGATTTCGTGATGACGCTGACCGACCACATCGTCGTGCTCGATTTCGGCGCCAAGATCGCCGAAGGCGCGCCGAAGATCGTCGCCGAGAGCCCCGTGGTGTTGGAAGCCTATCTCGGGGGCGTCGAATGAGCGCGCCGATCCTGAGAACCGACGCCCTCGGCGTCTCCTACGGACGGGTCGAAGCGGTCCGGGGCGCCTCGATCGAAATGCCCGCGGGCGGGGTCGTGACCGTGATCGGCGCGAACGGGGCCGGCAAGACGTCGCTCCTCAACGCGATCATGGGTGTGCTGCCTTCGAGCGGGAGCGTCGCCTTCGACGGCCGGCTCCTCGGCGCGAGCCCGATCGAGGAGCGGGTGGCGCGGGGCCTGAGCCTCGTGCCGGAAAAGCGCGAGCTTTTCGGGTCGATGTCGGTCGAAGACAATCTCCGCCTCGGGGCTTGGCGGCTCGGCGCCAAGGCGATCCGGACCGGGCTCGCGGACGTCTTCGCCCGCTTTCCCCGCCTTCAGGAGCGGCGCGACCAGAAGGCGGGCACGCTCTCGGGCGGCGAGCGCCAGATGCTCGCCATGGGCCGCGCGCTGATGGGCCGGCCGCGGGCGCTGATGCTCGACGAACCGAGCCTCGGCCTCGCCCCGCGCATCGTGAAGGACATCTTCCACATCGTCGGCGAGCTGAAGGAGACGGGCGTCTCGATCCTGCTGGTCGAGCAGAACGCCCGCGCCGCCCTTCAGATCGCCGACTGGGCCTATGTGATGGAGCTCGGCGAGATCGTCATGCAGGGGCCGGCGGCCGAGCTCGCAAACGACAAGCGCGTGATCGAAAGCTACCTGGGCCTCGGGCGGCGATGACAACGACGAAAGGAAACAAACCATGACCGCCGAGCACCACGACGAACCGATCGCCATCGACCTGCCGTCGTCGCTCAAGGCGACGCGGCGCGGCGCGGTCGCGCATCTCAGGCTCGCCCGCGCGGAAAAGCGCAACGCGCTCGACGACGTGACCGTGCTCGGACTCGAAACCTTCTTCACGAAACTGCCGGAAGACGTCCGCGCCGTCGTGCTGACCGGCGAGGGCCGGCATTTCTCGGCCGGCCTCGACCTCGCCGAGGTCGCCGAGGACCTCGGCCCGCTGGAGCGGGTGATGCATTCGCGCATGTGGCATCGGGCGTTCGAGGCGATCCAGTTCGGCCGCGCGCCGGTCGTCACCGTCCTGCACGGCGCAGTCGTCGGGGGCGGGCTCGAACTCGCCGCCGCGACCCACATCCGCGTCGCCGAGCTTTCGGCCTATTACGGGCTGCCGGAGGGCCAGCGCGGCATCTTCCTCGGCGGCGGCGGCTCGGTCCGCATCGCCCGCCTGATCGGCGTCCCGCGCGTGCAGGACCTGATGCTGACCGGCCGCACCCTGAACGCCGAGGAAGGTCATGCGGCCGGGATCACGCAATATCTGGTCGAGGACGGCCGGGGGCTCGAGAAGGCTTTCGAGCTCGCCGCCAAGGCGGCCTCGAACACGCTCACCACCAATTTCGCCGTGCTGCACGCCTTGCCGCGCATCCAGGAGTCCAACCCGTCGAGTGGGCTGCTCACCGAATCGCTGATGGCGACCATCGCCGAGATGAGCCCGGAGGCGACTGAGCGGCTGAAGGATTTTCTGGAGAAGCGCGCGGGCAAGGTTCTGCGCCAGAGCTGAGCGTTCTTGCCGCCGGCGCCGCCTCCGGTAAGATTTAACCAGTTTTCTGGTCACCGAGGAGACCGCGATGCTGACCGTCAATCTGGCTCTCGCACAGGCCCGCTCGAGCGAGCTTCTCGACAAGGTGGAGGCGGGCGAGGAGGTGACCATCACCCGTCACGGAAAGCCCGTGGCGCATATGCGCCAAGCCGTTCCGCCCAGGAAGCCGCTCGATTTCGAAGCGCTCGCCGCGTTGCGGGCGATGCTGCCGCCTCAGCGCCGCCCGAGCGCGGAGGCGTTGCGCGAGATGCGGGACGAGGACTGAGGCGAGGCATGCTCTACCTCGACACGAGCTTCGTGACGCCGCTGTTTCTGCCGGAGGAGACCAGCGGCGATTTCGCCGCCTTCGTTCAAAGGCTTCCGGCCGGCGACGTCGCCGTCAGTCATTGGACCCTGGTCGAGTTCTCCTCTCTGCTCGCCAGGAAGGTGCGCGCGCGGGAGCTGAGCGCCGGGGAGGCTACGGAAGCCGACATGAGGTTCGAGGCGTCTGTCGGCCAATCCTTCATCGTCTTCCTTCCGGTCGGCGACGACTTCGCCGTTTCGAGGCGCTATGTCCAGCGCCTCGAAACGGGCCTCGGAGCGCCCGATGCGTTGCACCTCGCGATCGCGGCGAACCGGGACGCGAGGGTCATTTACAGCCTCGACAGGAAGCTCATTGCGACGGGAAGGCCCCTGGGTCTGCCCGTCTCGCCGGGCGTAAGGCTGGGGTAACGCCGAGTAAGCCGCGAGAAAAACGCGGAATTCTGGATCATTGCGAGGGAGGGAACCGCCCATGAAAATCCCGCTGACTTTCGGCCCGCCGCATGTGCGCGTCGAGCGCCGTCCGGACGGCTCGATGCTCGTGCGCTCGCCGGAGCCGCTCGCGCCCTATCCGCGGTCGATGACCGACTGGCTCGATCACTGGGCGCGCGCCGCGCCCGACCGGGTGTTCCTCGCCGAGCGGCAGGACGGCGGGTGGCGAAAGGTGACCTACGCGGAGGCGCGCGCCATCGCCCGCCGCGTTGCGCAGGCCATCGTCGACCGCGGCCTTTCGCCCGAGCGCCCGATCGCGATCCTTTCGGGCAACAGCGTCGACCATGCGCTGATCGGCCTCGGCGCGATGATCGCCGGCGTTCCCTACGCGCCCGTCTCGCAGCCCTATTCGCTGGTCGCCAAGGACTTCGGCAAGCTGAAGACCATCCTCGACGTGCTGACTCCGGGCCTCGTCTATGTCGGCGACGGCGCCCGGTTCACGCTCGCGCTCTCCGCCGGCGTGCCGAAGGACATCGAGGTCGTCGCGGGCGTCAATCCGCCGAAGGCATGGCCCTCGACCACCTTCGAGGCCTTCATCGCCAAACCCGCCGGACCCGAGGTTGACGCCGCCCACGCGAAGGTCGGCCCCGACACGGTCGCAAAGCTTCTCTTCACCTCCGGCTCGACGGGCTCGCCCAAGGGCGTCATCAACACCCAGAAGATGATGACGTCGAACCAGGCGATGCTGCGGGGCGTCAACCCCAGCTATCATATGGTCGCGCCGGTGCTGGTCGACTGGCTGCCCTGGAGCCACACCTTCGGCGGCAACAACAATTTCAATCTCGTGCTCTCGGCCGGCGGCTCCTTTTATGTCGACGAGGGCCGGCCGCTGCCGGGCGCGATCGAAGCCACCGTGCGCAACCTCAGGGACGTGTCGCCGACGATCTATTACAGCGTCCCGAAGGGCTTCGAGATGCTGCTGCCCTATGTCGAGCAGGACGCGGACTTGCGCAGGAGCCTGTTCGCCCACCTTCAGGCTTTCTTCTATGCCGGCGCGGCGCTCGCGCCCCATGTGCGCGAGGCGTTCGAGCGGCTGGGCCGGGAGACGGTCGGACATGTCGTGCCGATCCTGACCTCGCTCGGCTCGACCGAAACGGGGCCGTCCGCGCTCAGCGTCACCGAGAAGGCCTGCGCCCCGGGCGTCGTCGGCATCCCGAATCACGGCGTCGAGATCAAGCTTCTGCCGAGCGGCGACAAGCTGGAGGCGCGGCTGAAAAGCCCGAGCGTCACGCCGGGCTACTGGCGCAGGCCGGACCTGACCAGGGACGCCTTCGACGACGAGGGCTACTACCGGCTCGGCGACGCGCTGAAGTTTGTCGACGAGCGCGACCCGGAGCTCGGCTTCGTGTTCGACGGGCGCGTGGCGGAAGACTTCAAGCTCGCGACCGGCGTCTGGGTCAGCGTCGGGCCCTTGAGGCTCAAGTGCATCGCCCAGTTCGCCCCTTCCGT
>CAIZGR010000118.1 GCA_903932535.1 uncultured Hyphomicrobiales bacterium | reverse complement strand
GCGCGTGTCCTTAGGGGCGGCGGCCAAGACCGGGCTCTACGCGCTGCTCGGCGCCCGCTCGCTCGTCGGCGTCCAGCCGCGCACCATCATCGCCCCCGGCTATACCGCCTACCAGCCGGCCGGCACGGGGGGCGCGCTGCTCGCGAACCCGGTCGTCAGCGCCGCGCTGCCGATCGCGACCAAGCTCCGCGGCCGGGTCTACGCCGACTGCCCGGCGACCTCCGACGCCGCGGCCCAGGCCTATCGCGAGCTCTATTCGGACTCGCGCCTCGTCATTTTCTACCCGAACGTGATGGTGTGGGACACGGCGACGTCGACTTACGTGTCGCTGCCGGCCTCGGCCTCGGCCGCGGGGCTGACGGCCTACGTGCACCAGACGCTCGGCTTCTGGTACTCGCCCTCGAACCAGGTGTTCCAGGGCGTCGGCGGGACGTCGAGCCCGATCGACTGGGCGATGAGCGACGCCTCGTGCGAGGCGAACACGCTCAATTCGAACCAGATCACGACCATCGTCAACCTCGGCCAGCAGGGCGAGCCGCAATATTCGGGCTGGCGCCGGTGGGGCAACCGCAACTGCTCCGAGGACACCAACTACCAGTTCGAGGCGGTCAGGACCTCGCTCGACATGGTCTACGACGCGCTCGACCAGGTGACCCTGTGGGCGGTGGACAAGCCGCCGTCGCAGCAGCTGCTGCGCGACGCGACCAACCGGGTGAACGACTTCTTCGCCTGGGGCAAGACGGTCGGGTTTCTGGTCGGGGGCAAATGCTGGCTCGACCCGGAGCTCAACCCGGCGTCGCAGCTGTCGCAGGGGATCTGGACCTGGTCGATCGACCCCGAGGCCCCGGCGCCGATGGAGCACATCATCTACCAGTCGACGCCGAACGCGAACTACTACACCCAGGAGGTCGCGGCGCTGGCGCAGCTGATCTCGATCAACAACTAGCGCGTTTCATCCCCTCACCCGGCCCTTCGGGCCACCCTCTCCCGCGGGCGGGAGAGGGGCGGAGTCCTCCTCATGGCCAACCAGCTCGACTACATCCTTCAGCAGTTCGTCCTCAACATCGACGGCGTGGGGAAGGCCGGCACGGGCGAGACCTGCAAGCCGCCGAAGATCACCAAGGCGGTCGAGACCTACCGGGGCGGCGGCATGATCGCCCCGCGCCAGCACGCGCTCGGCTACAAGGAGTTCGAGTTCGACTGCGAGCTGACCTCGATCGACCCGCAGGTGATCGGCCAGTCGGGCATGCTGGTGTCGAAGGATCTGAGCTTCTCGGTGATGGCCTATCTCGACGGCGACAACAACGCCTCGCACACCTGCTACGTCTACATGCGCGGCGAAGTGATCGAGAACGACTTCGGGTCGTGGGAGGCGGGCAAGAAGACGAAAATGTCGCTGAAGATCGCGCTCGCCGCCTGCTCGATGACGATCGACGGGACCGAGGTGTTCAGCATCGACATCCAGAACGGGGTGAACCGGTTCAACGGCCGGGACGTGGCGGCGATCATCAGCGCGGCGATCGGGGCGTGAGGGTGGCGAGTGGCGAGTGGCGAATGGCGAATGGGGAGTGACGCGAATTGACCGAGAAAACCGAAAAAAGCGGCGAACACGCGGCGCTGCCGGACGTGACGAAGGGGTGGGGGCTCGAGACGTTCGAGCTGAAGCATCCGCACGTGTTCCGGGGCGGCGAGCGGCGCGCGATCAAGGTGCGGGTGCCGACCGGGGCGGACATCGAGGCCTACGTGCGGTCGCCCGAGCGCGGGTTCCGCGCGCTGGCGCTGAAGCTCGCCGACGTCGACGAGGCCGCGATCGATGGAATGCACGGCTCGGATTATGCGAGGCTGATGGGCTTCGTGGGGGAATTCGTCGCCGGCACGCGCTGATCTTCGAGGGCCTCGAGGAGGCGCTCGACGACATCGGCCTCGCCTTCCCCTATCCGCGCGAGGCGGTTCGCGCCATGCCGGCGACCGACATCGAGCGGCTGAGGGGGCGGGCGCTGGGGCACCTGGCGAGGCTGTACAGAGGGCGAACGGCGAGCGGCGAATAGCGACCAGGGAGCCGCCCGCCGCCCGCCACTCGCCATTCGCGGGGAGCCATGGCTTCGAACCTCTCACTTTCTGTCATCCTCGCGCTGGTCGACAAGCTGACCGGGCCGGCGAAGGAAGCGGCGAAGTCGCTCGACGCGCTGGGCCGCGAGGCGCGCGAGGCGTCCGGGCAGCTCGACAAGCCCGTCTGGACCGAGCAGCCGCGGACGCTCGGGCGCGCGGCCGAGGCGGCGACCGAGTTCGGCGGCGCGCTCGGGGGCGTGGCGCGGGCGGCGGAGGACGCGGAACAGACCCTCAGGAAACCGACCTGGACCGACCACGGACGCGCCGTGACCGGCGCGGCCCAGGCCGCGCGCCCCGTTCTCGTGTCCG
>CAIZGR010000117.1 GCA_903932535.1 uncultured Hyphomicrobiales bacterium | reverse complement strand
CTTGCTTGTCGGCTATGAGTTCAACCATGACTTGATGCGCTTGCGCGAGCGGTTCGGCGACGACTTACCCTATCTCGGCAACAGAACGCCGGCCCCAAAAGAGCGCGAGTGGATCGCGGCATGGAACGCCGGCAAGCTGCCGTTGCTGTGCGGCCACCCCGCGAGCATGGGGCATGGGTTGAACCTACAGGGCGCGAACGCTCGACACGTCTGTTGGTTCTCTATGCCCTGGTCGTTTGAAAATGGGGATCAATTCGTGCGCCGCATCCGGCGCAGCGGCAACGAAAGCGCGGCGATTTTTAACCATATGCTGATCGTCCGCGGGACGATCGACGAAGACAAGCTTGCGGCGCGCGATCAGAAGTCGTTTACTCACAACAACCTCATTCATGTTCTGAATGAGCAGATTTTGCGCGAGGGCGCAGAAAGCCGAACGGGAGCGGCCTCTCATCCCGTAGTGGAGAATGAAGACATGGTAGCGAGATTGAGCCGCCCCGGACAGGCGGCCCCCACAGCCCCGGCGCAGGCCGTAGCCCCGGCCTCCCCGCCTCCTGGTTGGGGTCAACCCCAGAGCCCCCAAGGCAACGGCCACGCGGCCCCCGCGGGGGCGCCTGCGGGCTGGGGGGCGCCTGGGAACCCGGACCCCGCGCAAGCCACGGATCAGCAACGCGAACGCGTCCGTCAGACAATCGCCCCGAACCCCGCGGAGCAGGTGGGCGCGGCGTTCGGCGGCGCAGCCCAAGCCCAAGCGGCGGCGATTACGGGCGGCGATTACGGGCAAGTGGGCGCCACGCCCGGAGCCCCGCCCGCCGGGTGGGGAGCGCCCCCGAGCACCGCGCCCGCTCAGCCGCCCCAAGAGGCGGAGAAGCCCAAGCGCACGCGGAGCAAGCCCGAGGAAGCCGCGCCTACGGCTACGACCGCGCCTGCGTATGAGGACAAGGCCGCCGCCGTTTCGATCGTGCTGGGCGCCCGCGTGGAGGTTCTCAAGATGGCGTTCGCCGATCCGACCATGTCGGTTGAGGACGGTCTGGCGGTCGCAACTGAGTTGTGGAACTGGGTTAACACGTTCTGACCTTGCGGCGCGCTCCGGCCCTCGCTACCCTGCGAGGGCCGTTCCAACCGGACATAAAGAGAGGTTTATATGTTCAACTTCGCCAGTCTTTTTTCGCTGCTAAGCTCCGTTCCGGCCGTCATCACGGAGTTCGAAACGCTCGCTTCCGACCCCGTCGTTCAGAACCTCGAGGCTCTGATCGCCAAGAACTTCACGCATACGACGACCGCCGGCGCCGCCGTCGTGCTCGAGCCGTTGGGGACGACGACGAATACGGGGGCCACCCCGGCGGTCGGCGGCGATCACACGAAATAAGTTAGGGGTCTTCGTCCTTGCGCTCCAAACGGGTCACGGTTCGCTCGGAGCGCTGTTCTTCCCGCTCCATCCTCGCCGCTTCCCGCTCGACGCGAGCTTCATGGGCGTCCCGGTAAAACACCCGGATCGCAAGCATGACTTGGAGAAGGAAGCCGAGCACGGCCACCGTCATCGAGACGAGCGCAGCCCATTCCGGCAACGACAAATGCCAGGACGCCACGGCCGACACCGCGCCGCCGTAAGTCGCCGCCTGGGCGGTGGCGTTCGCGATATCGACGTTGTTCGCATCGCTTAGGCTTTTGTGCGCCATGACATCCGCCAGCATCAAAGTTGCGCCCCCGGAACCCCGCATGTCGACACCTTCATCATAGGCCGGCTTGCGCTTGAACTTGGTGCGCCGTGGACGCCCCGCCAATGCCTGAGACGTACCCGGTAATCCGAGCTATCTGGTCATCGGCGACGCCTTGACGCTTCAAGATTGCAATCGCGTTGGCCGCTTGCGAGGGGTCCGTTAGCATATTTGCGAGCTTTGCGCCCGCTTGTGAACTAAGGCCTTTGGGGCCGAAAAGCCCCTGGATCGCGCGTGCAGTATTGTAGAGCAATGCGTGGTGGTTGCCCGTAATCGCGCCGATTGCGGCGTGACCTATGCTATCGGTCGGAATATGCTTTGCCGGCCCTGCCGTTGGGCCGTTGGGCGTTCCCTCTCGCATCGCCGCCGTCGCCTTCGAAAGCCTCTCGCCGGTGGCGGCGAGTTTGTCAGCAACGTCCTTACCGTAGGCGCGGGTCAGGCTGTCCCTCATCAAATTATCTTGACCAAGTTTTTGTAGGACAGTCTGCGCGCCCGCAACGCTGCCCGCCGCTTGGTCGGAAAGCCCGGTCACGAGGCCGCTTGCGTGGCCTTGACGGTAGGCGTCGCCGGTGAAGGGGCTTTTCGCGGCCTTGCCGCTGTCGCCGTCGGACCCTATCGGCTTGCCCGTCAGGCCGTGGGCGTGCCCCTCGATGTAAGCGCTTTGCTTGGCGTGCTGGTCGAGCATGGCCGAGTATTCCGGGTCCCGGCGCGCGATCTCCGATATCGCGGAATGGGCTTGCCTGGCGGCGTCCGCGGCCGCCGCGTCGGAAGACGACGCCCGCTCGCGTAGGTTTTTCCGGATCAAGTCGAGGTCGTGGAGCGAGAGCGCCCCTTTGGGCGTCGCCGCGGCGGGCGAGCCGATCGGCTCGACGGCGCCGGGCTCTGGGGACGGGCCGTTCTTGAGCTTGCCCGCCACGTTGTAATTGGGGTTCTGGTCAATGACGCGACCGCCAGTGTCCATAACCTCATCGAACAGCGTGCGCGCTTTGGGCGTCGCGCCGATCAGTTTGTAAACAATGTTTTTGAACGTGTCCCAAGCGTTGCTCGATTTCATCGCGCCGCCCACGGCCCATTTCGGCGGCGGTTGAGACGCGAGCCAGGATCGGAATTTAGGGTTGGCGAAGCCCTCCGTCATGAACTCGTGCGGGTTCGTCAGGCCGTAGACCTGCGACCGCTGCCTCGTCGGCAAGAGGCCCTTGGCGTACTCGTGGAGCTTGTTGAAATAGAGCGCCGCCGGGTTGTCGCTGGAAAGCGCGTTGTAGCTTATGGCGTGCATCGCTTCATGAAGCACAGTCTGCGCCGTGCGGTCGTCGGGGACCCACTTGGGCGGCATCATGCCGATTTTCCCAACAGTCGGGTCGTAGAAGCCCCCGCCCCCGCTTGGTTCGCCTTTGCTTATGTTCCGCGCGTACCACTCGTAATGAGGATCGCCTTTTTGCAAAACAGAAATGGGAACGTCGAGCCCGGTAGCCTTGATGACGCGCGCAAGCTCACGTTGCCCTTCGTCGGCCCCGTTGTCGATGATGTGTTGCAGGACCGGCTGCATAGTTGAGTTGGAGCCGATGACGTCTGTCACCGATTTGGGCGTTGTCGACGTGCCGCCCCCTGGTGGCCGGGGAGGGGGCGGCGGCAGTGTGTCGTCCGTCGTCGCGGCGTTGACCGCGTCATTGACGCGGCCCCGCAAATCTTTTCTTTCGAGCCCCGCCAGCACGCTCTGAACGGCGGGGTTTTGAAGGACTTCCGCCTCGTCCTTGCCAATGTCGACCATTCGGCCGCGGAACGGGTTGAACGTGGCCGTTGTGTTGGCGTCCCGCGCCGTCGTGAGGTCGCCCTGAGACTGGACTCCGGCCTGCCCGGTAGGGCTCGCGTCATGTGTAACGCCTTTGACGGCGTCTTGAATGAGCCCGGGGACTTGCTTAGGCCCCTGCGCCTCCCACGCGTTAGACGCGTCCGTCATGGCGTTGCCGAGCGTCGGCGTGAGCGTCGCCACCCGTTTGAGTTGGGCTTGCGCGTAGCTGTCCAGCACAGTGGCGAGCGGCGGGGCGACGCCGCCATTGGCCGCCGTCATGTCCGCCATGCGCTGCGCAAGCTCGGCCGGGTCCACCTTCATCGTGCGCAACGCGGCGCGCGCCGCGTCCGTCGTCGCGATCGCGTCGAGACCGCCGCTGTTGGCGATCCCGGTCAAGCGCGCGGCGAGCACGCCCCAGCCCTGCACCGACGACGCCGGAGCGCCGTTGATCGTCGGGCGACCGAACCCCATTTTGTTGAGGCCCCACTCGGCCCCCGCGCCGATAATGGGGGCGGTGACGCCGCCGATCGCGGCCTCCGTCAGCACGTCGGACATAGAGCCGCCATGCACGGCGCTGTCGATCGCGCCGGCCGTGGCGCCGGTCCCCGCGCCGATGACGGCCCGCCCGGCCCACGTCTTGCCGAGCGCCTGCGCGACGGCCTGCGCTTTCTGCGCGGCGGGCGCCAGTCCAGCGACGCCGGACGCGGCGAGCTTGCCAAGCCCCGCTTCCGCCGCCGCCCCGCCGAGCATCATCGTGGCGGCGTTGCCGTAGATGTCCCCGGCTGCGCTGGCGATCGGCGAGCGCGCGGCGGACTGCGCGGCCAGCGCGTTGAAGTTCTGTTCGCCCTGGTCCCAGCTTTGCCCGTTGGCGAGCGCATTGGCGGCGCCGGCGAGCGCTGCGCCCCCTGGGATGGCGGCGACGGTCGAACGCGAGAAGTCGACGAGATCTTGCCCCGCGCGCTGTATCCAGTTTCCGCCAGGCGCCGTCGCGACGGCGGGGGCGGCGTTGGGAAGCGGCGGCGCGGGTTGCCCCTGGTACGGCCCTGCCGGAGCCCCGCCGGAGGGGGCCGGGCCGGGAGGGTTGGCCTGCAGCGCCGGGCCGGTCCAGTTGGGCGTTCCGGGCGCAACGCCTTCGGGGGTCTGCCCCAGAACGGGCGGGGCGAACTGCGCGGGGTTCGTAACCGGGTTCGGCGGCGCGGTCTGCCCGGGCGGTAGGTTCCAAGGCGTGACCGGGGGCCGCCCCGCCGTGCCGCCTGGTGAGGCCTTGAGAAGCGCGGCGGTGTGATCGGGGTAGGCCGTGCTGATCATCTGCGCGATCGACTTGGCGTCGCCCGCGTTGCCGGCGGCGTCGGCGCGCTGCAGCGCCGTCATCATGTCGGGGAGCGACGCTACGGGATCTGGCATGTCAGGCGGTCCTTCGTTGCGGCGTGAGGTATTTGGCGAGCAACGCCCGCCCGTCCATCACTTGCGCGACTTGCTGGTGAAACGCGGCTTGCGCCTGCAGGGCCGCCAGTTGGGGGTTGATCGCCCCGGCGGCCGTGGGCGCTGGTCCGGCCGCTCCGCCGGTCTGGGTCCCGCCACCCGGAGAACCGCCGCCGGAAGGCGCTGAAGTCGGCGCGTTGGGCCGCTCCGTGTTCTGCGGCGTGTTCGACTTGCCGAGATCGGGCGAGACGTTCTGCGGCGTGTTCATGGCGGTTTGCTGGGGCGCCGTGCTGACAGGGGCGCTCGTCCCGTTCGTCGGAACGAATGTGCCGCCGCCGAGCGCTCCGGAACGCTGGTAAGCGTTTACAGCCGTGTCGCCGCGCCAATCTCGTATGCCAGCGGTCGCCATCCGGTCGATTGCGAACTTGTTGGCGAGGTTGCCGTGAGCGGGGTTAGCAGGGTCTATGCCGGCCGCCCGCGCCGCATTGCCGAGACCGTTGCGAACGTTGAGTTGGAACGCGCCGAAGCTGAACGGCGTCCCATCGGGGTTACGGTCTACCGTACTCCCACCGTTGGGGTTTTTCGGCCCGATCGCGCGCAAACCTTCGGCATTGGCGACGCCGAGCGCGAACCGGGGGTCGACCCCTCTATAGATCGCGTAGTCGCGAATGAACTGCGCCTGCCCCGCTTGGTCGACGCCGTATTTCGAGGGGTCCGGCGGGGCGCCCTGCCAGGGCTGGCCGTTATAGCGCGGCGCGGCCCATTTGTCGGCGGGTGGCCCGCGCGGCTCTTCCGGCTGATCGTAGTTGATCTGATGGTAGGCCGGCGAGGCCTTGTTCGTCACGTTGGGGGCGGCGGCCGGGGGTGCAGCCGCTCCCGCCGCCCCAGCCGCCGGAGGGGAGGCGGAAGGAGCGGCGGGGGTCGCCGTTGGGGGCGCAACCGGACTTGCGGCCCCCGGCGAACTCGGTGTGGGAACGGCGGCGACGTCGGCGGGGCTCACGCCTGCAGCGGTGTGATAGTCCTGCTCAAGCTGGCGCCGCGTGGCGACGATGCCCTTGTACTGCCCGTCGAGGCTTTGGATCTTGTTCTCCCCGGCCGCCGCCGCGGTGTTCATGTAGCGCTGCGCGTTGGTGATTTGCTGCCGGAGTTGCTGAGGATCGAGGTTCTGGTTGAAGTTGGCGAGCGCTTTACCGGCCGCTTCGAACTCGACTTCGTTCCGGATGCCCGACGACGCGCCGCCGGTCGCCGCCTTGAGCGCCGCCATTTGACCGAGCGAAAGGGCGCTTTCGGCCTGCTCCGCATATTGGGCGAACTGCGCTTCTGGGGACCCCGGCGCATAGTTCTTCTTGGCGATGCGCGCCAAGCCGTTGCTGTCGATTTGCCCGCTGTCGATCATCTGTTGCATGTTGGCGAGCGCGTCCTGCCCCGCGTGGACGCCGGCCACTTGCACGCCGATAGGCCCTTGCGCCTGCAAATACTCGTCTTCCTTGCCGCGCGCGTCGTTGAAATTCTTCTGCGCCGTAGTGACGAGATCGGCTTTCTTCTGTTGGTACTCAAGATATTTGGCGCGTATCTCCGCTTGCTGTTGCGGCGTCATGCCGGCCATGCGGGAGTTGACGGCGGCCTGCGTCTGCGTGTCGAACGCGGCGATCGTCCCTTGGGGGTCTTGCGCGAACTGCGATCGGTACTGCGAAGCGATCGTCTGCGCTTCCTGCGGCGTGGCGCCGGCCGCGATCGCCGCCTGCACGCCGCCTTCGAAAGCTCCGTCCGCGGGTTGCCCGTTGGCGAGCGCTTTGCGCGCGTAGTCGGTGAACGCCGACATGGCTTGAACGTGCGCGTACCCTTGGACTTGGGCGGCGGCGATTTGGTCTTGCTGCGCTTTGGCTTGGTTGATTTGCGTGTCGGCGACGGCTTTCGGAAGGGCGGTGGCGGCGGTGGCGGCGTTGTAG
>CAIZGR010000116.1 GCA_903932535.1 uncultured Hyphomicrobiales bacterium | reverse complement strand
CCACGCGCCTGCACTCGGCGCTCGGCTACAAGCCCCCGGCGGAGTTCGAAGCCGAACTCAACCAGGACAAGGACAACCAGATCAGCCAGAGAGAAGCTGTGTCACCACATTAAGCGTGTCTCAGGGTAGGGGTGCAGTCCAAGTCCGTCACGTAGATCAGGCCGGCGGCGTCGACGAAGACGTCAGCGGTCTGGATGACCGGCGGACGGCCGGGCCGCCGGTCGATCATCCGCGCCGGGGCCGCGGGAACGAGCGCGCCGGCCTCCTTCGGCGCATAGGGATTCGAGATGTCGAAGGCGCGCACGCCCGCGTTCTGCCACGTGGCGAAGATCAGCGTCGAGGAGACGAACGACCCCGGCCGGTTCTCGTGCAGATTGTGCGGCCCGAAATGCCCGCCCCTGGCGCGATAGTCGGCCTCGTCCGGCGTGGGGAAGGTCGCGATCGAGATCGGGTTCGCCGGCTCGCGGATGTCGAACACCCATGTGTGCTTGCGTCCATCCGCCTCGTTGTCGGCGACCGACTCGTCCGCCACGATGAGGAGGTCGCGATCGGGCAAGGGAAGAGCGGAATGCGTGCCGCCGCCATAAGGCGGCGACCAGTTGCGATGCGCGATCAGCTTCGGGCGCGAGCGGTCGGCGAGGTCGAGGATCGTGATCCCGCCGTCGCGCCAGCAGGCGTAGGCCGTATCGCCGGCGACAAGTCCGTGATGGAGCGCGAAACGCTTGCCCTCGCCCCATGTCGGGGTCTCGCCGTCGGCGCGGTTCATGCCCGGCAGCCACCAGCGCCCGACCTCGACCGGGCGGGTCGGATCGGAGAGATCGACGATGACGAAGATGTAGTCGGTGAAGCCGTCGATTAGCGCCGAGAC
This sequence comes from uncultured Hyphomicrobiales bacterium, assembly GCA_903932535.1. Taxonomy (GTDB): domain Bacteria; phylum Pseudomonadota; class Alphaproteobacteria; order Rhizobiales; family Beijerinckiaceae; genus Roseiarcus. The sequence goes on along the minus strand of CAIZGR010000116.1, from coordinate 2,984 downwards.
GTAGGCATAGCGTCCGCCGACCCACCAGACGCGGTGCGCGCCGACGCCGTCGATCGGGAAGAAGCCGATCTGTCTCGGCGCGTCCGGCCTCTCGATGTCGTAGATCGCGACGCCCGCCGACCAGTGTCGCCCCTTCGCCCCGCCGACCGCGTCGCCGACGGACCCGGTGTAATAGGCCTTCTCGTCGGCGAACCGCACATCGGCGAAGAGATCGAGCGCGTGCACGACGAGCAGGAGGTCGTCGTGGGTCTGAAGATGGATGGTCCAGGTGTTCGGGGGCGCCTTCACAAAGGTGGTCGGACCGGGGTTCCTCGGGTCGCGGACGTCGACAATGGTGAACCCGCCCGACCAGGGATGCGCGACATAAGCGTAGCCGCGGTGGATCATGACCTGCAGGCCGTCGCCGCGACCGCCCTGGTCCGAGTGGCCTATGAGGCGCATGTTTCGCGCAAAATCGGGCTCGGGCAGGTCGCCCATGTTCGATCCTTTGCTTCGCTTCGGGAAATGGCGGCGCGAAGAGAGGGAGGAGGCTCCCCGCGCCGCCGACCCGCGCCTATTTCGGCGCAGGGATCCAGGGCGCGGTCGCGGCGTCGCTGGCGCGGAACGCCGGGACCTTCGCCGCGAGGTCGTCGATCGTGGCGATCTTGTTGTCGACGAGTTGCCCGCGCGTGACGAGCGAGGGTTTGACCAGCACCGAATGGCCCGGATCCTGTCCGGCGAGGCCGAGCGCGACGGCCCGCACCGCGACCTCGCCAACAACCGCGGCGTTGGTCGCGGCGGTCGCGACCCACGGGCTGCTCGGTTCGACGATCGCCTGGATGTCGGACGTCGAGATGTCGATTCCGTAGATTTTTGTCTTGTCGGCGACGCCGAGCTCGTCGATCGCGAGCTTCACGCCGCGGGCGAATTCGTCCCAGGGCGTGAAGATTACCTTGATGTCGGGATGGGCGCGCAGCACCGCCTTCGTCTGGTCCGCGACCGACGCCGCAACCGAGTCGTTGACGACCCCCCAGACCGCAACCTCCTTGACGCCATGGGTCTTGCCGAAGTCCTTCCAGACCTCGTAGCGGCGGTCGAGCGGGGCGAAGCCCGCGACATAGACGACGCCGCCCTTGACGCCGTCGCCCTGCTCCTTGACCGCCTGCTCGAGCACGAGGCGCGCCATGTCGTGGTCGCTCTGCTCGATCTGGACGATCTTCGGATTGTCGAGGTTGACGTCGTAGGCGACAACCTTGATGCCGGCATCGACCGCCTTCTGGGCGACGTCCTTCAGCGCCTCCGGCTTGCCGTTGTTGATGATCAGACCGTCGACCTTGAGATCGATCGCCTGCTCGATCAGCCGCCGTTCGGCGTCCGGGTCCTGACGCGCCTCGGAGATGCGGAGATCGACGCCGAGCGCGTCGGCCTGCCGCTTGGCGCCGGCCTCGAACGCCTGCAGCCAGTCCCCGCCGCCGATGAAATTGACGACGGCGATCTTGACCCCGCCCTTGTCGAACGGCGCGGGGGCGCCGGCGAGGCCCGCAGCCTGGGCCGTCGCCATCGACAGGATCCCGGCGGCGACCGCGCCCGTCAGGCAATATGCGATACGCTTCATGTCGAATTGTCCTCGATGCGTGTTGGATGGACGATAGGCGCTTATTCCGAAATCCAGCCGGCTTTCGCCGCGTTCGACTTGCCGAAGGCGGGCACCTTGGCCGAGAGTTCCTCGACGGTGGCGACGCCCGAGTCGCGCAGGCTCTTCTGGGTGAGCAGCACCGGCTCGACGACGATCGAGTGGCCGGGGTCCTGACCTGCTGCGAGCAGCGCCGCAGCGCGGATCGAGGCGGCGCCGACGACGGCGGGATTGGTCGCGACCGTGGCGACCCACGGGCTGCCGGCCTCGGTGATCTCCCGGATGTCGGCGGTCGAGACGTCGGCCGAGTAGACCTTGACCTTGTCGTTGAGGCCGAGCTCGTTGAGGGCGAGCTTCACGCCGCGCGCGAATTCGTCGTAGGGAGCGAAGACGACCGTGATCTCGGGATGGGCGCGCAGCGCGGCCTTCGCCTGGTCGGCCACGGTCGCGGCGGTGGTCGAGTTGACGGCGCCGAAACGGGCGACCTCCTCGACGCCGGGATGGGCTTTCCTGAACTCGGTCCAGACCTCGTCGCGCCGGTCGAGTGGCGCAAAGCCGGCGACATAGACGTAGCCCGCCTTGAACGTATCGCCGTTGTCCTTGACCGCCTGCTCGAGCGCGAGCCGCGCCAGCAGATGGTCGCTCTGCTCGACTTGAGGGATCTTCGGATTGTCGAGGTTGACGTCGAAGGCGACGACCTTCACGCCCGCGTCCAGCGCCTTTTGCGCCACGTCCTTGAGGGATTCCGGCTGACCGTGATCGATGACGATCGCCTTGGCGCCGAGGTTGATCGCCTGCTCGATCTGGTCGCGCTCGAGCGCCGGGTCCTGCTTGCCGGGAAAGATGCGGAGATCGACGCCGAGCGCCTTCGCCTGCGCCTGCGCGCCGGACTGATAGGCCTCGAAGAAGTCGCCGCCCGAGATGAAGCCGACGAGGGCGATCTTGACGTCTCCCTTGTCGAAGGGGGCGGGCGCGCCAGCGAGGCCTGCGGCGACGACGGGGGCGGAGAGCGCCGATATGGATGCGGCGGCGGCGAGAGCGCCCCGGAGCCTAAGGTACATTGGTTCAGTCCTTCTCTTGGTTTGGGAACTGGAAAAGTCGCTCATGCGGGGCGGCGCCCCAGGCCGTAGGTCAGCCCAAGCGCGCCGACGAGCACCGCGCCCTTGACGAAGTCCTGCGTGTAATAGGGCACGTTCAGCATGGTCAGGCCGTTGAGGAGCACGCCAACGAAGATCGCGCCGACGACGGCGCCGAAGACGTTGGGCCGCCGCGCCGCGAGCACGGCGAAGCCGATCAGCGAGGCGGCGACGGCGTCGAGGAGCAGCGACGCGCCGGACGACACGTCGCCGCGCCCGACCCGCGCCGCGACGAT
>CAIZGR010000115.1 GCA_903932535.1 uncultured Hyphomicrobiales bacterium | reverse complement strand
TTTTAGAATCCACAGATTATAATCTGTCAAGGCGGGTCCGGAAGTTTTTCACAGGCAGATGCCTCCCCTTCGCGCGCCGCGTTTTTGCAACTTTTTTCACAAAAACCGCGATTAGGTGTTGATATATGAGCAGATAGGCGTATTCTCTAATCATCGAAATGGAGCAAGCAAATGATCATTTCCCCTCTCAAAATCAAATCCTCTGGCCGCGCATTGACGCACGAAGTCATGGTTGGATTGGACACCATGCACCCGACCGGCATCCCGGTCACGCTGGATTTTTGCTTGAAATACGCACAGGTTTTCGATTGGTGCTGGGCCGCCGAACAAATGTTCAGCGACGCCGATAGCGATAAATTTCTTGCGCTGTACGATGAAGCCGAGACCGCCTGCCGGGCGGCAATCGACGGCGCGTGGCCCACGGGCGACACATCAGCGTTGTCAGACGCCGATTACATCAAAATCGACACAGCATACAAACTGGCGAAATCAAATGCAGAGGATCGGCTGTCCAACATTGCGGCTGCGGAATTTGCCCGTATCGCCGCATCATACGGAGACAAATGAATGACAACCACCATCCGCACATCAAAAGGGGATTTCACGGTTTCGGACCGTTCGGCCGATCCCGTTCTGACGGTTGCACGCAGGCTCGGCGGCAAAGCTTATCGCGCCAGCAACCATGGTCAAAACGGCCGCGGAACCTATCAGGTCGAATACGGCTATCGCCCATCCGAGCAAACCGGGCATGGCGGGATCGTAGTTCGCGGCTCATTCATCGTTTACCCGTGAGGATTTTTCAATGACCATTCGCCTCCCAGACCTCACCTCAGATCAGCGCGCGGCTGTTTGAGAGCGCATCATGACCGCCGCATCATTCACCGCATGGCGCGAGCGTCTCGGGCTCAACCGATCCGAGGCCGCTCGTGCGCTTGGCCTCTCGCGAAACTCAATTCAGAATTACGAGGAAGGCCGCGCGATCCCGCTCTATGTCGCGCTGGCGTGCGCTGCGCTGGCGCATGGGATTCCGCCGATCCGGTAGCCCTAGAGCCCGCACCCCGCCGCATGGCCCTCGGACATCGCGATCTCCGCTGGAACAGTTCCGATCGCGGCCGCCGCCAACAGTCCGAAATGCCGCGCCATCGCCGCCAAGCCGATCTGCAGCACGTACATCCCGATCGCCGTCGCGCTGATGGGATGCGTGTACGCGCTGATCTCGCGCCCGATATCGACCGCCGTCCTGTCGTCGAGAACGATGGCGCCCACGACCTTCTGACAGATCGGGGACATGGATTTGAGCGCGCCGTTGAACACCTGGAACGCCTGGCATTGCGCTTCGGTCGTCAGCAGGCCGCCGGACCCGCCGTGGCCGACGCGCCCAAAATCCACAGATTTGATGCCCTCGAGCCCCGCTTTTGCGCGCGCTTCGCGGTATTGAATTCCAGCCCGCGCCAGAATGAGGTTCAGCGCGGGATCTTTCGGCGCGAGCTGCTTTCGCGCGCACATGCGTTCGAACGGCGAATCCTCGATCCGCATTCGGATCATCGACACCGCGACCGGCTCGAATTTGTCGCCCTTGCTGACTTCCACAACTTCCGAAAAGTTTTCCACGCGCGCATGTCCCCCTGCTTTGAGCAGCCGTTCCGGCGTCGGGCCATCCGGCGCGCGGAATCCGGACCGGCGGAACGATTTCAGCGCCGATGTGGAAATCTCGATTCCCGACGGCATGGCCGCGCGGGCTTTGGCCTTTCGTTTCGAACGGCGTTTGGTCACTTCACGGCGCTCCCCAGCCAGTAGCCAGCGGTGAGCGCGAGCGCGATCGCGCAAGACCAGACGCCCGCGCGTTTCAGCGTCCAGGGGCGGCGGAAAGGCCGCGGGCGGATTTCCGCGTATAGGGCGGACAGATCGCGGGCGGGTGTCCGCGCATCGGGCGCGATGCCCCGCGCACGGGCTTCTCTGGCGCGCAAGTCCCGCAGAACCGAATTTGTGTCCGTCATGACGCCCGTTTCCTTTCGTCCTCGTATTTCAGTTTCATCCATTCGAGCGACGCGCGCCGCCGTTCGAGCCGCACGATTTGCGCGTCGGCGAGCGTTTCGCGATTTGCCAGCGCCAGATCGACCGCCGCCAGATCGGCGGCGATGAGCGCGAGTTCGGCATCGAGGCGGGCGAGCGCGACGGGTTTCATGGGGCTCAGTTCGGCCGCGACGTGTGATCTGCGTCCGCGGCTTCGCGCCGCGCCTTCCGCTGCGCGTCCCGGTTGCGCTGCTGTTCTTCCCGGATCGCTGCGGCCGCCGTTTCCGCAGCGTCGATCTGCTGCTGCCGTTCGATCCGCTCCGGCAGTGTAGCGGCCAGCGCCTGCAGCGCGTGCAGCGCGTCACGCAGCCGCGCGATGTCCTTTCGGGAGTCCTTGATCGCCGCGACCATTTCGGCCGGCTGGGGAACCGGGAAAAACCGGCGGCGTTCGTCGTTCAGGATCACAGTGTTGCAGGCAAGTCTGAGCTCGATGACCGTAGGTTTCGCGTGGCTGATCATTTCGAGCAGGATTGCAAAGGATCCGTCGCCGCTCTCGCGCTTCACCCGCGCCGCCGCAAACAGCCACGCGCCGGCCTTGGCGATATCCTCGGGTGCCGCAAGAGCCCCCATACCGTCGATCGCCGCAAGCGCCGCGCGGGCATCCTGGGCGGCCGCCAGCACCGCAGACGTCCGGAGACACCCGGCGCGCGGCGTCGTGTTGCGGCGGTTGAATTCGTAGAAAATCTCGGCGACGCGCGAGGCCTCGGCGCTCGCGTTCAGCGCGTCGGACAGCGTTGGTTCTGCGGCTTTCGCGGGCGGCGATGATGCGGCGAGCGGCGTGATGTTTTTCATACGGGGCCTCAGAAAGTTGATCGTCCGGACATGAAGAATTCGGCTTCGCGGTTGGCCTGGTCTTGCGCCGCGGATCGCGGACCATCGCGGACAAACCCGGAGGCTAGCCGGTCGCGCGCTGCGGTTTCGATCCATCCGACGCAGCTTTTCCATTGATCCAACGGCTTACCGTTGTTCGGCTTTTCGCCGCGTTGGATCGCTTGGCGGATACCGTTCTCGATGTCGTTCCGCGTGATCTCGGGGCGGCTTTCGAGCTCGAAGATCGGGCGGAAATCGTGTGCCAAAATCAAGGGATGCGGGTCGCGCCTCCCCTCGCAGCAGAGCCGCCGCAAGCACGCTTCGATCGGCTCGAAGGAATCCGGCCTCGGCACGATCGCAAGGTTCGGCGGATGGACTGGCGGCGCGATGATTTCGCCGTTCAGCGGCT
>CAIZGR010000114.1 GCA_903932535.1 uncultured Hyphomicrobiales bacterium | reverse complement strand
GAAGCCGCCGGATGAGGGTTCGCCGAGCCAGCGATTTTATCGTGGCCTGGCAAACCCTCACCCTGCCGCCTTCGGCGGCGGTCCCTCTCCCGCTTCGCGGGCGAGGGGGATGCGTCTTACGACACGACCGACAGGAACGCCTCGTTCATCTGGCGCTCGTAGTAGAAGATGCCCTTGCCGACCTGGGTCTCGTCCCAGGTGCGGGTCGGGTTGTCCGGATAGTAGGTGTAGCCGCCGGCGAACACTTCGCAGCGGTTGCCCGACGGATCGAAGAAATAGATCGTCTGGCCGCGGGTGATGCCGTGGCGGGTCGGCCCGATGTCGATCGAGATGTCGTAGCGGGTGATGATGTCGGCCGCATGCCCGACCGCCTGCCAGTTCTCAAGGTCGAACGCGACGTGGTGCAGCTTGTTCGGCTCCGGATACTTCACGAAGGCGATGTCATGCGCCTTCATGCTGGTGGTGAGCCAGATCGCCAGCAGGCCGTCGGGCATGTCGACGCGCTCGGCGCAGCGGAAGTCGAGCGCCTTCTCGAAGAAGTCGAGATTCTTGTCGATGTCCGGCCCGTAAAGCAGGGAGTGGTCGAAACGACGCGCCGCCATGCCGTGCGGCTCGACTTCCCAGACGTGTGGATTGTGCACGCGGGGCTTGGGGTCGGACTGGTCCGCGTGCGCATAAAGCTCGATGCGATGGCCCGAGGGGATGGTGAAGCCGATGCGGCGGCCGACGCCAGGCTGCTCGCCAGCCTTCACGTGATCGACGGCGAAGCCGTATTCCTTGACCCGCCTCTCGTAATGATCGAGGTCCGAGTCCTTCAGGCACTTGAAGGCGGTGGCGTCCACGCCCGCCGAATCGGCGCGGCGCAGCACGATCGAGTGATGGTCGAACTCGTCGGCCGCCTTCAGATAGACGCGCCCGTCCGGGCCTTCCGTCACCTGATGGAGACCGATGCGCTTGGTGTAGAACTCGATCGCCGCGGGCATGTCCAGAACGCGGATCTGGATGAAGCCGGGGCGCAGGATGCCCGAAATCGCCATAGTGTTACCTCCTCAGACGAGTTGCTTAGACGGGTTGCAGGGCCCGTTCGCCCTTTGCTTTGACCACGGCCGGGGTCTCCAGCCGCAGGGAAAGATCGGAACGCGGATAGATGCAACAGGCGAGCACCACGCCCGCCGCCTCGTCCTCCGCGGAAACGCAGGCCCGGCTCATCGGACCCGAATCGTACGCGCCCGCGAGCACGCGCACGCGGCAGACGCCGCAGCCGCCGCGCCGGCAGCCGACCGGCAGGCGCCGCGGCAGGTTCTTGAGCTGGCCGAAGCCCTGCGCCCGCTCTAGCGCCACGAGCACGCGCTCGCCCTCGTAGGCGTTGGCCTGCCCATGGCCTTCGAGCGTGACCTGGAAACGTTGAAGGGCCATCGTCAGAGCCTCTTGAACAGGGGGCTTTTGGGCTTCGAGCCCGCGTCCTGCGCGGTGAAGAATTTCTCGGTGAAGATGTGCTTCTCGAACAGCCGCCCCTGCATCAGCGCGCCGATGCAGCCCTCGATCATCGGGGGCGGCCCGCAGAGATAGGCGGTCGAGCCTTCGAACACGCCGCCATAGAGGCGCTTGGCGACATCGTGGACGAAGCCGCGCTCGCCTGCCCAGCCGCTGTGCTCGGGCTCGCTGGAGAGCGCCGGGACGTAGCGGAAGTTCGGATGCTTTTCCGCCAGCGCCTCGAATTCCGCCCGCCCGTAGAGATCGGCCTCCGTGCGCACGCCGTGGACGAGGGTGATCGGCTCGTCATAGCCCTCTTCGAGGAGGTCGAGAATCATCGCGCGCGGGCTCGACACGCCGGTGCCGCCGGCGAGGAAAATCAGCGGCCCGCCGCGCGACTTACGCACCACGAACCGGCCGTAGGGGCCGGAGAAACGCACCCGGTCGCCGAGCTTCAGCTTCTCGTGAACGTATCCGGTTCCGGCGCCGCCCGGAACGCGCCGCACCTGCAACTCGACATGGGTTGCGTCGGACGGCGCGTTGGCGATCGAGAAGGCGCGCGTCCCATCGACGCCCGGCAGGTTCACCATGACGTACTGGCCGGCCTGGAAGTCGATCGCCTCGCCGAGTTTCAGGCGCACGCCCTTGACGTCGTGGGTCAGAGCGTCGAGCCCGACGACCTCGCCCTCGAAATCGCCGACCGCGATGCGGCGGGCGTCGGGGTCCTCCTCGACGTCGGCCTCGATCGTGACGTCCGACTTCAGCGTCGCGGTGCAGGCGAGGACGAAGCCGTCGTCACGCTCGAAATCCATCAGGGCGAAGCTCGACGCCTCGCCATGATCGATCTCGCCCTCCAGCACCTGCGTCTTGCAGGTGCCGCACAGGCCATGACCGCAGGCGTGCGGCAGATAGACGCCTGCGCGCAGACAGGCGTCGAGGATCGTCTGGCCTTCGGCGACGTCGATCGCGTCGCCGAGCGGCTCGATGGTGAGTTGATGCGTCATGCCCGTCGCCGATCCCTTCGCCTCAGCTCGCCGTGCCCTTGAAGCCGTTGAGCCCGGGCGTCCAGAAACGGATCAGCGACTTGTGGCCGACGCCGTTGTCGGCGAGCGACTTGCTCATATCCGGCTTCGTCCGCACGCCGTCGATCATCCACTCGACCTTGTCCCAGTCGATCTTTTCGAAGTCGGGATGGGCGTTGTAATGCCCCTTGACGATCGCCTCCACGAACGCGGCGAACGGCATGTCGGGCGGCAGCGGGAACGCGAGCGGCGCGCAGAACATGAGATGCTCTTCCCAGTGGACGTAGACGACGCGATTGCCGTGGAAGTTCTTTTCCAGATCGCGGTACTCGATGTGGTTTTCGTAGTCGGGCGAAAGCGCCGTGAGAGCCATTGTCTCCTCCCGGAGTCCGAAGATTGGTAAGGGGGCGCGCGTCGTCATGAACACGCGCCCGTTCTCATGTCGATAGGGCTTATTCCGCGGCTTTGACGGCGCCCGCTTGCCAACTGTTCCACAGCGCCTCGTCGGGCGAGCCGACGTAGTCCATGTTGTCGTGGCCGACGTTGAGCCGGTAATACTTCAGCACGTCCGGAACAGTCGGACCGCCGCAGGCGCCCTGGTAGATCTGATGCGCCGGCAGCCAAGCCTGGACGTATTTCTCCGGCTCGTTGTCGAAGATGTCTTTGCAGCCGTCCGAGCAGAAGTGATAGGCGTCGCCTTTGAACTTCGATTGGCGGAAGCAGATCGTCGTCGGATCGCCCGGTTCGGTATAGACCATCGGGATCTGGCAGGTCTGGCACAGCATCGGCAGCGCCGGGTTGTAGAAGCGCTTGCCCTGCTTGGCCATGTCCGCCCACATCTCCCAGCGCGGACGATAGAACTTGTCGAACGTCGTCGGATACTTCTCCGAGAGCCAGTCGAGGTGCTCGCGGTCCGGCGCCCAGGTGTGGAACGCGGCGACATGGCTGTATTGGTAGAAGGTCGCCCAGTTCTGGTGCGAGACGTGGTCGGCCTCGACCGTCGCCTGATCGGCGTATTTGGGCGGACGCAGGCCGTAGCGGGCGAGATCCTGGAACAGCGAGCCGCCGGCCTCGACGAAGTAGATGTCCCACGCCTCGCGCCAAGACATGACCTTCTTCGGCAGCATGTAGTCCATCATCAT
>CAIZGR010000113.1 GCA_903932535.1 uncultured Hyphomicrobiales bacterium | reverse complement strand
GCGGGCGGTATAGCCCACATTGTCCAGGTCGTTGTGCTTGCCCCCGGCCCGCACGCATTTCTGCGAGGTGGCGGCACGCACATAGTCGCGCTTCTCCATGCCGGTGAAGACGTTCTTGAACTGCACCATGCCGGCGTTGGTGAACATGAGGGTCGGATCGTTGCGCGGCACGAGCGAGCTCGATGGAACGACCTCGTGGCCGTTCCGGGCGAAGAACTGCAGGAAGCTCGACCGGATCTCGTTGACGCCACTCATGAACGCTTCGCCTCGGCAGGATTTTTCACCAGGCTTTCTAATTCAATGGGACGCGCGGCGCCAACGGGAATCGCGGCGTTCCGATTGCGGCTTCCGGCGATTGTTTCACCACGAAGCGCAAGAAGGAGCGCTTCGTGAATCTTCGTGGCTTTGGGGTGAACGCACTGCGGGCGCGCGTCCGACGGACCGAGGCTCAGCCTTCGGCGGCGTCTTCGTCCCCGGGTCCGGCGTTGTCGAGGATGCGCTCGGCGATCAGGCCGGCGTTCTCGCGGATGGCGCGCTCGATCTTGTCGGCGACTTCCGGATTGGCCTTGAGATAGGTCTTGGCGTTCTCGCGGCCCTGCCCGAGCCGGACGCTGTCGTGGGAGAACCAGGCGCCGGACTTCTCCACCACGCCGGCCCGGACGCCGAGATCGACCAGCTCGCCCATCTTGGAGATGCCCTCGCCGTACATGATGTCGAATTCGACCTGCTTGAACGGCGGGGCGACCTTGTTCTTGACCACCTTGACCCGGGTCTGGTTGCCGACGACCTGATCGCGATCCTTGATCGCGCCGATGCGGCGGATGTCGAGGCGCACGGAGGCATAGAACTTGAGCGCGTTGCCGCCGCTCGTCGTCTCGGGCGAGCCGTACATGACGCCGATCTTCATCCGGATCTGGTTGATGAAGATGACCATGGTGTTGGATCGGGAAATGGACGAAGTGAGCTTGCGCAGGGCCTGGCTCATCAAGCGCGCCTGGAGGCCCGGCTGCGACTCGCCCATTTCCCCCTCGATCTCGGCGCGCGGCGTCAGCGCCGCGACCGAATCGATGACCAGCACGTCGATTGCGCCCGAGCGCACCAGCGTGTCGGTGATCTCCAGCGCCTGCTCGCCGGTGTCGGGCTGGGAGATCAGGAGGTCGGAGAGATTGACGCCGAGTTTCTTGGCGTAGACCGGGTCGAGCGCGTGCTCGGCGTCGACGAAGGCGCAGACGCCGCCCTTTTTCTGCGCTTCGGCGATGACGTGCAGGGTCAGCGTGGTCTTGCCGGAGGATTCCGGCCCGTAGATTTCGATCACCCGGCCGCGCGGCAGACCGCCGACGCCGAGCGCGATGTCGAGCCCGAGGGAGCCCGAGGAAATGGTTTCGATCTCGACCGCCTGCTGGTTCTTGCCCAGCCGCATGATCGAGCCTTTGCCGAAGGCCCGCTCGATCTGCGAGAGCGCTGCGTCGAGCGCCTTGGTCTTGTCCACCTGAGTTCCTTCCACCACACGAAGCATCGGTTGGTTCATCGCTCGGGTCCTTGTCTCACGGGCGGGGTCCCCTCCGCAACTGCGGTCTTTGCGGTTTCCGCGCCTCCCTGGCGGCAACTGTACATGGTTTGTTCTAAGGCGCAAGTTCTTTTTTTGTTCTCGCCTGTCGTTCCGTGCGCCCAGGGTTGATGCTTCCCTGTGCCGACATCGGGGCCGGCGAGGCAGGATTGACGCGGGCGGAAGTCCCTGCTCACCCGCCCCGCCATGCCCTTTTCCGGCGCGCCGCGTTCGGCGCATTCCCGTCCGCTTCCCGCTCATGCTAGAGAGACGCCATTCGAGGAGCCCCCATGATTGCAGGTTTGATCGCGCTGACCTTCGCCGCCGCCTTCGCCGGCGCGGCCATCTATGTCAATTGGGTCGAGCAGCCGGCTCGGCTCGCCCTCGACGGCGAGGCGCTGCTGTCGGAATGGGGGCCGAGCGACAGCCGCGCGGTGGCGCTCCTGCTGGCCTTTGCGCTGGCCTCGACCGTCGCAGCCTTCATCGCCTATTTCGAGACGCAGGACGTGCGCTTCGTCTTCGGCGCGCTGATCGTCATCGCGAGCTGGCCCTACGCCGCCTTCGTCATGGCGCCGCTCAACAACCAGATTCTGGCGCTGCGCGGGCCCGACGTCGGCGCCGCGCGGGCGCTGGTGCGGCAATGGGGCTTCGTCGAAGCCGGTTTCGCCGCCATCGGCGTGGCCGCGGTCGCGATGTTCCTGTGGATCTTGTGAACCGCGGCGAGGGGGGCTGGCGGCGCGACCTCGGCGACGCGCTGCGGTTCTTCACCCGCCTGCCCCTGCCCGCGGCGCCGGACGGCGATTTCGACTTCAACCGCTTCGCCTGGGCCGCGCCGGCCGCCGGCGCGATCGTCGGGCTCGTCGGCGTGGTGGTTCTGGCGGCGGGCTTCGCGCTCGGCCTGCCGGCGTTCGTCGCCGCCGCGCTCGCGATCGCGGCGACGGTCGTCGCGACCGGCGCGCTGCATGAGGACGGGCTCGCCGACGTCGCGGACGGCTTCGGCGGCGGCGCGACCCAAGAGCGAAAGCTCGAAGTCATGCGCGACAGCCGCATCGGCGCCTACGGAGCCGTGGCGCTCGTCCTCTCCCTCGCCGTTCGCATCGGCGCCCTTTCGGCGGCGCTGGCGCACGGGCTCTGGGGGGCGGCAGGCGCGCTCGTCATCGCGACCGCCGTGTCTCGCGCTGGCGCGCTGGCGCCCCTCGCGCTGCTCGATCCCGTCCGTCCCGACGGCGCGGGCGCCGCCGCGGGCCGGCTCGAGCCGCGAAGTTTCGCCGCGGCCTGCCTCGCGGC
>CAIZGR010000112.1 GCA_903932535.1 uncultured Hyphomicrobiales bacterium | reverse complement strand
TCAGCGTATTGTCGAGCTTGCCGAGGTCCCGGATCGCCTGGATCACCCGGCCGATCTCGTGGTCGGTGTAGGCGAGATAGGCGGCGTAGACGTCGGCCTGCCGGATGAAGAGCTTCCTGTCTTCGTCGGTGAGCTCGTCCCAGGTCTTGAGCAGGTCGTGCGGCCAGGGCGTCAGCCTGGCCTCCTGCGGAATGACCCCGAGCCGCTTCTGGTTGGCGAAGATCGTGTCGCGCAGCGTGTTCCAGCCCTGGTCGAACAGGTGCATCGCGCTGATCCTGTCCACCCATTCCCGGGTCGGATGGTGCGGGGCGTGCGTGGCGCCGGGCGCGTAATAGAGGAGGAACGGCATCGCCGGGTCGATGTCGTCGAGCTGCTTCACCCAATGGATCGCGTCGTCCGCCATCGCCGTGACGAGGTTCCAGCCGGGATGGCCGATGTAGGGATAGACGGCGGTCGTGTCGTTGAAGAGGTTCGGCTGCCACTGGCTCGAGTCGCCGCCGATGAAGCCGTAGAAATGCTGGAAGCCCATTCCCACCGGCCATTGGTCGAACGGACCCGCCTGGCTCGCGGCGAAAGTGGGCACGTTGTGGTCCTTGCCGTACCAGGACGTCCGATAGCCGTTCTCGAGCAGGATTCGGCCGATCGTCGCGCTGTCCCTGCCGATGAGGCTGTTGTAGCCGGGAAACCCGGTCGACTGCTCGGAGATCACGCCGAATCCGACGGAATGATGGTTGCGCCCGGTGATGAGCGCGGCGCGGGTCGGCGAGCAGAGCGAGGTCGTGTGGAAGTTGGTGTAGCGCAGGCCGGCCGCCGCGACCTTGTCGAGCTCGGGCGTCGGGATGACGCCGCCGAAGGTCGAGGGCGCGCCGTAGCCTTCGTCGTCGATGAGGACGAGCAGCACGTTCGGCGCGCCTTTCGGCGGCGCGACGCGCGAAGGCCAATAGGGCGTCGACTGCGCGGCGTTGAGCTGGACCTCGCCCTTGAACGGCTGGGGCGGCGGCGGCAGAACGCGGCCGTCGATGGTGACGGTCGAATTCGGCGCGCCCGGCTCGCCGTGGATTTCCTGCGCCCCGGCCGCGCCGAGCGAGACGGCGACGGCGACGCCTGCGCCGAACAGCAGACCGAGCGCCGTATTTGCTCCCGTCCTCACAAGTCGCCTCCTTTCACGGTCCGAGAAAATCTTTCGGACTCGCCACGCCCGGAACCCGAAACGCCGCGCCGGCCTGATTGCCCCCCGACAATCCGGCCCTCGTCCGCGCAAGGCAGCGCCCGGACGAGCGGCCGATCGCCCGGCCGCGGGATTCGTCCCCGCCGGCCGGCTCCCGGCTTTTTGTTCGCTCAACCTATCGGCGGACGCATCGGCTGTCATTGACTTCGCGGGCCAAAAATTGACCAAATGGGCGGATCGGCGCCGCGCGTTTGTCGACGGCGCGCCCGCTCGGAGGCGGCAGAGAACGGCGGACAGGCGTTGGATACTCTTGCTCGACGCGGAACGCGCATCCCGACCGTCAGGATCCGGAGCCTGGCCGCGATCCCGGCGACCCTCGCCGAACTCGGCGCCGACCCCGGCGCCGTGATCCGGCAGGCGGGGATCGACCCGAATCTCTTCTCCAACCTCGACAACGTCATGCCCTTCAAGGCCCTGGGACGGCTCCTGAGCGAGAGCGTCAAGGCCACGGGGTGTGAAAGTTTCGGGCTCCGGGTCGGGACGAAGACGCGGCCGAGCGGCATGGGGATCGCGGGGCTCGTCTCGATCCATTCGGCGACCATACGCCTGGGGATCGAAATCATCGTCGCGAACCTGCAGACGAGCGACACCGGCGGCGCGAGCTTCCTCGACGTCCGCCTTGGCGTCGCCTGCTTCGGCTACGCGGTGACCGCCCCCGACATCGAGAGCGCCGACCAGATCGTCGATGCGTCGATCGCGATCGGCTTCAACGTCATGCGACAGCTCTGCGGGCCGTCGTGGCGCCCGGACGCCGTGCGGCTCACCCGGGCGCCGCCGCGCGACCGGACGCCGTTCGCGAAAGTCTTCGAGGCGCCGGTCGCGTTCGGCGCCGAGGCGGGCTGCCTCGTGTTCGACG
>CAIZGR010000111.1 GCA_903932535.1 uncultured Hyphomicrobiales bacterium | reverse complement strand
GGCTTCATGGGTCCGCAGCTTCGCCGTCTGAAGCTCTTCGTTGAGCCGAACAGCGTGGGCGACCGCCTCTTTGCTCATGTAGCCGTAGTTGGACACTTTCTCGAGCAGCTCGTCGTAGCCGCCGGCGCCCGCGTGCATGATCACGACGAGAGCTTCCATGCCCAGCCTCTGGGCCGTGGCGGCCTTCTCCGCCGCCGATCCCAGCTTATCGAACCGCGCCGGAAGCGCCTCCAGCAGCTCCTGCACATCCTGGTATTGGAGCAGCGACTTTTGGACGGCCGCCGGGTCGCTGCCGAAGCCGAGGGCCTCGAACGGCTTGGCGCTTTTGGCGGTAAGGAGACCGGCTTGGGCCTTGCCGAACTCCACATTGAGCGCGGCGATGGCCTCGCGACCTTTCTCGATGCCAATGCCGGACTCGGTCCAGACGTAGTCGAACTGCTGGACCTGCTCGGTCGTGACGCCGAGCTTCTCGCTGAGGTGGCTCAGCTCGACAGCCCATTCGCCGGTTTTCTCGGCCACTTCGAGGCTCGCGCCGAACGCCGCGATGCCCGCGCCAGCGGCCAGGCCCAGGGCGCCGAGAGGCTCAAGCGCGGAACCGAACACTCGCAGCTTCTCCGCGCCGGCATCGATCACCGCCAGTCGCGTCGAGTCGAAGACCTTGCTCAGCGCCTTCTCGATATTGATCGCGGAGAAATCCTCCTCGATCTTCTTGGCGGAGCCATGAACGGCGCGGTTCAGCCCGTTGAGCTGCTCATTCAGTTTCGAGAAATTGGCGTCGATTACGATCTCTAGGCGATCGACTTCAGTGCTATCGCCCATGGACCGTCGCCTTCGCCAGATTGGCCGAGTGCTCCTCCGCCGTCGGGAACTTCGGGCCGCTGGGCGCGGCGTTGGCCTTGCGCCAGCCGGCCCAGGCCGCGGCGAATTCCCAGAGGCTCATGTCCCACACCTGCGTGGGGGTGAACCCCATGACCGCACCGATGCCGATCAGGTTGGCGAAGCGGGTCTTTCCGCGCGGGAGCGACGCTTGGGCTTCGCCGCCGGCGTCGCTTTCGACTCCCCCGGCGTGTCGTCCTCCGGACCGAGCCACGCCGCCTCGAGGATCAGGTAGGCGATCGGCGCGAACGAAAGCGACAGCTTTTCGTCGAACATGGCCCGGACCAACACGCCGGCCTCGGTCGAGCCCATGCCGCCGCCAATCAGGCCCTGAAGTATCGGTTCGCGGACATCGTGAATCCGCCACGTGCCCATCAGGCCCGACGCCATGATCTGACGCACTCCAAGTTGCATCTGCAGCGCATTGACCAGGGGTCGCAGCCGCGAAAGGAGCTCGGGCGGCCCCGCGTCGCACTTGGCCTCTATGGCTTCCCACTGGCGGATTCCGAGGCGGAACGTCCGCTCCTCGGCGCCGAAGGGCAGCGAGATCTCGCCGTGTCGGCTCATAGGCTTACGCGTTCTGCGCGAGCGTGAACGGCGCGGCCTGTTCCCAGGTGCTGGTGAAGGTCGTCATATCGCCGCGCGTGCCGGAGAGGTTGATGGCGGTGATCACCATCTTCCCGGTGAAAGTGACGCCGCCCTGCGCGCCGGTGAGGTTCATGAGGATCTTCACATCCAGAACCGTGCCCGCCAGCGCCGCGCTGGCGAGCGCGTAGTAGCTCGGCGCGTCGGCAATCCCCGAGCCGGTGAACTTGATGTCGGTCGAGATGATCTGGCGCACTGTCGAGGCGGGCAGCGACGGGTTGACCGTATCGGCGATCTCGGTGGTCGAGGCCTTCGCAGAGATGTCCAGGGCCCGAGTGGTGTTTATGGTCGCCGAGGCGATGAACGCCTCCGGCGCCTGGCCGTTGCCGACCTGGATGAGCAGGTGCTCCCCGCTGAAGTACTGGACGGGATTGGAGGTCATGTAAGGCTCCTAGACGTTGGACGGGGAGACGCCGATCGGCGTCGTGCGGTAGCGGATGGTGGTGATGGCGTGGCGCGTCAGGCCGTCGGGCTCGCGCTTGAAGAGGTGCCCGCGAAACTCGTGCGTGACGACGTCGTGACCGACGACGGCGATCGGCTGGTCCAGCGCGGCTCGGACCGCGCCGGCGATCAGCTTCATCTCGCCGTTGTCGACGGTTCCCCGCGGGCGGCTCCAGGTCTCGACCTTCACATAGATCTCTGTGACGTCGACGCCTTGGGTGGTGGCGCCGACCAGCTGGTCGTCGCCGACGGTCACGTACGGGAAGGCGGCGGTGATCACCTGTCCCGACGGGTCGAGCGGCACGCTGTCGTAGACCGAAGGCGTGCCGCCGAAGGCCGCGGCCATGTCGGGGCTGGACATCAGGGCGGCGTAGACCGCGGCCTGGATGGCGTAGGCCGGATCACGCACCGCCATTTGCAATCTTCTTCATGGCGGCGTTGAGCGCCCTGGCCGCGCGCTGGCGATAGCGCTTTTTGTTCAGGCGCCATGTTGGGTACCAGAATGCGCGGCCGTGGACGTGTTTGCCGCCCTTGGTCATGTAGCCGACCTCGAGGTGGAGAGGGTACGGCGCCTCTGGGCCGCCGATCGAGACGGCGACTGCGGTGGGCGATTTGGCGTCACCCATGGCCAGCGTTGTCACCAGGTGCTCGCCTTCGCGCTTTTCGTCGTCGCCGACCGGTGCGATCTGCGCCACGGAACTCAGAAACTCCCGAGCACTGGTCTTGTTTGCCGCAAGCACGCGCGACTTTACGCTGTCTGGTAGCGCGGAAATCTTGGCGATGAGCCGTTCGAGGTTCAGGACCCGTGCGGAGACCTCACCCATCTGTTGCTGTCCCGAGATCCAATTGGAACGTCAGCCAGAGGCCGCGCCCTTCGAGATCGGCGATGAAATTGATCCGAAACACCCTCGCAGGGTTTCTGGTATCGACCACGCGGTCGTCCGTGGTCACCGTGGTCGTGAGGGAGTCGGCCCGGACGTACATGTCGAAGGGCGTGACGGCCTGGGCTCTCGTCGCCTCGACCTCGACGCCGCCTTTACGCCGCGGCCGAAACGCCGTCAGCTTCGCCGCGCGGCTCGGGATCAGGGTGTACCATTCGCCTTTGGTGCCACCGAGCGGCGTGGTGGTTACCGCGCGTCTATCGAATCGGACGCGGTCGCGCATGTCTCGCGCCAGCGGATAGATTGGCGAGGAGACGGCCATATTTGACTCGCGTCGGGAAGGTTTCACGGCAATGGGAACCACCCACGCGACCAGAAGCCGTCTGGCGCCTGATCGCGAAGGCCGCAGTCAGACTGACCTAGGTGCTCGTACCGCCGATGATCAGGGTGCCGAACGCCGGCTGAGACGCGCTCGCGTTGGTGAGCTTGATGTTCATGCCGGTCGAGGGCGTCACGACCCAGCCCGCATTCGGCACGACCCCGTTGCCGTTCGTCTGCAGGAAGGTCTCGCCCGGAGCGACGGTCAGCGTGGGGGTGGTGCCGGCGAGCATGAGGGCGCAGGGGTTGGTCGAGCCCGGCGAGAGGATGATGGCGCCGGCGGCGACGCCCGGGCCGACCTGGGCCTGGACCTGCAGCATGATGAACTTCACGTGCAGCATTGCGATCGCGCCGCCAAAGGGATCGATCAGGCCGCCGCCGGTCAAGCCGAGCGTGAGCGAGCCCGACGCCGCGAGGCTGATAGTCGCTTCGTAGAATTCGTCGCATTGGCCAAGGCCCGAGCCTCCGTTGAACTGCAACAGCGTGGCCAAATTCAAGTTCTGAGAACTGTTGCCGATCCCTTCGGCCTCGGCGATCGACCCGACGAGATAGGTTTGAACGTTGAATTGAGAACCGCCGGCGAGGGGCATGGGGAGCTTCCTTGTGAGGTTGAGTCAGGAGGGGGGGGAGAACAGGTAGGGCGCGAGCAGCAGCTCGACGGTCGGGTGCATGGCTTGGGCCGACTGCTCGTCGCCGCGGGCCTCGTTGAAACACCCGGTCTGGATTTGAATCGCGAGTTTGATCGCAGCCGGAACCGCCGAGGTGTCGGCGCCGTAGCCGCAAGTCCAATCGATCTTGATCCCGTTGGCGAGCCTCAGCGGGATTGGCCACACCGACCCTTGACGCAGGACGACACGGCCAGGCGTGCGGATGGTGTCGATGTAATAGTTGGTCGCCGGGTAGACCGTCCCGACGTCCGAGTCGTCGAAGGTCGTGATCGCCGAAACCGCCGTG
>CAIZGR010000110.1 GCA_903932535.1 uncultured Hyphomicrobiales bacterium | reverse complement strand
GTTGCCGGCGATGGGGGCGGGTGCGGACTAAACCCCCATCCCCCCGGCGCGGCTGCAAAAGCGCGCGGCGCGGGCGGCGGCGGTCTTGGCGGTGTGATGCGAGCCGCACAGCGCCTGCCCGTTGGCGAGGTCGAGCCGCGCGCCGCCGTCCTCGATCTCGACGATGTGGTCGGCGAACAGGCGACCGCGGCGGTTGCAGACCCGGCAGCGCCCGCCGTCCCTGGCGATGACCGCGACGGCCCAGGCGCGATGCTCGGGCGTCGCATACCAACTGTCGGCGGCCTTCGGCGGAACGCGCGCCCCGGCCGGCCGCGCGGCGACGAGCCCGACCGGGACGCATTTCAGCACCATGAATGAAACTGCCCCAATGCGGCGGCACGGTGGGGTTGCAAATTTGCAACACTGACCGTGCGCGGCTCGACGAGCGACTCCCCCATAATCAAACGCGCTCGATTTGTCTAGGCCCCATTTCAACCGGGACCGATCTTCCGAACAGGGAAATCTCGACCTTGATCCGCATGTCATGCGGCAGCGCCGCGATAGCGCCGTTATAGCCCGCGAACGGACCGTCCTTGATCCGCACGACCTCGCCGACGCCATAGCCCGCCACGCGCCGCGTGCGCTCGTCGAACACCCCGGCGCAATGCAGCTTGGAGATCATCGCCACCGCTTCGGCGACGCGCGCCGACTGCCGCGCCTCGACCGAGGTCAGCACGTCAAGCAGCCGATCGTGCGAAAGCTTGGCCAGCAGCAACCCCTCGGGGCAACCGACGAACAGATAGCCGGCGAACACCGGCGTCTCGCGCAAGGCCTTGCGCCGCTGCTCGCCGCCGCCGACCCGGCCGCGCAGCGCCACCGTCACCGCATGCGGCGCGAAGCTGCGGAACCCGACGGCGGCGAGATCGTCGGCGACCGCAAACTCGAACCCGCTCAGCACCCGCGCCACCACCCAGCGCACCCCCTCGATTTGCACCGGCCGCGCCTCGCGCCGCCGCCGCCGCGTCACGATCGTCTTGGTCGCGCCGTAGACCACCACCGTCTCCAGATCGCCGCGCCGCGTTTTTGCAATGCCCACACGGTCCATGTTCATCCCTTCAGAGGGTTCGAGACTTGCCAGAGACTCGGTCGAACAAACTATCACGCTTTTTTCCTCTTATATTTCCTATACTTATACATGTTTATGAGGGTTCAGAGGGTTTTTGTCGCGTATACGTATGAGAAGGCCTGCTGCCCCGTTCCCCCTTTTTTGCATATATATGCGCGCGAAAACCCTCTGAACTCTCGGCGGCGCACACTAAACCCTTGGCGATACATGGCTTTTGTCATGTGAGAGTTGACGAAACGAACCCTCAGGAAGTGTCGGGAGTGTCTAAGGCTCGGGCGCGCGGAAATGGGGTTGCGGGGCGGAGCCGCGAGTGGCGAATGGCGAATGGCGAAGGGAAGGTCATGCCACGGCCTCGAACAGCGGCGCGCTGGCGAGGGCGCGCGGCGCGCTCAGCGGGACTTCGTCGGCGACATAGTTCGCCGCCACGATCGCGCGCGCGACCGGCGGCGACACCGAATTGCCGCACATCCGGTTCTGCGCCGCCTGCGTCATGCGCTCGCCGTCCGCGCCGGCCTCGATGCGGTAATCGTCGGGGAAGCCCTGCGCGCGGAACAGTTCGCGCGGGCTCAGCATCCGCATGCCGATGTCGGCGATCTCGTAGACCTCGCCCTTGACCGTCACCAGGCCGAACCGCGCCAGGGTCGGCACGGTGTGCAACGGCTCCGCCGGCGATTGATCCGTGCCGCCCTCGCCGTAATATTTGGTCAGAAACGCCCGCACTTCGGCCGAATGCACGCCCTGCGCCGTCACCGTCGGATGCGGCGTCTCCGGGCCGCTCATCCGCCGGTCGGACCCTTTCATGTTGACCAACCCCGCCGAGACGACCGCCTGCTGCGATCCCGTCGCCGTCAATGTCGAAACCGGCGCGCGCGCGTCATGCCCGACGAGCCCGAGATTGTGCTGCGCCAGAAACGCCGCCGCGAGCGCGTGGCGGTTCTCCGTCGTCACCGTGCGCAAGGGTTCGTCGAGCGGCGCGCTGCGGTCGCGCCCGCCCTCGCCCTCGCCGTAATAGGCGTTGAGCGTCGCCGCCACCACGCCGATCGGCGGCGCGCCGCCGGGGCGTTTCTTGAAGCTGTTGGCGGTCACCGTCGGCGCGGGGTCGCCGAGATCGGCGCCGACGCTGCCGGTGTTGAAGTTGGTCAGATGCGCGGCGACCAGGTTCAAATGCGCGCCGCCGGCAGTCACCGTATGCGTCGACTCATCCGCCCCGTTGTAGGGCTTGCCGGAATTGCGCATCGTCATCAGATGCGGCGCGACGATCGCGTTCGTATCCTTGCGAGAGGCCGTAATTGTGTGAAGCGGCGAATCCATTGGCCGGACCGCGCCCCCTTGCTGACCGTAAATCACGAACGGCTCCGCCGCCTCGAGCACATAGCGCTTCACGCCCTTGGCGATGCGCGCCATCGTCGCCTCCGCCAGAGGCCGCTTGACCCCGATCGCCCGCGCCTCTTGCCTGGTCAGAAAGATCGAGGGACACGCCAACGACCAATCGATGATCTCCGCCGCCGTGCGCCACGGCCGCAATGCCCCCGATTTGACCGCCGCCGATTTCGGATCGCCATGCGTCGCCGCCGGCCAGACGATCGGCCGCCCGTCGCAGCGCGCGATCAGAAACATGCGCTTCCGGATCGTCGGCGCGCCATAGTCGCAGGCGCGCAGCTCGCGATGCTCGATCGCATAGCCGAGCTTGCGCAATTCGCCAGCCCAACGCTTGAACGTCTCGCCCTTGCGCACCGGACACGGCTGGCCGTTTTCGGTCAGCGGCCCCCAGGTGCGGAATTCCTCGACGTTTTCGAGACAGATCACCCGCGGGCGCACTTGTTTGGCCCAGCGCACGACGACCCAGGCGAGATCCCGGATATTGCGCGCCACCGGCTTGCCGCCCTTGGCCTTGGAGAAATGCTTGCAATCGGGCGAGGCCCACATCAGCCCGACCGGCCGGCCGTTGGTGACGGCGAGCGGATCGACGCTCCAGACATTGTGCGGCAGATGCAGGGTTGCGGGATGATTGGCGCGATGCATCGACAGCGCGACCGCGTCATGATTGATCGCCACGTCCGGCGAGCGCCCCAGCGCCATTTCGATCCCCAGCGAAGCCCCGCCGCCGCCGGCGAAGCTGTCGATGATGAGTTCGTGGGGGGCGGCGGGGATCGCGCACGCTGCATCGGAAGCCGCGAGTGGCGAATGGCGAGTGGCGAAGGGTTGCTCGCGCCCCGCCGCGGCGTCGAGCGCCGTCACGATCTGCGCCCGATCCCGATCAGCACTCCCGCATAGAGAATACACATTGCGGCGATAAACGTCGCCGGCGTCAACGGGACGCACAACCAACCCATCAGCGCGCCGCCCGCGGCCGCCAGCAAATAAACAACCATCGCCGCCTCCTCATGTCACTCACCACTCACTATTCGCTATTCGCCACTCGCCGCTTCCCTCATTCCGCCGCCTCACTCATCGTTTGAGCCCGATCGGCCCGATCGTTCGTCCGGTCCGCTGGCGCGGCGGTTCCATTCGGTGAGCCGCGCTCCGAACGTCGCCCCCCCCCCTCGACGGCGGCGGTGGGGCCGAACAACGGCCCGACGTGCGCCTCCGTCTTCCCCCGCGCCTTCACGCGCTCGGCGCGGCGGGCGACGGGGCCTTCGAGGGCGAAGGCCATGCGGCGGGCGATGTCGGCGCGGTATTCGGCCTCGCGCTCGATCAGCACGGCGCGGCAACCCTCGCGCCAGACCGCCTCTCCGGTCGTGCCGGTGCCGGCGAAGGGATCGAGCACGATCCCGCCCGGCGGCGTGACGAGGCGCACCAGCCATTGCAGCAGGTCGACCGGCTTGACCGTCGGGTGTTTGCTGCCGATGCGATCGTCGGCGTCGGCTTTCGCGGAATAGAAGAAACGGGCGGCGGAGCCGGAGTCGCCAAAGCCAGGGTCTCCAGGCAAAAATTTCCCTTGCGGGATATTGCCAACGGTCGCGCCGCCCGCGTTTCCAACTCGACCGCCTGAACTTACGCCCGTATCCGGAAACCCCGCCACCACCTCCGCCGATCCGTCGTGACAGACATTCGCCGGCCAGCGACCCTTGTCGAGCCCGTCAAGATAAGGCGCGAGCGAAGCCTCACCGTTCTCGAGCCGCCCGTAAGCCGTGCGGTTTTCGTTCTGATCGCGGCATGATCTTTGCGCCGCCGCCGCCGCCGCCGCCGCCGCCTGATCGTCGGCGCTTTCGAAGGCGATCTTGCACGCCCCGACATTCAGCGCCCCCGTCCTCCACCGCAGCACATTCGCCGCCACGGTCTTTTCGCTCAGGGGCTTCCGCGCCAACACGATCGGCTCCCAGGCGGGCTTCAGCGCCGTGCCCCAGCCTGCAAAATCGGCAGTCGGCAGTCGGCAGTCGGCAGTCGCGCCCTCTTCCGACTGCCGACTGCCGACTGCCGACTGCCGCGCAATCCCCTTGCTCACATCATGCGACTTCGGAAACCCGGAGCCGTACATCCAGGCCAGTTGATCGCGGATCTCGAATCCCGCATCCTCGATCGCTGACGCAAGCCGATGATAGGACCGCGTGCCGCCGAACGCGACCAGATGCGCGCCGGGCTTCAGCACGCGCCAGACCTCGCGCCAGAAATCAACCGCGAACGCCGCCTCGCCGGTGTCCCAGCTTTTGCCCATGAACCCGGCCGAGGCCCGCATATAGACCCCCGTCGCGCCCTCTTGCGCCGGCGCGGCGTTCTCCGCCCCGAACCTTTTGCCGATCGAGACCAAAGCATAAGGGGGGTCGGTGACGCCCGCGTCGATCGAGTTGTCGGCAAGCGTCTTCAGCACGTCGCGGCAGTCGCCGGGGTGAAGGGTGACGCGGGAGTCGAGGAAGGATTGAATCAAGCGAAAATCCTTGAAGGGTGCGAATGGCGAATGGCGAATAGCGAATGGCCGCCAGCCCTCCGCCGCTCGCCCCTCATCCTGAGCTTGTCGAAGGACGCCACTCGCCACTCGCCATTCGCCATTCGCCACTCGCTATTCGCCACTTCTCTCCTCCCAACTCGCCGGCGGCGCGCCGCCGTCAACCAGCGCCGCGGCCTCGCCGCTCAGTTCGACGTCGAGATAGAACCGCACCGAGCCGCTGTCGTCGCGCCGCATCCAGCGCTTCAGCTCGCGCCCGACGCGGGCGGCGGAGAATTCGCTGCGGCCGTTCGCCTTCGCCCAGGCGATATAGGCGGCGTACATGCGGCTCGCCTGCACCTTGCGCCCCGGCGCGGCGACCAGACAGCGCTCGCGGAAATCGCGCACCGGGTCCATTTCCTCGCGATATTCCTGCGTCGCCTGCCGCGCCGCGGCGGCGATCGTCAGCCCGTGCTCGAGATAGTCGAGCGCGCCTGCGATCAACCAGTTGAGGATGCCGCTGCGCTCGGTCAGCAGGTCGGCGACGATCTCGTGAAAGTCGCGGCGCTTTTCCTCCGGGATCGTCTCGCTCCAGTGAACGACCAGAATCCGCCGCCAGATGCCCTCGTCGGTGCCGTCGATCTTCGGCTTGCCGTTGCCGCTCATGTGCGGCGTCGCCACATTGGGAAATTCGAGATAGCCCTCGAACAAAGCCCTGACCACCATCGGGTCGCCGCCGGTCAGCCGTTTGACCAGATCCTCGCGAAGCGACTCGTTGTCTTTCAACTCGTCGATGCGCACCATGCGCTTGCCGAGCAGGCGCACCAGATCGGGCGAGGCCTGCCCCGCGCCGCGCTCGCCTTGCCCCATGATGGTCTCTTTCGGCAGCCCCACCGACAGCGACGCGCCGATGACGCCCATCAGCACCGCCAGAAACACGCTCTTGCCGTTGGCGCCGGAGCCGAAGTGATACATCAGCTTCTGTTCCAGCACCCCGAGCAGGCCGCCGGCGCAATAGACCCGCAAGGTGCGCCGGAGATCGCGATCGGGCATGGTGGTGTCAAGGAAGGCCTCGAACTTCGGCGCCTTGGCTTGCGGGTCGTAGGCGCAGGGCGCGACGCCGGTGACGTAATCCTCGCGGCGGAACTCCGGGCGCGCCTCGACGCGGGCTTTCTTGCGCGTCACCGTGGGGTCGGGACAGTCGAGATCCTCTTCGACCACGAAACGCAGGCTGTGCGTCTCCGTCACCAGCAGCAGCGGGTCTTGATTGAAACCGCTCGCCGGCCGGCGCAGATGCGGCGCGGCCATGGTCAGCATCGCATGCACCCGCGCCGCGTTCTTCGACGACACCGCGAAGGCGAAGCGCCGTCGCTGCCGCGCCTCGATGCGGGCGCCGACCTTGGCGGCGATCTCGCGCGCGGCCTTGGCCTTGGCGCTCTTGTCGTCGTCGGCGAGCGCCTCCGCCTTGTCGAGCAGCGCCTGCTCGCCTTCGGTGGCGGCCAGATATTCCGCCTCCAGCGCGATGCGCGGGCCAATGCGCTGCGCCAGCTTCAGCGAGCCCGCCGCGCCGTTCTCGCGATCCCAGCGCCGCCCGTCCCACACCGCCCAGACGCCGCCGGCGTTTTCGTCGAGCGAGACCACGACGAGGTCGCCGCCGAAATGCGTGCGCAGCCGCTCGGCGTTGTCGGTGTCGGAGAGATCGAGCGCCGCGCAGCGCCTGACCAGCTCGCCGTCGACGCCGGCCGGCGGCGGCCCCGCCGGCGCGTCGCCGTCGTCGTCGCGCTCCGGCCCGGCGTAATCGCCGTCCTCAGCCGCGCCGCCGTCGCTCAACACGCGCGCCTCGTCATAGGCGCGCCTGATCGTATCCTTGCCGGACATGGGATCAGCGCTGCGGCTGGCCGCGGAAATTGACCGCGCGGGCGCGGATCGCCGGCAGATTGTCGGCCGTGTAGCGCGAGCGGTCGAACGGCCATAGCCGATGCGAGGGAACCGGGTCGCGCCGGATCTCGCCGCGTTTGCGGCGACGAAACACGTTGACGCCCTCATGCATCAGCTTCGGTCCCGCATTGGCCTCGAAGCGCCAGCGCTTCTGGCTCCAATCGCACGACGACAGTTCCGGCGGATCGATCCCGGCGAGATAAACGATGTCTTCCGCCCCGCGAATGCGCAGCGCGGCGGATTCCCAATCCGCCAACGAAATGATGTCCATGTCCGAAACGCCCCGAATCCGTTGTTTGATGAAACGCGATCAACCCGCCGCTACTCGCCACTCGCTACTCGCCATTCGCCTCTTCACCCGCATCGATCCTCGACAATTGCGACCGCACCCGCGCCCATCGCCGCCCCCTCGAATCCCGCATCACCACCCGCTCGCCCTCCGGCGCGACCATCACGACCTCGCCATTGAACGCCGCCGCCGGCCCCACCGCCTCCGAGCGCAGCCATTGCCCGACCTCGAAGATGAATTCCGCGTCGAGCATCAATCAAGTCTCCAGGGGCGAGTAGCGAATGGCGAATGGCGAGTGGCGTCCTTCGACAAGCTCAGGATAAGGGGGGAGTGAAGGAGGGCGCAGCGCTCTGCGCGCATTCCATTCGCCACTCGCCATTCGCTATTCGCCATAGCCCCCACTGCCCACTGCCCACTGCCCACTACCCCCTCAACACATCGTTCCAATCCAACCCCGCCGGCGGCGACATCTGGCGGATGACCAGCCCCGGCCGCGCGCGCCGGCGCGCGGCGCGGGTCATGGCGAGATCGGTGGTGAAGGGGTCGCTGTCGCCGTCTTTGAGCAGCACCAGCTCGCGCGTCTCGCTCGGGATCGGCATGCATTCGCTGTCCGCGACCGGAGCGTCGCCGGGCACGCGCTGCGCCCGGCCGCTCGGCGTCTTCAGAAAGGGGTGCGCGACCGTCGCCTCCGCCTTGCCGGCGAGATTGCCGAGATCGCCCGCGGCGCGATAGCCGAAGCGGTCGTAATGCGCCTCGCGCATGCTCAACGTGGTCTCGATCCCCTCGCCGCAGCAAAGCCGCGTCCAGTCGCCGGCTTTCGTCAGCTTCAGCCAGCCGCCAAGCTTGTGCCCGCGCATTTTTTTCGCCGGCAGCGCCTCGCCCGTGTCGGGGTCGAAGATTTCCGCCTTTTCGCCCGGCCGCGCTGCGTCGATCCAGGTCAGATGCAACCCGCGGAAGCGCCCGTCCGGCCCGACGAAGGCCGCCAGCATCGCCGGCCCCTCGTAGATCCTGCGCGGGCTTTTCCGCCCGCGTTCGTCTTCCTCTTCGCCGTGAAAATAGGGCGCGACGGCGAAACGCAGATCGAGTTCGCCGAGCCGCCAGGAAATCCCGCGCCCGCCGAGATAGGGCTCGACCGGCGTGCCGACCAGCGGCGCGGCGTTGCGCCAGATTTCATAGAGCCGCCGCCGCTCGCGCTCGCGATAGATCGAAGCCTCGCGATTCCGCCGCGCCTGTTCGACGGCGAGCTTGGCCTCGAGCTTTTCCCGCTCGGCCTCCGACAATTTCACCGGGCCGCCGAGCGCCTCGACCGCGCCGCGAAAGTCGAGCCCCTTGACCCGCATCACCAGCCGGATCGCGTCGCCGCCGTCGTTGCAGACCGCGCAAGCCCAGCTGCGCCCATCGCGCTTGATCTCGAACCTCTGCGCCGACCGCCCGCCGCCGCAGATCGGGCAACGCCCGACGCGCGACTTGCCGCGAAACCCCGCCCCGAGATCGGCCGCGAGCGCGCGCAGGTCGACGCGGGAATTGACGGTTGCGATTTCGGCGGGGGAAAGCATGAGGGGGGACGGGCCTGGTGAGGGAGGGGCGAATAGCGAGTGGCGAGTGGCGAGTAGCGAGTGGCGAATAGCGAGCGGCGGCGTTCAGAGGGTCGGGAACAACTATTCGCCATTCGCCATTCGCCATTCGCGCCGCGTAGCGGCCCCTATCTCGCCGCCTCCGCGCAAAGCAGCCCCGGACCGCGATAGGCGATCTCCGCGCGCGGAATCGGCTGGTAGGCGCCTTGCGCCGGCGGGATGCGATGTTCGGTGGCCTTGGGATCGGGATGCTCGCGCAGGAGGTCCGCCAAATGCGCCTCGCCGGCGTCGCGCGCGCGGGCCCAGAACAGAACCTGCGTCTCTTCGTCGTTCTCGCTGCGGCCCATCGTCTGGTTGACGCCGGAGAGCCGCGCCCGCTGCGCGCGCCAGCCGTCGAGGTCGATGGCGAGCAGCAGGCAATCGTCGCGCAGGGTGTTCCAGGCGATGTGATGCAGCCGCCCGATCTGTTCCGGCGAGCGCCCCGCCGCGAAGCCCTCGCGGATCAGCGCCTCCCGTCCGCGCGCCTCGGCGAGACGTTGTTCCTCGGTCTTGCGTTTGTAAGCCATGCTTTGCCCCCTTGTCCCGAGTTCATCGCCGCGGCTTTTCCGCCGGCCCGTAATCCCTGAGAAAACGGCTCGGCGGCGTCATCACGCGCGCGCCGGTTTTTTCGACCCTGGCGATGTCGAACCAGCGCCCGTCCGGAGACTCGCCCTTGTCGTTGACCGGCGGGGTGACGGCGAACTGGACGCAGCCGTAGAGGTCGAAGGAGATGGAGCTGACGACGCCCTGAAATCCGGTCACCCGATCGCGCACGGGAAATCCCAGCCATTCGATCGCTTCGTCGTAGACTCTCGCTGGCGCCATCGTTTGCCTCCTGCCGCTTCAGCGCTTGCGCTGGTTGATGAACTTCCGCGCGGCGATCAGCGAACCGATCGCCTCGCTCTCCGCAGCCGGCGCCAGATCTTCAGCGCCGTCGCGAGCCAGCCCCAATTCATGCTCCAAGGCCTTCATTTCGTGCTCGATCAACCAGATGAACGCCTCGCGGATCGCTTCCGACACCGACGCCTTCACGCCCTTGGCGCGGCCGCGTCGCGCCCGCTCCAGCGAAGAGGCCGGCAGCCCCACCATCTCCGCCACCGTCTCGCGCGCGACGCTGCGCGAGCCGAACCGTTCCGCCAGCAGCGTCTCCATCAGCCGCAGCCGCAGCTTGGCCTTTTCGTCGAGGAGCCAGGCCGCCGACGTCATTTTGTCCTCGAACCTGGACGCGGCGATTCCGCGCAACGTGTTAACCTCGTCGCCGGCGCCAACCACGGCGCCGACACTGTGAGCGCCAGCGCGCCGAAGGCGCCGAGCGCCGCAAAGCCGGCCCAGATCCAGGGCGCCTGCGAATGCGCGGCGGCGAAGCCGACGATGGCCAACAGGAGGAAACGCGCGATGCTCATGCCCAACTCCGAACTTGAAAATGGCGATCTGCAACCACGAATAAAAAGCCGCCTCTGGCCGGAAGGAGGACCAGCCAGGGACGCTCACGCCGGCGGAGGCGCTGGGAGGCGGAACGGCCGCCGGCGGGAAGGGAACATGTCATTCGTCCTCGCGAGCGATCGACGGCGCCGGCGAGATGCCCATGAAGTCATTAGGCGTGACTCGATTGCTGGTGAGTTCGGCGATCCGCCGCAACATCTGCGGCGAAGGCACCCGCTCGCCTTTCAGGAACCGCGACACGGTCGAGGCGCTGACGCCAAGCCGGGTCGCGAAATGGCTCGGCTTGACGTTTTCTAGCTTGAGATACTCGGCGAGCGTCATGCCGGGAACTTGCCAAATAGGCCAAACGTTGTCAAGCGCGAATTGGCCTATTTGGCTTTGCCAATTTGGCAAAGGTTTGGAATTCTGATTGCTATGGAGAACCGCATTCGCGAATGGCGGGAAGCGCGCGGACGCTCGCTGGAGGACGTCGCCTTCGCAGCCGGCGTCTCGGCCAGCTATTTGTCGAAAATGGAGCGGGCGAAGCGCAACGTCAGTCTGAAGTCGCTGCGACGCATAGCCGCAGCGCTCGGCGTGCGCGAAAGCGATCTGGTCGCCGACGTGACGCCGAAAACCTCCGCCGCGCCGACCCCGAGCATCCGGATTCCCGTCATGGGCCGCGTCGGCGCCGGCGCGACGGTCAGCTTCGAAGACGACGGCGCCGAGATCGCCAAAGGCGACGCGATCCTATTCCCCGCCGGCCGGGACATCGCCGCGCTGGTGGTTCAAGGGGATTCGCAATGGCCGCGCTATCGCGAGGGCACGGTAATTCTGTTCGACCGCGCGCCGCTCGGCCTCGAGGAGATCGTCGGCGAATACGCTATTGTCGAGACCTGGGGCGGCGAGCGGTTGCTGAAGATCGTGCGCCGCGGCTTCGGCCATGGCAAGTTCGACCTTGAAAGCGACAACGCGCCGCCGATTCGCGACGCCGACGTCAAGCCGATCGGCTTTCGCATCGTCGGCGAATTGAAAGGCCGCACGCCTTCCACCAGCATCGTTCGCGCCGCTCCGCCGCATGGCAAGCGCCGCCGTGGCTAGCGCCGGCGTCGTCATTTCGCTCGGCCTCTGGTCATTGTTCTGGGGCGGTCTCTGCGCCGCTCTCGCCGCCTGGCGCGGACGCGACCCGTCGCTCTGGTTCTTCGCAGGCCTGCTGTTCTCGCTGTTCGCCGTCATCGCGCTGTTGATCCTCGACGTCAACGCGCGCCGCGAGGCCGCCGCGGCGGATCGTCGCGCCTGTCCCCATTGCGCCGAGCCGATCCGCCACGCCGCGAAAGTGTGCCGTTATTGCGGGCGGGACGTGTAGGGGAGGGCGGCAGTCGGCAGTCGGCGGTAGGGATGGCGTCATGCCCGGGGCGGTCCCTGATATTCACGCCGCGCCGCGCCCGACCGTTCGCCGCCCTGCCGCAACCCGCTCCGCTTCGTCCCTCGTCAGCCAAAGCCCTCCCCGCCGCCCCGACTGCCGACTGCCCTTTCTTGCCTATCTGGCATTTTCCCGCTTGACAGTCGTTGGCCTATTTGGCAAGTTCGCCGCCGCAACCCGGAGGCGTCCGTCATGCCCGATTTCAGCCCTCGCGACCTCGTCGACATCGTCCTCATCGGCGTCTGTTTCGCGCTCGCCGTCGCCGCGACGATCCGGAGGACGGCGTGAGAGCGCCGCGCAAACCCCGCCTCGCCGCCGCCGCCGAAAAGCAGGCCGCGGCGAACAAGGCGACCCGCCGCCGCGTCGCCAAGGCGCTCGGCGTGCCCGAGCGGCTGCTGACGCCGAAACAGGCGAGCAAGCCGTTCACCTCCGCGGAGGAGGCGGGAGATCGGCTGACGAAGAAAAGCCAGCGGCTTCAATTGGAGCTGAAAAAGCTGAAAAGTGTCGAAATCGATCTGCTCGACCAACTCGACCTGTCCAGAGCTGCGTATGCCGGAGCGAAAACCAAGCAAGATTTGCTGACAATTGAAAACACGGGTCTGCTCAGCGATGTCGCGCGGCTGAAGAAAGCCGATCACGAGAACAACTTCGAGCTTTGCCAGTTGCGGACGGCCAACGAAACGGCCGCGGCGACGATCGAGACGCTGCAGCGCAACCTGCGCGCGCGCGACCTCACGATCATGGCCTACCGCGGACGCATCCAGGAACTCAGCGGCGAGCTCGAAAAGACCAAATCCCGGCTCGACCGCACGCAGACCGCCTTCAACGGCCTCGCCGAACGGGTCGGAGTGCTGGAATTGCGCCGCGCCTTGCGCCAGGACGCCCGCGCCGCCGAGCGCGGCCGCGCCGAAGCCGGCGTCCCCGGCCAATTCTCGGGCCTCGACGCATGAGCCGCCGCAGCCCCGCCGTCTTCGCCTGCGGCCACTGGCGCAAGCGCGACCGGCTGGAAGGCCTGTCCGCCCTGATGCGCGCGGCGATCGCCGACGCCGCGATCGCCTATGCGGCGCAGCGCCGGCTCGAATTGCGCAACGGCCGCTACGGCGGCGAAGAGGGTCGCTGGCATGCGCCGCAAACCCTGGCGGCGCTGGCCGAGCGCGGCCTGGTCGAAGTCCGCGCCGGCCCGCTCGTCCGCGAAAACGCCTACCGCCTCACCCGCCGCGGCCGCGAGATCGCCGCCGAGATCGAGAGGAGGCGGCAGGTGAGGGAGAGGATAGCGAGTGGCGAGTAGCGAGTAGCGAGTAGCGAGTAGCGAGTAGCGAGTAGCGAGTAGCGAGTAGCGAATAGCGTCCTTCGGCAAGCTCAGGATGAGGGGCGAGGAGAGCCGCCCCGGCCGCAAACAACCATTCGCCACTCGCCACTCGCCATTCGCCTCATCCCAACTGGAGACACTCCGTTGAACCGAACCATTCGAGATTTTCTAACCGTTCTCAAAGTCTTTCCGCGCGACTCCCTGGTCGAGCGGCTCGACGCCAAAATGCGCGAATTGCTGGAGGCGCTCGACGCCTCGCACGACGAAAAGGCCAAGGGCTCGCTGACGTTGACCGTCACGTTCCAGCGCCTCGGCGACCGCAAGGACATTCACGCCGCCGTCAAACTGGCGCTGCCGCCGGAAGCCGCGGTGCCGCCGACCACTCTGTTCACCGTCGAGGACGGGCTCTCGCTCGAGCACCCGCGCCAGAGCGACATGTTCTCAGGCCCGCGCGACGCCGCGGCTGCTCGTTAAACGAAGGAGCAAACCATGGTTGATGTGAGCGAAAACGGACTCGGCGACGCGCTGCGCGTGGTCGAGAAGCTGGCGAAGGCCGCCGATGGCAAGCTGACGCCGGTCTCGATCTCCAACGAAGCCAAAATGACCGGCGTGCCGGCGCATGTCCCCGCGTTCATTCGCGAAGGCCAGATCATCGGCTTCGAAAGCGTCAAGCGACTGCTGGAAGAATACCGCTTTGCCCCCGAGCGCCGCGCCGGCGTCGCCACGGTGCGCACCTTGCGGTCGTTCATCGAACTGACCCGCCGCCACCAGGACGAACATTCGGCCCTGTTCTCCAACACCGACTGGCCGGGCCCCTCGCTCACCGCCGTGATCGACTATCACGGGACCGACCATGTCGCGCGTTTCGGCAAGCACCGGGTGCATTATCCGTTCCCGCTCACGGTCGAGTTCGACCGCTGGATCAAGCACAACGGCAAGAGCTTCAACCAGATCGAATTCGCCGAATTCGTCGAAAACAACATCATGGATCTCAGCGTCCCGCTCGATTCCGAGCGCGTCGAGTTCGAGGCTTTGTTCCGCGCCAAATTCGCCGTCCCGACCGACCTGATCGCGCTCGCGCGCGGGCTCGAGGTCAATGTCGAGAGCAAGATCAAGAACGCGATCAAGCTCGAAAGCGGCGAGGCCGAGTTGCGCTTCGAGACCGAACACCGCGACGCCGCCGGCGCGGCCCTGCATGTGCCGGGCCTGTTCATGCTGTCCTGCCGCGCCTTCGTCGACGGCTCGGAAGTCCGCCTGCCGGCGCGGCTCAGATATCGCGTCAACAAGAACGACGGCAGCGTCGCCTGGTCCTATCAATTGTTCAAATGGGAAGACGCCCTGCGCGCCCGCGTCGCCGCCGATCTCGCGCTCGCCGCGAAAGAGACGGGATTGCCGGCGTTCGAGGGCAAGACGGAAGAATAGGGCGAATAGCGAATAGCGAATGGCGAATGGCGAATGGCGAGTAGAGCCGCCCTGTTCGCAAACAACCATTCGCTACTCGCCACTCACCATTCGCCCTTTCCATTCGCCACTCGCCACTCGCGGTTTTCCCCCATGCGCTTCATCCTCGACAACGCCACCCTGCAACGCGCCGTCTCGACCTGCGCCGGCGGCGCGCGCGCCAACGGCCGGACGATCCCGATCCTGTCGCATGCGCGCATCATCGCGCGCGACGGCGGCGTCGAGGTGACGACCAGCGATCTCGACCGCCAGGCGACGATCCGGCTCAGCCCGCGCGCGCTGGAGATCGAAGGCGCGGCTTGCGCGCCGATGGCCTGGCTCGCCGACATCGCGCGCAACCTCGCCAAGGACGCCGAGGTCGCCTTCGTATTCTCGCCGCAGAGCGTGCAGATCGTCAGCGGGCGCTCGCGCTTCGTCGCGCAGACGTTGCCTTGTGGCGACTTCCCCGATTTCGGCCTCGCCGGCGACGTCGTCGCGCTCGATCTCGATCCGCAGGCGCTGGCGCAGGCGCTGGAATGCGTCAGCGTCGCGATCTCGACGGACCAGACGCGCTATTATCTCAACGGCGTCTATGCGCATTGGCGCGACGACGCGCTGCGGCTGGTGGCGACCGACGGACACAGGTTGATCCGCCGCGATTTGGCGGCGACGCAGACGAGCCCGTATAAGCTCAGCCCCGCCATCCTTCCGGCCTCGGCGGTGAAGGAAATCCGCCGCCTCGCCGCCGAGGCGCCGAAGGGTGTGCGGGCGAAACTGTCGATCGGCGAGCGCCGCGTCGAGTTCGAACTCGGCGCCGTGCATTTTCTGTCGAAGACGATCGACGGCCAGTTCCCCGATTACGAGCGCGTCATTCCGCAAAACGTCAACCATCGGCTCGAGGTCGAAGCCGCGCCTTTGTCGCTGGCGATCCAGCGCGCTTTGGTGGCGGCCAAGGAGCGGCGCTCCGGCGAGCTCGATTTCGCCGACGGCCGGTTGATCGTCAGCGCCATCGACGGCCAGGGCGGACAGGCGCTCGACGAGATCGACGCCGCCGGCGTCGAAGCGCCGATCGAGATCGCCTTCAACCTCTATTACCTCGCCGAAATGGCGCGCGCGCTCGCCGGCGAGAAACTGGCGTTCGAACTCGCCGACCCCGCCAGCCCGGCGATCCTGCGCGATCCCGCGAGCGAGACGACGGTCGGGGTGTTGATGCCGGTGAGGGCGTGAAGAGGGGCGAGGGGCGAGTGGCGAATAGCGAATGGCGAATGGCGAAGGAAGGTCGAGGCGATGGCGGACGATGAATTTCAACCGGCGGAATTTCGCATCGCTTGCGTCGCGGCGGACGATTACCGCGTCAGCCTGGACTCGGCGCCTTTGTTGCTGACGTTTCACGCCAGCGCCGGCGCGCTGCGCACGATGCGCGACGCGATCGACGCGGCTTTGGGCTCGGCGATGTTGCGCAGCCCGCCGATCGCGCCGCCGAAGGAGACAATCGCGCCGCCGGCCGCCGACGACGATGAAGACGAAGACGAGGATTGACCATGTCCGGCATCAACAAGGCCATCCTGCTCGGCCGGCTCGGGAAGGACCCAAGGTCACGGTGACCAGCACGGGATCGCGCGTCGTCACGTTTTCGCTGGCGACCTCGGAGACCTGGAAAGACAAGAATTCCGGCGAGCGCAAGGAGCGCACCGCCTGGCACGACGTCGTCGTCTTCAACGAGCCGCTCGGCAAGATCGCCGAGGCGCATCTGCGTAAAGGGTCGCAGGTCTATCTCGAAGGCGCGATCGAAAAGCGCAAATGGACCGATCAGAGCGGCTCCGAGCGATGGGCGCTGGAGATCGTGCTGCGCCCGTTCCGCGGCGCGCTGGTGCTGATCGACAAGACCGAGCGCGACGCGCCCGATCCGGACGAATACGGCGTGACCAAAGAGCGCGCCGCGCCGAGCGGCGCCCGCGCCGACGACGTCGACGACGACATTCCGTTTTAACAGGAGACGAAATTGGACATCACCGACGAACACGTCGACCGGCTGGCGGCGGCCAACAAGATCCTGGCCGAGGCGCTGGAGGCCAACAAGACGCGCGCGCAAGAGCGCATCGTCGCCATCGCGGCAGGGATCGGCGACCAGTTGCGCGAAACCTTGGCCGCGATCGACGAAGCCGCCTCGCATTTGCGCTTCACGCTCGAACAGGGCGAGGCCAAGATCGCCAGCCTCGCCGGCCAGGCCCTGCGCGCGCTGGAGGAGGCCTGCGAGCGCGCCGGCGCCGAGGTCGCGCTCGCAATGGGCGACAACGTCATCGCCGCGCAGGCCTCCGACGCCGTCATGCGCGCCGAACTCGAGCGCCGCCTCGCCGTGCTGGCGAACGGCCTGCCGCCAGAGCCCAAGTTGCCCGATGTGAAAGACGGCCCGCGATTATCGGCGCCCGAAGCCGCGGAAGACCGCGCCGCCGCCTGACGCCCCTGTAGCCGCGGTCGCCGACCGCGGCCTCTCCGCATCAACCAAGCTTGGAGGCGGCCATGCCCTCCTACGCCTACGACGTCGACGCCGCCGACCCTGCGCCGGTCAACGCGCGCGCCCCGACCCGCGCCGAGATCGAGGCGATGACGGCGGTCGCCGATCTGCGCGAGTTGCAGTTCCAGGCCGAGGAAATGGAGATCAGCTTGCGCACGCAGCTCGAGTTCTTCGTCGCCGACGCGCCCGCCCTGCGCGGTCGCCGCGTCGCCGCGCTGATCTTCTGGCGCACCGCGCTCCTGCACATCAAACGCCGCCGCGCCGAGGTCTACAAGGAAAACGGCCGAGCCTGACCACCCTGTAGCCGCGGTCGCCGACCGCGGTCTCTCCGCATCAACCCCGTTCGGAGTCGACCATGTCCGACAAGACCAGCATCGAATGGACGGACGCGACTTGGAACCCGATCGTCGGTTGCAGCGTCGTCTCGCCCGGCTGCACGAATTGTTACGCGATGCGGCAGGCGGCGCGGATCGAACTGATGGACCTGGGACGCCGCGCCAAACGCGGCGACAACCTGGCGGTCGGCGGCACGTCCTACGCCGGACTCACGCAACCGAGCAAAAGCGGTCCGGTCTGGACCGGCAAGGTAGCCCTCGCATCGGACGAAACCTTGACGCAGCCGCTGCGCTGGAAACGCGGCCGGCGCATCTTCGTCAACTCGATGGGCGATTTGTTTCACGAGAGCGTGCCCGACGAATGGATCGATCGCGTCTTCGCCGCGATGGCGCTGGCGCCGCAGCATACGTTCCAGGTGCTGACGAAGCGGACGAAGCGAATGCGTAGCTATTTGACGGAATCGCGATCCATGATGTCGTGGGCGATTCAAGCCCAGGCGCTGAAACGCGCGCAATTTTCAGTGTTCTCCGTGCGCGACGTTGGCGTTTGGCGACGGAGCGGCTTGCCCAACGTCCATCTCGGCGTCAGCGCCGAAGATCAGCCCCGCGCCGACGAGCGCATCCCTGAACTGCTCGCGACGCCGGGGGCGGTGCGGTTCGTCAGCGGGGAGCCGTTGCTGGGCGAAATCAACTTTGAATCGGTCTTGAACCCTGCAAGCGGCAACCATCTTGACGTTTTGCACCGCAGCACGTTGCACGGCCCCAACTATGGCGAACGCCCCCGCCTCGACTGGATCATCGTCGGCGGCGAGTCCGGCAAAGGCGCGCGGCCGATGCATCCCGATTGGGCGCGCTCGATCCGCGATCAATGCGCAGCCGCCGGCGTGCCGTTCTTTTTCAAGCAATGGGGCGAGTGGGCTCCGGGCGAAAACGTCGAAAGGGGCGGGACGCTCGACGTCGCATACAACTTATACGCCGATGATGATTGGAGTTTCGGTCGCCTCAGTGAACGCGAGAGCGAGCAAACACATATTGACAACGAGCCGACTGTTTACCGCGTCGGCAAAGCCCGCGCCTGCCGCCGCCTCGACGGCGTCGAGCACAACGCTTTTCCGGAGCCGCGGCGATGACCGTCTATGTCGACGACGTCCGACACGGGTTCGGCCGCATGGTGATGTGTCATATGTGGGCCGACAGCCTCGACGAATTGCTGGCGATGGCCGACCGGATCGGCCTGCAGCGTCGATGGTTGCAGCAGCCGCCAAAGGCGTCCTGGGTGCATTTCGACGTGAGCCTGGCGTTGAAGGCGAAGGCGATCGAAGCCCTGACCGACA
Organism: uncultured Hyphomicrobiales bacterium; assembly: GCA_903932535.1. Classification (GTDB taxonomy): domain Bacteria; phylum Pseudomonadota; class Alphaproteobacteria; order Rhizobiales; family Beijerinckiaceae; genus Roseiarcus. Next base: position 9,395 of record CAIZGR010000110.1, on the reverse strand, counting down.
AATTTGGTCCGCTCGAACATCTCGCGCGCCGCGACGCCGCGTCGCCCGTCGCCGAGATCGCCGAGCGCGGCCGGCGCAAACTCGAACAGATCGCGAGGGTTCGATCATGAGCGAAACGCACGATTGGTTCCAGCCCGAGGGCTATGCGAACACCTATTGCCGCAAATGTGGGTTTCGCCATTGGCCTGGCGTGTCCGAGACGGCATCATGCCCTGGCGGCCAGGCTTTCTTTCCCGCGCCTATCGCTGACGCTTCGCCGGCTTTGCTGACGAGGAAGGACGGCGGCGAGCGAGCTGGACCTGCCGACAGCGTCGTGGGCGGCGCAGGCGCCGCGATCGAGGCTTCCGGCGCGCGCCGGATGGTCCCGACCGAAGAGCGCCTCGCCTCCCACGCCAACCTCGCCGAACTCGTGCGTCGCTCGGCCGAGGCCTTCGCCGCGCTGTCGCCGGTCGACAAGGCCATCCTGCACATCCGCCAGCGCCAGTCCTATGCGCGCGCCGAGATGCGCATCTTCGACGGCAGGCTCGGCGGACTCAGCGAGGCGCGGCTCGCCGCTCTTCCCGCCGATCCCGCCGTCACGCTCGCCGACGAGGTCGAGCGGCTGCGCAAGCTTCTGGCGGCGGAAACCGCGTTTCGGCGTCGCGTGCGTCACGTCAAACGCGGATCGACTTACCTTGTCGTCGGCCTCGGCAAATTGCAGACGAGCACGCCGATTTCAGAAGGCGCATTGGTCGCCTTCTATCGCAGCGAAGTCGACGGCGAGTTTTGGGCGCGGCCTCTGAGCGAATTTGAAGACGGTCGCTTCGTCGACATCGAAATGGGGCCGTCGCCATGACCTCGACCGGCCTGCGCCCTTTCGTCGATCATCCCAGGCGCATTCTGGAGTTGACCCGCGCCTGGTCGCGGGCGCTCGATTGCGCCGAGCGCGCGCGCCGCGCGCATCGCCGCGTCGTGCTGCTGGCCGCGCGCGGCGCGGCGGTCGCGCTGGAACAGAGCGTCGCCGCCGCCTACGCCGAGCGGGCGCTGCACTATCGTTTGAAGCTCATCTATCCGGAGCAGCCATGACCGATTTTCTGCAAGCCGCCGGCGTCCTCGGGCCTTTCGTCTTCACCCGCGAAGACGGCCAGATCCGCGACGCCCAGGGGCGCCCGCTGGCGCTGATCGAGGATCTCGGCGAGGCGCTCGAAACGCCGCTCGGCCGCCTGCTCGCGGCGAGCTGGGCGATGCGCAAGACGCTCGACGACATCAAGAGCCTCGCCGCCGACGGCCGCCATGTTCAGGGCGCGCCGCTGGAGCGCATCGACGCCGCCGCCCGCGCCGCGCTCAAAGCCGCCGAAGGAGGCGCCCGATGAAAACCGCGCCCCTGTTCGCCTGCGCCGGCGTGCTGACGCCGCTGCTCGCCGTCGCCGGCCTCGCCTGGCTCGATCGCCCGCTCTACGCCGCCGCGCAATCGCTGGAGCAGCACTTCGCCCCGGCCGAGAACCTCGAGGCGATCGACGTCGCGCTGATCGAATCCGCCGGCGAGCGGATCGAGATGGCGGCCTATGTGTTGACCGACTTCGCCGTGATCGAGGCGCTGACCGACGCCGCCGCGCGCGGCGTGAAGGTCAGGGTCTATCGCAGCCACGACGAGCGCGCGCCGAACGGCCGGCTCGCCGACGCGATGCTGCAATTGACCGCCGCCGGCGCGGACGTGCGCACGCGCGCCGCCGACGCGCCGCTGATGCACCTGAAGGCCTATTGCGTCGACGGCCGCGCGCTGCGCTTCGGCGCCGCCAATTTCTCGCATTCCGGCCTGACCGAACAGGACAACGACCTCGACATCGCCCGCGGCGCGAGCGCCTGCGATCGGTTCGAGGCGGCGTTTGCGAGGTTGTGGGCGAATAGCGAGTAGCGAATGGCGAGACCGGCTCAACTATTCGCCATTCGCCATTCGCCATTCGCCTTCGGAGCCAAAATGACCTCGACCAACGCCACCCCCACCGTCCGCCACATCGTCGGCCCGACGATCCTGCTGCAGAGCGGCGAATATTTCGACTTCGTCGACCCCGAGGCGTCCGCTTTCACGATCGGCGACATCGCGCACGCCCTGTCGAACCTCTGCCGCTTCACCGGGCAGTGCAGCCGGTTCTACAGCGTCGCCGAACACAGCGTGCATGCGAGCCGCCAGGTCGAACCGGAATTCGCCTTCGAGGCTTTGATGCACGACGCCGCCGAAGCCTTCGTCGGCGACGTGTCGAAACCGTTGAAGGGTCTGCTGCGCGACTATCGCGTGATCGAGGCCCGCGTCGAGGCCGCCATCCGCCGCCGCTTCGGCCTGCCGCTGATCTGTTCGGAATCGGTCAAGCGCGTCGATCTCGCCATGTTGCGCACCGAACAGGTCCAACTGATGCGCAACCGCGACGATTGGCCGATATTGCAAGGCTTCGAGCCTTACGCCATCACATTGCCCTGCTGGGCGCCCGAGACCGCCAGAGCGATGTTCCTGCGGCGTTTCGCAAAACTGAAGCCGGTGCGGCTATGAGCGACGCCCTCGCCGCCTACCTTGCCGAGCGCAACCGCATGTTGCGCGAACTCGACGTCGCCGCCGCCAAGCGCTTCGCCAACGGCGTCGGCCAGGCGTTCCAACCCGCCGACGGTCATTCCGCCGACACGATCGCGCTGGCGGGCCTGCACAAGGCGCGCATTCAATGGCGCGATGCGACCGAGGCCGAGGTCGAGCAGTCCCGCGCCTGGTTGCGCGAGAAGGGTTTCGAGATCCCGGAGCGCGGGGAGTTCGTCTATGCCAACTGACCGGAGCGCGGCGAAGCGCAAACAAGCCGACGAGGATGAGCGCCCCGCGCCGCGCTTGCGGCGAGGGGTTGGACCGATGACCCGCGCCTTCACACAAGTCGACTTCCTGGTCTTCAGAGCCCGCGCTTGGTTTGCGTTTTTCCTGCTCGGTCTCGCCTATTGGATCGCGCCAAAGATGATGCGGCCTCACATCTTGACCGGATTCAAGGTCATGTACGACGAAAGCCGACTTGCGGAACAGTTCTTATGACCCGCGCCGACCTGAATTCTCTTGTCGACGACGCTTTTGCCGCGCAGCTTGGCGTTTTCGCCTTTGCCCGCAAGTCGCAGCGCCTTTGCAGCGCGCCGCCGATTTCGCCCGAGCGCGCCCGCGAGGCGCTTGCTCGACAGGCCCAATGGTGGCGCCCCCATGCGGCAGAGCGAGTATTCGGATGGCCCATGCCCTTGCGCGATGTCGGCGCCGAATTGACCGAAGACGAGCGTCGCGCGCTTTGGGCGTTCTTCGACCGCGACCCGCGCCGGCTCGGAATTACCGACATGGTCGAGATCTGCGCCCGCGGCGAGGCGCTCGACCGATGACCCGCGCCCGCGCCGCCTTCACGCAAGCCGACGTCCGGCGCGCGTTGCGCGCGGCGCAGCTCGCCCAGCCCGGCGTCGCTTTCGCGATCGAGATTGCCGGCGGCGTGGCGCGCATCGTGCCTTTCATCGCCGCCGCGCCGCCCGCGCCGGAGCCGGCGACCCCGCTTGACCGCGGCCTTCCGGTGGCGCCCTAATGGCCGCCATGCCGCGCCCAGCTCTTCCGCATCTGCACCGCGAACGCACCCGCCACGGCGCGACCGTCTGGTATGTGCGCAAAGGCCAGGGCCCGCGCATCCGCATCAAGGGCGAGTATGGATCGCAGGAATTCGTCGCGGCCTATGAGGCCGCCGTCGCCGGCAGGAGCGGTCCCAGGGCCGCCGCCGGCCCGGCGCAGGGCACGTTCGCCTGGGGGCTGGCGCTCTATCGCGGCGCGCAGGCCTGGAGCGCGCTGAGCCCCGCCACGCGCCGCCAGCGCGAAAACATCTTCCGCCCGATCCTCGAGGCGCTCGGCGGCTCCAAGCTGACCGCGTGGAAACGCGGCGACATCGCCGCCGGCCGCGACCGACGCGCCGATCGCCCCGCCGCCGCGCGCCATTTCGTCGAGGCGCTGCGCGGATTTTTCCAATGGGCGGTCGAGGCCGGCCTGGTGCGCGAGGACCCGACGCAAGGCGTCAAGGTCGCCAAGCCGCGCAGCGACGGCTTCGCCGTCTGGACGCTTGACGATATCGCCGCCTTCCGCGCCCGCTGGACGCTGGGAACGCGCGAGCGCGTCGCCTTCGAGGTCTTGCTGGGCACGGGCCTGCGCCGCGGCGATGCGGCCCGGGTCGGACGTCCGCACGTCCGCGACGGCGTGATCCGCATCGCCACCGAAAAAACCGGCGAGCGCGTCGCCATCGCGATCGGCCCCGATCTCGCGCGCGCGATCGAGGCCGGCCCGACCGGCGACCTCACGTTCATCGCCAGCGCCGAAGGCCGCCCCTTCGTCAAAGAAAGCTTCGGCAACTGGTTCCGCGCCGCCTGCGACGCGGCCGGCGTCAAGAAAAGCGCGCACGGCTTGCGCAAAGCCGCAGCCACCATCGACGCCGAGTCCGGCTGGTCCGACGCCGAGCTCGACGCCAAATACGGCTGGACCGGCCGCCGCATGGCCAGCCTCTACACCCGCGCCGCCAGCCGCGAAAAACTCTCGCTGGCCGCGTCCGCGCGGACTAAAAAACGAACAAAGCCTCCCGCACCCGCCGAGGAAAGTGCGGGAGAGAAGGCTAAAAAGACAACGAAATCAAGTGCGTAGATTTTTGATGGTGGGGGAGGTAGGTTGCGCATTGGGGTGCGCGGCCAAGGGCTTAGGCTCCCGCACCTGACGGAAGCGGCCTTTGATGGCCAAGGGTTATTTGGCGCTTCCCGCACCTTCGAGGCGTCGCAGCCAGGAGACTGTCGCCATGAGCTATCTGCCGGACAAAGCCATCAGCGTGCGCCACCCTTGGGCCTGGGCGATCGTGCATGCGGGCAAGGACGTCGAGAACCGAAGCGCGGCTTCGATCAGGCATATGAGCTTCGCCGGCGTCGAGCGGCTGGCGATTCATGCGGCGCAGGGGATGACGCGGCAGGAATACGAGGACGCCGCCGCGTTCATGGCCTCGCTCGGCGTCGTCTGTCCGCCGGCGGCGGAATTGTCGCGCGGTGATCGGCTGCGCGCGGATCGGGCCCATCGTGTCGAAGCACGATTCGCCGTGGTTTTTCGGGCCGCGCGGTATATTGCTCGCCGACGCGGTCCCCTGTTCGTTCGTTCCGGCGGTCGGATGCCTCGGCATTTTCGCCTGGCGCGCGGTCGAGTCCGGCCAGCCCGCGCCGCCGGCGCGCTGGATGCTGCCGAAGGCGGCGGTTGCGGCAGCGCCGACGGATCTGTTCGCGCGCTAGAAGGCTTACGAAGGAGACCCTAAATGAGTGAAGATTTCGAAGACCTCGTTTTCATTGGCGGACCGTGCGACGGCAAGCGCGTGCGCGTGACTCAAAGGGCAAACCAGATGCTGTTGCCCGCCCCCTTGGAAGAAACATCGGACGCCTGGCTAAGAGGCGACGGCTGCGCGCCGATGGAGAGGTCCGAGGTCTATGTTCGCCAAAGCATCAGCGTGCCGGAAGATCGGTTTTATTTCATGGTTCACGTCGGCATGACGCCTGGAACGGCGGTGCGCGCGCTGATCGACGGCTACAAGCCGCGCTAAAGCCCCGCCATAATCTGCGGCGCGAGGTTCCAGGCGACGGCGGCGAGCGCCCGGGCGGCGCGGTCGAGGGCGCGGCGGCGACCGTCGAAATCTTCCGGTTGATCGAGCGCGGCGCCATAGGCCGCGACCGCGGCGGCGAAGCGTTCGGCGCGGGTCGGCACGCCGGCGGCCGGCGACGTCAGCGGCTCGGCGGCGGCTTCTGTCGACACTCGAGCTTCAGCCATTCGCCGGGCGCGTCGGCGTGCAACAGCACGTTTTCGGCCGCGGCCTGCTGCGCCCAGACGGCGCAACTCATCATGTCGGGCATGACGATCTCGATCCGCTGCAACACTTGGTGGCAGGCGCGCTCGTCGGGCGCGGGCTCCTTGGCGCAGATCAGCGCGAGCAGGATCCAGGGGCTCACTTGCCCGATCCGCGCATTGCGATCAGTTGCGTCATGTCGGACATGCGGGCGCGGAATTCGCCGGTGATGGCGCCAACGGCGGCGTCGAGATCGTCCTTGGTCGCGTGGCGGCCGATCTTTTCTTCGTGCGCGTTGGAAATATCGCGCAATTCCTTGATCTGGTCGGCATGTCGGGCTTGTGCGGTTTCAAAATCCGAAAGCTTGCCGCGCACGCGCCAGATCAGGGTCAATAACGTACCAATACCGCCGCCCGTAAACCAGTTGCCGTAATAGGAAATCGTCTCGAAAAATTTGGAAAAGACGTTGAAGTCTTCCGGCGAGGGGCCCTGCGCGGCGGCCATGGTCTTGAACCTTTCGATTGAATCCTACGCCTCGAACTCACGCGCATCAGACACCCCCGATCGCGCCGCTCGGATTGTCGACCGGCTGCGGCTGCGGAATTCCATGGCTCCAGTCGGCGGCCGTGATCGGCGGGCCGCCGCGCGGGGCGGGCGTGAAGGCGCCGCCCGGGTTGGCCTTGACCAGCGCGACGATCGCCGCAAAGGCGGGCTCGGCGTCCTCGATCAAGGCGACGATCGGCTTGGCGGTGGGATCGATGAACGCCAGCGCGTCCATGACGGCGTTGGCCGCGGCCTCATCGTCCGCCAGCGTGCCCTTGCCCTCGAGCACGCGCAGAAACGGCGCGGCGAAGCCGACGAAGGCGTTGACGCCGGCCGCGGTGACCTGCGCCCGCCCGGGGACGGTCAGAGGCGCCGGCGACGGCGCCTTGGCCGGCGGCGCGAAAGCGGCGAACAGGGACTGCAGCCAATTCATGCCGGGCTCCGCTTCAAGCGCGCCCCGGGCGTCGACGCCCGGGGCGCGCGGCCATCGCGCGTTACGAAGCGGCCGGCGGCGCGGCCGCCGGCGCCGCCAGATGCTCGATCGCCGTCAGCGCGTTCTCGACCGTGGTGACGGTCGATTTCAACGTCTCCAGCGCCGAGATCGCGACATTGACGCCCGCGGGAACCTCGGCGACCGCCGACGTCACCTTGGCGATCAGCGATTCGGCGGCGGCGATGTCGGCCGCCAGGTTGAACGAAAAAGCCATGCTTCACCTATTGTTGACGGCCGCCGGGCGAGGCTGACCCTCGCGCGCCCCGACAGCCGTCGAAAGGCCTGCGCGCGAGGGGTTCGATATCGTTTCAAGCCGGCTTCAGCGCCGCGATCGTCTGCGGCCCGACGATGCCGTCGACCGTGAGCCCGCGGCTCATCTGAAAGCTCTCGACCGCGGCGACGGTCTTCGGCCCGAGATCGCCGTCGACGGTCAGCGGCGGATGCGCGCCGAGCTGGTTCAGCCGCTCCTGGATCCAGGCCGGCGAGCCGAAGGCGGGCGCCGCCGGCGCAACCGGCGTCGGCGCCGGAACGACGGCCGGCGGCGCGCCGCCGAAAGCCGAGACTTGCGCCAAAACGCGCGCCAGCACCGCGGCCTTGTCGACGCGGCTGCCCGGGCAGGGATGGCCGTCGCGCGCGCATTCGCGATGAAAATGCAGGCCGCCGACGCCCTTGACGATCGCGCCGACGCTCCAGCCGAGATGACGCGACAGCGCCGCCAGCGCGAAGACCGCGTTGTCGATCACCTTGGCGCCTTCGCCGGCGTCGGGATCGTCGCCGCCGACCTCATAATTGCCGACCATCTCGATCCCGAGCGTGACGTGATTCCAGCACGACACGCTGACGCCGGGCGCCTCGACGTCGCTCAAGACCCAGATGTAATCCGGGCAGACGACCAGATGCGGCCCGGCATGCCAACCAAGCCCCTGGTAATAGCGGTTGAGGTTCGGCCCCCAGCGCTCCTCGACCGTCGAACCATAGGCCTCCCATTGCGCCAACGACGGCACGCCGGTGTTGTGCAGCGTCGGAAACCTCGGCCGCCAGCCCTTGTCGAAAGCCAGCGCCTCGACATAGGCCTTGAACTCCTCGCGCGCATAATGGCTCGGATTGGACAGATAACTCATCGGCGAAAGCCTCTTCAGGTGAACACGAGCGCGAACAGACACGCGCCGGCGAAGGCGAGCGAAAAGGTCAGGGCGATCAGCAGGGAGGCGCGCATGGGGAGGACCGGGCGAATAGCGAGTGGCGAATAGCGCCCTTCGACAAGCTCAGGGTGAGGGGCGGGGGGCGAGGCGGGGCGGGCGCGGCTCTGTTCGCCATTCGCTATTCGCCACTCGCTACTCGCCTCTCCTCAATGCCCCCACGGCGAAAAGCCGCTCGGCGGCGAGTAGCTGAACTGCGACGACGTGCCCTTGATGGCGCCGAAGGTGTTGCCTGTTCCGGTGTAGATCGAGGCCGCCAGGAAAACCATGTCGGTCGAGGGAATGCTGGTGATCCAGGGATTGGCGCCGGTGGCGGGATTGCCGGAGCCGAGCCACGTTCCATTGCGGCCGACCCAGGCTTTGCCGGCGCCGCGGTCGACGGCGAACTGCATCACGTCGGCGGCGGCGAAAGCCGGGCAGGAGAAGGACGTCTGCACCCAGGCGCCATAGGTTCCCTTGCTGCAGAGGCTGGTGCTGCCGGCGAAATAGCCGGCGGCCGAATAGTCGCCCATGACGGCGTTGGTCACCGACTGCCCGAGAAAAGAGCCGAAGTCGTAGCCCTGGTTGCTGAGCCCGACGATCATGTTGCCGCCGCTCGCCACCGCGGTCACGGGGATCTCGGCGTAGAGCTTGGCGCTGGTCGACGGCTGGCTCGGCGTCGTCGCCCAAGCGGTTTTCCACGCGCTCGTCGAATCGCCGCTCAGCGACGAACCTCCGGTGCCGACCGTAAAGCCGCTGGCGAAGCCTCCGGCGGTCGTCAGATAATCCGTCGCATCCCAGGTCGGCGACGTCGGATAGAGCGTATCCCCGACCGCGTTGCGATAGGCGGTGAAGTAACGCCCCGCCATCGTCACCTGCCCGGCGTGATCGAAATGGACGGCGGAGCCGGATATGTTGGTGGCGTTGGTCGGGTTTTGCGAATCCGCGATGCCGACGTTCGGCACGCGATTGTAGAGCGCGCGCATGGTCGCGTCGGCGGCGACGACGTTGGGCGGATACCAGTTGAAGCCGCCGGACTCGCTGTCGTAGGTCGTCAGGATGGAGTTGGTTGGGCGACCGATGAGGATGGGGAAGCTCGGGAAGCCGAGCGCCGCGAACTGCGCGCGCACATAGCAGATCCACGACAGCCAGGCGCCGCGAAACTGGTTGACCTTGGCCGGGACGAACGTCGTGCCCAGGGCGGTGAAGTCCTGCTCGACGTCTTCGATGCGCAGGATCAACTTCGCCACCGGCCAAAGCTGCCGCGCCAGCGCCACGCGCGCAATCATGCTCGGCATCAGCGAGCCGACATAGTGGCTCGCCGTGGAGGTGTCGATGCCCCATTGCCCC
>CAIZGR010000109.1 GCA_903932535.1 uncultured Hyphomicrobiales bacterium | reverse complement strand
GGCGCGAGCTGGATCGCGCGACGCTGGCGGACGTGGCGATCGAGGCGGCGATCGCCGAGGTCGACAAGCTGCCGCCCGACGAGCGGCTCTTCGCGGCGAGACGGCTGCTCGAACGGGCGCAGTTGCGCATCGCGGATTTTCTCGACGGGCGCACGGGCGAGACCGCCGCATGAGCGAAGAGCCGATTGCGCAGTTCTTCGCCTACGAACACTTGCCGCCTCATCTGCAAGAGGTCAGCCGGCCGTTCGGCGAGCTGGCGGCACTGATCCTGGCGCTGCCGCGCAATCCCGAGCGCAGCGTCGCGCTGCGCAAGCTGCTTGAGGCCAAGGACGCCGCCGTGCGCGCCAGGCTATTCAGGTGACGGCGGAAAGGCCCGCATGAAACTCGCCATCGTCGAAGTCGACCGCGATCTCGCCGCCGAGTGGCCGGCGGTGTTCGAGCGGGTTGGAATCGAACTGCTCGCCCGGCTCGCCGACGACGCCGCGACGGGCGCCAAGCGCCTGCTCATCGCGCACGCCGATCTCCCGGAGGCCTGCGCGGCGCCATTCGCGCGGCCGTGGCTAACGATCGACGAGCGGGACGGCGTAAAGACGCCCCGGCTTTTGAGCTGGGAACTCGTTCGGCGCACGCCGGGCGCCTGACAACCACGAGGCCCGATGCAATCTTTCGCCGACGGCCGCGTGAGGCTTCACGCCGGCGATTGCCTCGACGTGCTGAAGACGCTGGCGGAGAACAGCGTCGATTCCGTCGTCTGCGATCCGCCCTATGGCCTCGCCTTCATGGGCCGCCACTGGGATGCGCCGGACAATATCGCCCACCGTCCGGACGTCTGGCGCGAGGTTTTGCGCGTTCTGAAACCCGGCGGCCATCTGATCGCGTTCGGCGGCACGCGCACCTATCACCGCCTCACCGTCGCCGTGGAGGACGCCGGCTTCGAGATTCGCGACATGGTCCCCTGGCTGTACGGCCAGGGCTTTCCGAAATCGCTCGACGTGAGCAAGGCGATCGACAAGGCGGCTGGCGCGACGCGGGAGGTCGGCGACTACCGTTCTGCGACTCACGCTATCAAACGCAAACCCGCGCGGGAACGCCAGCACGAGGGTTACACGCGTCCTTACATGGACGACCCCGGCCTCTATGACGCCAGCCTGCGCGTAACCGCCCCCGCCACCGAAGCCGCCGAGGTGTGGTCCGGCTGGGGCACAGCGCTGAAGCCGGCGCTTGAGCCCGCCGTCCTCGCCCGCAAGCCGCTGAGCGAGCGCACCGTCGCCGCCAACGTGCTGCGCTGGGGAACTGGCGCGATCAATGTCGACGGGTGCCGGATCGGGATCGGCGAAGATCCGTCGGTGAATTACGCCGGCCCCGGCCAATGTCCAGGCGGCGGTGAAATCTACGGCCGTTACGCCGACCGCTATAACGGCGCGAGAGTGCCGCATCCCGCGAGCCTCCGGCACGACGCCCGCGGCCGCTGGCCGGCGAACCTCGTGCATGACGGGTCGGACGAAGTGCTCGCCGCGTTCCCGCAAACGACGAGCGGCCTCTTCAAGGGCAAGCGCCGGCCCGACGCGTCTCGAACGGTGCTCGGCGGCTTTAGCGGCGGGACGGAGGAAGTCGAAACATACGGCGACTCCGGCTCCGCCGCCCGTTTCTTTTACTGCGGCAAGGCGAGCCGCGCCGAGCGCGCCGGCTCGAAGCATCCGACCGTCAAGCCGCTGAAGCTGATGCGCTGGCTCGTTCGCCTTGTGACGCCGCCCGGCGGCGTGGTGCTCGACCCGTTCGCGGGAACCGGCACG
>CAIZGR010000108.1 GCA_903932535.1 uncultured Hyphomicrobiales bacterium | reverse complement strand
GCCGGACCCAACCGGAAGGGCAGTTGACAGCGTTATTGAAGGAAATGCTTGCGATCCCGTCCAGGTGCAGGACGCATTGAGCAGGCACAGATTTCCCGACAGCGCCACGCCGCCGAAATTGAGGCCGGCGATATTGCCGGTCGAGTTGCCGATGCCGCCCGAGATCACGGCAAGGGGAACATCGAGCGTCAGGCCGCCGAAATGCTCGTTCGGATATTGCAGCGCGGCGGCCGGCGAGGCCAGCGCCAGCGCCGCGAAAATGATGCGGATTTTCATGATCATCCTTGCGATACGACCGGCACGCCCGCGTCGCTCCACAGCGTCGTGACGCCGGAAGTCGGAGCGGGCGGTAATGATGGGAGCAGCGCCGCCAAAGCGATGCCTAATGGTGAGGACGCGCCGCCCGCAGAAAGCAGCGCCGCGAGTTGCGCCGCCGTGGAGGTCGGCGAGACGTAGGTATTGATGGCGACGGATTCGGGAATCGCCGCATTGACCGTCAGCGTGGACGCCAGCACGGTTTCCACCGATCCGTCCGTGTCGAAAACCGTCGCCTGCTGGTAAAGCGTCCCGGCGGGAAGATTGGCGGTGTCCCCTGTCGTGAGCTGAACCGCCATCGTCCACAGACCGGACGATTCCGTGAAAGTCGCGGTTTTCGTGAGCAGGACGACCGTGTCGTAAACCGTTTTGGCGATGATGTAATAGCCGGTCGGGCTGATCAGTGCGGCCGGCGTCGTTCCGCTGGAATAGAGCGGAATTTGCAGATTGACCGTATCGCCTTGAGAAAGCGAAGAGGCGGTTGAATTTACTGTCATGATCCCGCCTTTTGCCCGTAGTCGCCCGAAAGAATAAGCGTTTGCGAGCGCAGACCGGAGGTTGTGAGCGTGCTGGCCCGAATGCCGGGCGAAGTCAGCGTGACCGAGCGGGAGCCGCCCTGCATCATGACCGCGCCGACAATGGCCGGGATTTGATAGGTCGAGGCAAAAGACCGCCCGGAAACCACAAACCCTGCGGTGGACGCCGCATAAATCGGGATCGCCCCGTTCGTGACGCCGCGCAGGCTCGCATGAACCGCCGAGCGTGAGGCCGCGCCGAGTGCGCCGACCAAAGCCCCGCGACCCATGACGAGCGCCGACGCCGCGCCGCCCGAAAAAAGGTAAGCCCCCGTCGTCGCCAACGCATAGGACGACGACCCGGACCGGGCGAAGGACGCCGCCTTGATGGCGCCCGTCACGGCGCCCAAGGACGAAACCCTTATCGGGGATTTCGACGCGGCAAGAACAGCGCCCGCAAATGCGGTCCTGGTGGAGGCTTTTGCGCCTGCTGCCGATGAAAGAAACGCACCGCCCGAAGCCGACCCGCGCGCATAGATCTTGTACGTCGCGCCGGACGATGGTTTTATGGCCCCCGTCATGGCGCCGCGCGCCGAGGATTTACCCCCCGCCGACGCGGAAAAAAGCAGGGTCTGCGCCCCGGTTGCCGATATGGCGTGGACCGCCGCGCCGGACGCGCAAGCCGCCCCGACCGCGCCGCCCGCCGGATTGTTGAGCAGCACATTCTTGGGCGTCACCAGCCCTTGTGTCAGGACAATCGTCGTCGCCATGGCTTAAAGCGTCGAGGCGAGACGAAAGGCGGCGGCGATCTGCGCCGGCGACTGGCCGATGGCCGATGCGAGTGAAACAAGCATCGCGTCGCCGATCTGGAACGATGCGGTAAAGTTCCACCAGTCCTGAACATTCTGCGGCGCGCTGGAAACGTAGCTTTGCGCCGCCGCCCTCAGACCAAGCTGATCGAGCGCCAGCCGGAACTGCAAGGGCGACACAGCGGCCGGCGCCATGTTGTAGGTCCAGTTCGCGCCGTCCCACAGGTCGCCGACCTGGGCGAAAGCGTCGGGGACAAAGGCGATTCCGGCGCCCTGATAATTTGGATCGTAGCCCGACGCCGCCTCGATGATCGAGACCGCGACGCCGTTTTGAACGATAGCTCCACGCGCCATGGTCAGATCCCCGTCAGTTCGTCAATGGTCGTTCCGGCCACATCGGGGCTTCCCGGCAGATAGGCGACGACAAAATTCGTTGTCGCGTTCGGGTCGCTCAACTGGTAATTGCCGCCCGCGTCCGTGGTCTGGACATCGACGTTCAGATTGGTCGAGGTATTGAACAGCATGACGGTCGCGCCCGAGACCGGAGCGCCGGAACCGTTCACTGTCTGGCCG
>CAIZGR010000107.1 GCA_903932535.1 uncultured Hyphomicrobiales bacterium | reverse complement strand
GACCGGCCTCACGCCCGAACTCGCCGCCAGCATCATCGTCGGCGAGATCGGCAAACTGCAGGCGCAGATGACCAGCGCCGCGCCGGCGGTGAAGCCGTGATGCGCCTCATCATCCTCGCGTGGGTCGCGCTCTCTCTCGGGGGGTGCGCCGGCTACGCGGTCCTGACCAACTCCGCCACGCTAAACTGAAGGACGCCAAAATGCGCTCCATTTTTGCCATTGCCGCCGCCCTCACCGCGCTCGCCCTCGCAGGGTGCGCGGGCCAGACACCCGCGATCACCGGAGCCGCGATCAAAGCCGATGCGCAGGTTGCCGTCGTGTCGTTCTGCACGACCGGCCTGCCGGCGGCGCAACCGCTCGTCGGCGATCTCAACGCGCAACTCCAGGCGGACTACGCGACCGTCTCGCGCGCCTGCACGGCCATCGGCAACGGACAGTCGGTCAACGTCGTCACGGTCGCCAGCGCGGCGCTGGCGCTCTACGACGGGCTCCGCGTGACCTACCCGAAGGCGTTCACCGCCCTCGCCGGCCGCGACATCGTCGCGCTGCGCCGGATCGACCCCGCCAGCCTGCGCGGCCTGCGATGAGCTGGCGGGTGTTCGCGGCCTCGCTCTGGGGCTCCTCGCGGGACATCGCCGTCGCCGCGCTCTCCGCTCACCCGCCTTCGATAGCGGCCGACCTCGCGCCGGCCGTCACGGTCGGCAAGGTCAAGCTGACCGGCGCCGAGGTCCGCGCGCTCTATGCGGTCGCCTCGCACCTCGTCACCCGCACCGCGACCGTCAAGGACGCCGATACGGTCGCCGAGGTCGTGATCGACGCCGCGCTGTCGGTCGTCGCGCCGGGGGTGGCCAACCTCGCCATTCCCGCCGCGAACGCGCTGGCGGGCCTTCTGATCGCTGGGATCGCCGACGGCACGATCCACGGCGACCCGGACCCGATCCGCGATGCACAGACCCACGAGACGCCGCACAGCGGGCGGCGCGCATAGACGAGCCGCCGGCCCCGGCAAGGGCACGGCGGCTCTGACCACCACGATCGAGGTAGCGACCGGATGGCTTCCGCTCATCTTCGCGAGGAGACGTTAACAAAGACGCCCCGAGGCGTGGGCGCGAAAGGATCTGGGGAATGACGACCGGTCACGAGGACATTTCCGCCGACAAGCTGAAAGCGCTGCTCGACGACGGCGAGATCGTCATCTTCGGTCGGCGCGACGCGGAGACGCTGCAGCGCCTCGCCAGCTTCTTCGACATCAATCACGACGACGAGAACATCAAGACGCTGAAGGAGATGGTGGGCGCATGGCAGGCTTGGAGAACCCTGGGCGCGGCGGGGCGTCTGATCCTCTACTTCATCGGCGGGGGACTCGCGGCGATCGCCGCCCTCGCTTCCATCACCGGGCGGTGGCCCTGGCTGATCGACCTGGTTACGGGGTCGCCGCCCCCTGCGCAAAGATGAGGCTCGCCGTCGTGTTCGCGGCCCCGATCCTCGAGGGCCTGCTTTCCGCCGTCATGGCGCTCGCGGCGATCGCCTGGACGCTGCGCCTGATCTCCCCGCCGGTGTGAGGGCCCGCCCATGATCGTCGGATTCGCCGGCCGGGCCGGCTCGGGCAAGTCGACGGCGGCGCAAGCTCTCGTTGCTCGCGGCTTTGTTCTCTTCCCATTCGCCGGCCCG
>CAIZGR010000106.1 GCA_903932535.1 uncultured Hyphomicrobiales bacterium | reverse complement strand
GCGACGCGATCGCCGGCGACATCGCGACATTCTGGCTGAGCTTTCGACGGCGCTTCCTCGACATCTGGCGACAGTCCGACGCTTCCGGCGACGGTTTTCCGCCCGCCCACTTTTCCAGCCCAGCGGGCGAGGCGCGCCTCGAGACGATCCGCCAAGCCTACGTCGAGGGGATCTTCCGCGACGCGCTCGGCTACCTCGCAATCAAGACCATTCGCCGCATCGTCGGCTACGCCCAGATCGCCGACTTCCTGACGATCGAGGACGTGGAGCGCCGGGCCGGCGCCCAGGCGGGAGCGCTCGCGCTCGCGCGCGCCCTGCTCAAGCGGCCGCAAGACTTCCCGGACATCGCAGCGCTCCTCGACGCGCTGCCGCGCTTCGAGGGTGCGGGGCTCGATCCGCGGCGCGCGCCGCAATGACCGTGCCTCGCGTGCTGGACGCGCCGGCTTCCGCGACATGACCAAAGCGGCGGAGCTTCCGGCGTCGCCCGCCGTCGTGGTCAGGGGCCTGTCGAAGCGCTTCGGCTCGACCAGGGCGCTCAGCGAGATCGATTTCGAGGTCGCGCCCGGCGAAATCGTCGGGCTCATGGGCGCGAACGGCGCCGGCAAGTCGACCCTCGTCAACGCGCTCGTCGGCGTCGTGAGGCCGGACGAAGGCGTCATGACCGTTGGCGGACGCCCTTACGCGCCGGCGTCGCCGCGCGACGCGATCGCGGCGGGGATCGTGGCCATCCATCAGGCGACCGACCGCGCCGGTGCGCCGGGCCTCACCGTCGCCGAGACGCTCCTGCTCGACCGCTTCGCCGACGGGCGCTCCGGCTTCTTCGTCTCGCCGCGCTCGATCCGGCGGGCTGCCGCGGCGATCGCCGACCGCGCCGGCTTCGATCTGCCGCTCGACCGCGACTTCGCCGACATCGGTCCGGCCGAACGGCAACTCGTCGCCGTCGCGCGCGCGCTTTCGGCCGAGGCGCGCGTGCTCGTGTTCGACGAGCCGACGGCGAGCCTGTCCTCGGCGGAGGCGGCGCGTCTCTTCGACGTCGTCGAGGCGCTCGCTGCGCAGGGGCTGGCGATCGTCTACATTTCACACCGGACGCAGGATCTGAGGCGCCTCGCGAGCCGAGTCGTCGTGCTGCGCGGCGGCCGCGTCGTCGCCGGCTTTCGCCGCCCGATCGACTTCGACGCGACCCTGCAGGCGATGATCGGCCGCCCGGTCGCGAGCGCCCATCCGGATGCGCGCTCTCCCCGCGGCGCGCCCGTGCTCGAGACGCGCGGGCTGACCCTCCGTCGCGGCGCGCCGGCGATCGATCTCGCGCTCCATGCAGGCGAGGTCACCGCGATCACCGGGCCGCTCGGCGCCGGAAAGAGCCGCCTTCTGCTCGCGCTGTTCGGCGCGGTCGCGCCGGCCGCGGGAGAGATGCGGCTGAACGGACGACCCTGGCGTCCGAAGAACCCGGCCGAGGCGATCGCGAGCGGCGTGCATCTTGCGGCCGAGGATCGGCGGCGCACCTCCTTCGTGCCGCCGGACTGGCCGGGCGGATCGTTGTCGGCGTCGATCGCGCTCCCGCACCTCGGGCGGTGGTTTCGGCACGGGTTCCTCATTCCGGCGGTCGAGCGCGCCGCGGCGTTGCGCGCCATCCACAGCCTCGACATCCGGGCGAGCGGGCCCGACGCGCGGCTCGACACGCTCTCCGGCGGCAACCAGCAGAAGGTCGTGCTCGGGCGCTGGCTCGCCGTGCGTCCGCGGGCGCTCCTGCTCGACGAGCCGTTCCAGGGCGTCGACGTCGGCGCCCGCGCCGACATCGCCGCGGCGGTGCGCGGCCTCTCCGACGTTGCGACCCTCGTCGCGACTTCCGATCCGGAGGAGGCGCTCGAAGTGGCGGACCGCGTGTTCATTCTCGACGCTTCCGGCTTGCGTCCGTTCGTCGCCGACGGCGAGCCTTCCGCAACCATTGGATCGATCGATGGCCGCCTTGTCTGAATCGTCCCGGCGCGCGAGCGCGTCCCGCGAGCGCGTCCCGGCGCTGTTGTCGCACGTGCGGCGCTACGCGGTGTTCCTGCTGCTCGCCGCGATGGTGGTCGTGTTCTCCGCGGCCGAGCCCGCGTTCCTCGGCCTCAACAATTTCATGAGCGTGTTGCAGGGGGTTTCGGTCGTTGCGATCCTGGCGGTGGGCGTGACGATCAGCATGGCGGTCGGCGGCTTCGACCTTTCGGTCGGCGCGGTCGCGGCGTCCAGCGTCATGGCCGCGTCCTACGCCATGGTCGTCTGGCGGCTCGACGCCGCCGGGACGGTTGCGGTCGCGCTCGCCTTCGGGCTCGCCGTCGGTCTCTCCAACGCCTTTCTCATCGTGGTCGTCGGCGTGCCCGATCTCCTGGCGACGCTCGCGATGAACTTCCTGCTGACCGGCCTCCAGCTCATCCCGACCGCGGGGCGCTCGATCGCGACCGGGCTCATCCTGCCGAGCGGGCGGTCGGCGAACGGCGTGTTCGATCCGAATTTCCTCGCCATCGGCCGGCGGCGCCTGTTCGACGTCCTGCCGCTGCCCGTGATCGCGATGATCGTCGTGGCGGTTCTCGCCTTCGTGCTGACCGAACGCACCCGTGTCGGCCGCCTCCTCTTCGCCGTCGGCGGCAACGAGATCGCCGCGCGCCTCGCGGGCGCGCGCACCGCGCGGCTGAAGACGCTCGCCTACGCCATCTCGG
>CAIZGR010000105.1 GCA_903932535.1 uncultured Hyphomicrobiales bacterium | reverse complement strand
GGAATCGACGACAAAGTCGACCGAATCGAACGCCTTCCGCACCTTCGTCGCGAGCTCCCGCCGCGCTTCTGGCGTCGGCCCGTAGACTTCCGCGAGCAGCGTCGAGAGCACCGGCGGCCCCGGCGGAACCTCGACCACCTTGAGCGCCGATCCGGTAGGCAAAGGAAGCCCCTTGAGCCGGTTGCGGATGTCGAGCGCGATGGCGTGGCTCGCCCGATCGCGCTTGCCCTTGTCCTTCAGGTTGACCGCGAGGTCGCCCTGCTCGGGGTTGGCGCGCATGTAGTAGTGGCGCACCAGGCCGTTGAAGTTGAACGGCATGGCCGTCCCGGAATAGGCCTGGATCGAGACCAGCTCGGGCAGATCCTTCAGCCGCTCCGCCGCCGCCATCAACGCGCGGTCGGTGTCCTCGAGGCTCGCCCCATGAGGCAGATCGAGCACGACCTGGATCTCTGACTTGTTGTCGAACGGCAGCAATTTGACGCGAACGTCCTTCGTATAGAAGAGCGAGCAGGCGGCGATCGTTGCGATGCCGACCCCGATCAGGAAGACCTTCGACCGCAGCCGGCCTTTCAGCAGCGGCTCGGCGATGCGCACGTAGAAGCGGCCCATCGCGCCGATCCCGTGATGCCCGGTCTCGCCGAGCGCGGCGGCCTTGCCTCCGGCGAAGCGCAGCAAGAGCCACGGCGTCACCGTCACCGCGACGAAGAACGAGAACACCATCGCGATCGAGGCGTTGGCCGGGATCGGGCTCATGTACGGCCCCATCATGCCGCTGACGAACATCATCGGCAGGAGCGCGGCGACGATGGTCAGCGTCGCGACGATCGTCGGGTTGCCGACTTCTGCGACCGCCTCGATCGCGGCGTCGGCGGGACTGCGCTTGCCGAGCATGCCCCAGTGCCGCGCGATGTTCTCGACCATCACGATCGCGTCGTCGACCAGAATGCCGATCGAGAAGATGAGCGCGAACAGGCTCACGCGATTGATCGTGTAGCCCATCAGCCAGGAGGCGAAGAGCGTGAGCAGGATCGTCGTCGGGATGACGATCAGCACGACCAGCCCCTCGCGCCAGCCGATCGCCAGCGTGATCAGGGCGACGATCGAGACGGTCGCGAGCGCGAGGTGGAACAGAAGCTCGTTCGCCTTCTCGGTCGCGGTCTCGCCGTAGTCGCGGGTGACCGCGATCTCGAGACCCGCCGGGATCACGCGACCGCGGACGATCTCGAGCCGCTTCAGGACGTCGTCGGCGACGGTGACCGCGTTCGCGCCCTTGCGCTTGGCGACGGCGAGCGTGACGGCCGGGCGGCGCTCGAGCTCGCCATTGGCCGCGCGGGTGATCGTCCAGGCGCGGCGCTCGGGCTCGGCGCTGCCCACGACGACGTTCGCCACATCCTTGACATAGACCGGCCGCCCGTCGCGGGTCGTGAGCAGCAGAAGGCCGATGTCCGGGACGCCCTGCAGCGTCTGCCCGGCCAGCACCGGCAGCGCCTTGCCGCCGTCGCGAAAGGTCCCGGCCTGGAACGAACGGTTGGCGTTGGAAATCTTGTCGACGAGCTGGTTGAGGGTGACGCCGAACACCGACAGTTTTTCCGGGTCGGGCTCGACGCGGATCTGGTTCGCGGCGCCGCCGACGAGATAGGCGGCGCCGACGTTGTCGACCTTGGCGAGCTCGTGCCGCAATTCCTCGGCGACCTGGAAGAGGCCGTTGTCGGACCACCGGCTGGCCTGACCGGGCGAAGCGGAGAGCGTGAGGGTGACGATGGCGACGTCGTTGATGCCGCGTCCGACGATCAGCGGCTCGGGTATCCCTTTCGGCAGGTCGCCGATGTTCGCCTTGATCTTCTCGTGCACGCGGGTCGTCGCCGTGTCCTCGTCGGTGCCGACGAGGAAGCGCGCCGTGACCATGACGGAATCGTCGTTGGTCTGCGAATAGACGTGCTCGACGCCGTCGATTCCCTTGATGATGTCCTCGAGCGGGCGGGTGACGAGCTCGACCGCCTGGTCGGCCTTGTAGCCGTTGGCCTGGACGACGATGTCGACCATCGGCACGCTGATCTGCGGCTCCTCCTCGCGCGGCAGCGAGACGAGGGCGATGGCGCCGGCGACGAGCGCCGCGAGCAGGAGCAGCGGCGTCAGCGGCGAATTGATGAACGTGCGGGTCAGGGCGCCCGAGATGCCGAGCTTCATGGCGTCACGACCTCGTCTCCGTCCTCGAGACCGGCGAGGATCTCGACGGATTTCTCGTTGCCCGAACCGAGCTGGATGACCACCTCGGCTCCGTCCTTGAGCTTTGCGTAGTCGACGCCAGCGCGGCGGTAGACGTAGGCGCGGGGTATGACGATCGATTGCCGCTCGCCGGTCGAAACCGTGACCCGCGTTCGTTCCCCGACGAAATAGTCGCCGACGTCCGGGGCTTCCACGTCCGCGATCACACGGCCGCCCTGGATCTCCGGATAGACGATGCGCACTTTTCCTTCCTTCGACGCGCCGCCGGCAGCGGAACCGCGCTCGCCGATATGGACGACGTCGCCTGCGCGCATGAAGCGGGCGTGGCGCTCGGGAAGCTGCAGGCGCAGGATGTAGTGGTCCTCGGCGATGGTCGCGATCGTCTCGCCGGGAAGCACGACCGAGCCCTCGGTGACCGGCGTCTTCAGGACCCGCCCCGCGCCGGGCGCGAGCGTCGCGCCCTCCTTCATTTGCTGAAGAAGAACACCTCGATCCGACCCCATCGCCGACAGCGTTCGGTCAGCGACATCGAGGGCGGTCTTGGTCGCATCGACCTGCACCTGCGTGCCGACGCCCCGCTTTTGCAGTTCGACTGCCCGGTCGTAGTCGGCCTTCGCCTTGTCGCGCTGCGACTGCTGCGACTGGATGCGGGAATCGAGCGCCTGCCGCTGCAGGACGAGCTTCTCGTCGGCGATGACGGCGATCTCCTGGCCGGCGGTCACCCGATCGCCCTCCTTGACCGAGAGCGAGGCGATCGTCCCGCCGATGCGGGCGCGCGCCGTCAGTTCATGCGCGGGCTCGACCGTGGCGACGATCGCCTTCTCGTCGGGGGCGCTCTCGGCGTGGACGACCAGGCTCTCGGCGACCGCAGGCAGCGGCGTCGCCAGGGCGGCGGCGAACAGAAAGGCGAAACGCATCGGGGTTCCTCGAGTGGGCGCTTGACATTTATATTCGCATATCATAATTTATCAAGCATGAATTTGATCGCGCTGAAATCCAAGGCCGAGGCGGTGGAAGCGCTCCTGAAGTCGGTCGGCAACCGCAACCGGCTGATCGTGCTGTGCGAGTTGTCGAAGGGCGAGCGCTCGGTCGGCGCGCTGCAGCAAGCGCTGGGCTCGAGCCAGTCGGCGCTGTCGCAGCATCTGGCGCGGCTCCGCCTCGACGGCGTCGTCGCGACCCGGAGGGAGTCGCAGACGATCTACTATTCGCTCGCGAGCGACAAGGTCTCCCGTCTGATCGGCCTGCTCGACGAGCTCTACTGCGCGCCCTCCCGCGACGCGCCGGACGAATCCGCCAAACCGAAGACAAGGAAAACCTCATGACGCTCGATCAATCGGTGATGCGCTTCGCGGGATTCGTGATCCTGCTCAGCCTCGCCCTCGCCACTATCTTCAGCCCGTACTGGCTGTGGCTCGCCGCTTTCGCCGGCGCGAACTTGATCCAAGCCTCGTTCACCGGCTTCTGCCCCGCAGCGATGGTCTTCAAGCGCCTGGGCGTCAAGGCGGGGTGCGCATTCCAGTGATGCGGCAAATGAGCCCGGCGACGCGATACGATTGGAGAAAATGATGACGCAGACCACGAATTGGCCCGACTGGACCAAGAGCCTGAGCGCCGAACTCAGAAACCTGCGCGGCGGGGCGCCGGAGGTGATGAAGGCCTTCTCCTCGCTGGCGCAAGCTGCGCTCACGCAGGGCGCGCTCGATCCCAAGACCAAGGAGCTGATCGCGCTGGCGATCGGGATCGCGGTCCGCT
>CAIZGR010000104.1 GCA_903932535.1 uncultured Hyphomicrobiales bacterium | reverse complement strand
CCTCGCGGGCGCCGTAGGGACAGGCCCGGGCGCGGAGCTTGCAGCCGATGCACTTGACCGTGTCGACGAGCACGATTCCGTCCTCGGCGCGCTTGAAGGACGCGCCCGTCGGGCAGACGGTGACGCATTGCGCGTTCTCGCAGCGCCGGCAGATTCTCGGGAAATGCACGGTTCGTCCGGACGCGCCCTCGCCGGCCTCGAACGTATGCACCCGGCAGAGCCAGACGCCGCGCGGGTCGCGGCCATGGGGGTCGACGTCGTTCAGCGGGCCGGCGGGACCGGCGCTGTTCCATCCCTCGCAGGCGTGGCGGCCGACGCAGACGCCGAGATCGATCAAGAGGCCCTGGCGCCCCGGCGGACGGGCTTTCGGCAGCGACGTCAAGGCTTCGGGCCTCCGAAGCGGCTCAGCCTCGGCGGCGGCCGCATGCCGGGCGGGCGCGCCGCGTCCCTGAGCTCCTCGAGAGAAAGCCGCCTCTCGCCCCCCCTAGGCGTCGAATCGCCGCAGATCGGGGACGGGCAGCGTCGCCCTGGCTGTGTCGCGCGTCATTCGGAGATCCGTCCTCTCGCCTTCCGGCGCCCAGGGCGGCGCCGCAGGCAGAATTCTTCGAAATTATCTATAGATTTTAAAGACTTAATGTGCTCATCGAGCGTGCGCGACTCGACGACGCCGGCGCCGACGAGATCGAGGGGCGCGAGCGCCCGCAGGAGCCGCTGCGCCTCGCGCATCGCCAGCCCGCCGCCTTCGGGCGCGCCCGTCTCCGGCGCGAAAGCCGGATCGAGCGCATCGATGTCGAACGGCAGGCAGGCTGGTCCGCGGCCCAAGACCCGGAGCGCCTCCTCGGCGGCCACGCGCCGGCCGCGGTCGTCAGACTCTTCGATCGTCACGACCCGCATGCCGGTTTCACGGCTGAAGGCTCACATGTCCGCCGCCCGGGGGGGCGCACGCGCGGCCAGGGCGTGGGACGGGATATCGGCGCCCTTCGATCTTCATGGAAGACCACTCGGCGAAGTCCCTTCATCGGCCGACGGATTGCCTCGCCGCCGTCCGCGTTCCTGCGCCGCATTGCGTCGCGCCCCGGAAACCGCCATAAATCACGTCGCCGACGGGCCGAGTCCGGCCCATGGAAGGCGCGGCCTCGGGGAACCGGCACTCGCCGCGCCGAGGGAGAGCGACATGTCCGACGCATTCCACGACCGCGAGAACACCTTCGAGAAGCAGTTCGCCAACGACGAGACCCTGCGCTTCCGCGCCGCAGCGCGCCGCAACAAGGCGCTGGCGCTCTGGATCGCCGAGTTGAAAGGCGTCTCGGGGGAGGCCGCCGCCAAATACGCGGAGGACTTCGTCGGCGCCCAGATCGGCAAGAGCGACGACGACGTCGCCGCCGCGCTCAAGGACGACCTCGCCCGCGCCGGCGTCGACCTCTCGGACTATCGCCTGCGCAAGAAGATGGGCGAGGAGATGGCCGCCGCGCTCGTCTCGGTCAAGGCCGGGAAGTAGGGGCCGAACCCTTCGTCCCGCTCCTCGGGGAGATTTACGCCAATCCCCGTCGTCGGCGCAGCCCCTCACCCTAGCCCTCTCCCCGCGAGCGGGGCGAGGGGACGCTCCGCGCAAGCGGCGCGAAGGCCGCCGCGACCGTCTCGTACACGGGCCGCTTGAACGGGATCACCAGCTCGGGCAACTGCTCGAACCGCTCCCAGCGCCAGTCCTCGAATTCGGCCCCGTGTTGGCCGCCAGCCGGATGATGGACGTCGATCTCCGAGTCCGTCCCGAGAAAGCGGAACAGGAACCACTTCTGGGTCTGGCCGCGGTAGCGCCCGGCCCAGCGCCCGCGGGCTTCCTCCGGCAGGTCGTAGCTCTGCCATTCCGGCAGCTCGGCGATCAACTCGACCGAGCGGACGTTCGTCTCCTCCCACAGCTCGCGCTTGGCCGCCTCCAGAGGCGCCTCGCCGTCGTCGACGCCGCCCTGGGGCATCTGCCAAGCGTGCGTGTCCAGACGCTCGCCGTCGCGCCGGCGTTTGCGATGGCCGACGAACACGCGGCCCTCGCGATTGACCAGCGCAACGCCGACGCAGGGGCGGTAAGGAAGATTGTCGCTCATGAGACTCGCTTCGGCTGAAACGCCGGCGACACTTTAGCGCAAATCGTCCGCCGCGCCGACTCGCGCGCCGCCGGGGCGACTGCTAGGACTGTGGCTCATGACCGCCAACCTCATCACGGACATCCAGGGCGTGCGGGTCGGGTCCGCGCACGAGGCGAGGCTCGCCTCCGGCGTCACGGCGGTGATCTTCGACGAGCCGGCCGTCGCCTCGATCGCCGTCCACGGCGGCGCGCCCGCCTCGCGCGACACCGAGCTGCTCGCGCCGCACATGACGGTCGAGCGCGTGGACGCGTTCGTTCTCTCCGGGGGCTCGGCCTTCGGGCTCGACGCCGCGGGCGGGGTGATAGCCCGCCTCGCCGAGCTCGGCCGGGGCTTCGCGGTCGGCGCCGTGCGGGTGCCGATCGTTCCCGGCGCGAGCCTGTTCGACCTCCTCAACGGCGGCGACAAGGCCTGGGGGCGGACGCCGCCCTACTGGGAGCTGGGCTGGCGCGCAGCCTGCGCCGCCAGCGAGCGCTTCGACCTCGGGACGAGCGGCGCGGGATTCGGCGCCACAACCTTCGACCTCAAGGGCGGCCTCGGATCGGCGAGCGCAACGACCTCGGCGGGGTATCGCGTCGGCGCGATCGTCGCCTGCAACGCGGTCGGACGGGCGACGCGCGGGTCCAGCCCGCACTTCTGGGCGGCGCCGTTCGAGCGCGACGGCGAGTTCGGCGGCCTCGGGTCCGGGCCGGACGGCGGCGACGGGGCGCTCGCCCTCGGCCTCAAGACCATCGAGCCCGCCAGCACCAATCTCGCGGTCGTCGTCACGGACGCGACCCTGACCAAGGCGCAGGTCAAGCGGCTCGCCGTCATGGCGCAGGACGGGCTCGCGCTCGCGCTCCGTCCGGCGCACGCCCCGACCGACGGCGACACCGTGTTCGCCGCCGCGACGGGACGGGTCGCCGGAGCGCCCGGTCTCGACGGCCTGACGGAGATCGGCATGCTCGCCGCCGAATGCGTCGCCCGCGCCGTCGCCAGGGGCGTCTACGAGGCGACGGCGCTGGCCGTGAAAGGCGCCCAGCCGAGCTGGCGCCAGCGCTACGGACGCTGAGCGGCCGGCGGCTACTGTCCGCCGACCGTCGCGATGCGCAGATTGTTGGTTCCGCCCGGCGTGCCGAACGGCACGCCCGCGACGACGATGATGCGCTCTCCGGCGCCGGCGAAGCCCTCGATATAGGCGTGGCGGCAGGCGCGTTCGGCCATGTCGCGCTCGTCGCGGGCGTCGTCCGTGACGATCGCGTGGACGCCCCAGACGAGCGCGAGCCGCCGCGCGACCTCGTCGTTGGGAGTCAGCGCCAGGATGGCGGAGCGGGGGCGCTCGCGCGCGATCCTGAGGCCGGTCGAGCCGGAATTCGTCCAGGCGCAGATGACCTTGAGGTTCAGCGTCTCGGCGACGTCGCGGGTAGCTTCCGCGATCGCGTCGGCGCCGGTGGCCTCGGGGGTCGCGCGCTGCGCCTCGATGATCGAAGTGTAGATGCCTTCCGACTCGACCGCGGTCGCGATGCTGTTCATCGTCGCCACCGCCTCGCGCGGGTACTGGCCCGAGGCGCTTTCGGCCGACAGCATGACCGCGTCGGCCCCCTCGAACACCGCGGTCGCGACATCCGACACCTCGGCGCGGGTCGGCACAGGCGAGGTGATCATCGATTCGAGCATCTGGGTCGCCACGACCACAGGCTTTCCGAGCTTGCGCGCGAAGCGGGTCATCGTCTTCTGGATGCCCGGCACGCGCTCGAGCGGCATCTCGACGCCGAGGTCGCCGCGCGCCACCATGAACGCGTCCGCGACCTCCATGATCTCGTCGAGCCGCGCCACCGCTTGCGGCTTCTCGATCTTGGCCATGACCAGCGCCCTGTCCCCGGCGATGGCCTTGACTTCGGCCACGTCCTCGGGCCGCTGCACGAACGAGAGCGCGATCCAGTCGATGTTCTCCTCGAGCGCGGCCTTGAGGTCGGCGCGGTCCTTGTCGGTCATGGCGGAGGTGGGGATCGTGGTGTCGGGCAGGCTGACGCCCTTGCGGTTCGAGACCCGGCCCGCCACCTCGACGACCGTCACGGCGCGCGCGGGCGCCGCTTCCGCGACGCGCAGCATCACCTTGCCGTCGTCGATGAGAATGCGATGGCCCGGCGCGAGCGAGCTGAGGATTTCCGGATGGGGCAACTGGACGCGCGAAGCGTTCCCCGGCGCGGGATCGGAGTCGAGCGTGAACGACTCTCCCTTGTGAAGGGCGACGCCGGTGTCGGCGAACAGGCCGAGCCTGAGCTTCGGCCCCTGCAGGTCGACCAGCACGCCGATCGGCCGGCCGGTTTCCTCCTCGAGCGAGCGGATCATCGCCACCCGCTCACGCATGGCGTCGTGCGAGGCGTGGCTCATGTTGATGCGGAAGACGTCGGCCCCCGCTTCGAACAGGGCGAGAACGGTCTCGCGGTCGGCGGAGGCGGGACCGAGGGTCGCGATGATCTTCACGCGACGGCTGCGACGGAAACGCACGGGCTCCTCCTGGGAATCGGGCTGTTGAAAGCCAGCCTATTCTGGCGCCGGCCCGGCACGCAATGATGACAGGGTCACGGGGTCGTCGGATTGGCCTGGTCGGTGAGCTGGACGGTCCAGCTCTTGGCGTCCTTGCCCGTGTCGACCTCGAAAAAACCGGTGCGGTCAAAGCCGCGGACGAAGCAGTCCTGCCGGCCCTGGATCTTGAACTCGCGGTCCGAGGTGCACATGAACGCCTTGCCCTTCCACTCGCCGCCGCGCTCGTCCATCGCGTAGACGTAGTAGTATTGCGCGGCGAGCGCGCCGCGCAGCAGGGTCACGCAGTCGAGCGACTTCAGGTTCCACCAGCCTTCGCTGACCCAACCCTGGCCGTCGGTATAGGCGAGCGCGACGCTGATGCGGTCCGAAGTCTGGTTGCACATGCGGAAATCGGCGCGCGCCGGGGCGGCGGCGGCGAGGACGCCGAGCAGACCCAGAGCGAAAGGCAACCTCATCAAAGTCCTCTGATTCCGGTCCCCGGCATATTCCGGCCGGGGCGGCGCCTGTCAACCGGCTTGAGGCGCATGTCAAAGCCCT
>CAIZGR010000103.1 GCA_903932535.1 uncultured Hyphomicrobiales bacterium | reverse complement strand
CCGCGCTGGCGTACAACGTTTCCGGACCGGTCCCGGTCCCGCCGTAGATCGAATCCGACCCAAGGCCGCCGGTAATCACGGCGCTCTGCGCCGATCCAGCCAGCAGCATCGCGCCGCCGATCGAAGACGTCGAGCCGTTTTCGGTGACGCTCACGCCGAAACCGCTCAAGGTATCGTGGCCTTGGCCGGCCTGGAGCGTGTCGTTGCCCTGCCCGGCGTACAGAAGGTTGTCGCCCGTGCTGCTATAGACGCTGAGGCTCGCCGCCCCCGTGACGCTGTCGGTGGAACCTACGAGGGTGTCGCCGCCCGAACCCAGTCCGACCAGTGTGTCTTTCCCGCTTCCGGCGTGAAGCACATTGTCAGCCGAGTTCGCCTCCAGATAGGCGCCGTTCGGACCCGACGATCCCCACAACGTGTCGGCCGCGCTCCCGCCATAGAGCGAATCGCTGCCTTGTCCGGCGAACATCTGGACGCCGGGGCCGCCGGTCGTCGAGTAGTTATCTCTAAGCAGCGCCGACCCGCTCGTCGAAGACGAACCGTACAACGTGTCGCCGCTGCCGCCGTACAACGTGTCATGCCCAGCGCCGGCGCTGAGGGTATCGTGGGCGTCGAACGACT
This sequence comes from uncultured Hyphomicrobiales bacterium, assembly GCA_903932535.1. GTDB lineage: Bacteria > Pseudomonadota > Alphaproteobacteria > Rhizobiales > Beijerinckiaceae > Roseiarcus. The sequence goes on along the minus strand of CAIZGR010000103.1, from coordinate 2,871 downwards.
GCATGAAGGTGTCGCCGCTGCCGGCGTGGAGTTGCGCCCCGGCAGCGTTAGGGGCCTGCGACCCCAAAATCGTCTCTGCGCCCGAGCCGCCGAGAACGAGGGACCCCGCGCCAGCGCTCGCGATCAGGGTGTCCGTCCCGCTCCCGCCGACGAGCGTATCCGCCCCCAACCCGCCGTTCAGAACCGCGGTCGACGCTGAGCCCGCATAAAGCGCGGCGCCGCCCGTCGCCGCCGTCGAGCCGTCCTCGATCACGCTCACGCCGCTTCCGAGCAAAAGATCATTGGCATTTCCGGCCATGAGCGTCGAGGAGCCGGAGCCGGCGTAGAGATAGTTGTTGCCGGTGCTGTACGAGGCGTCCAGCGTGTCGGAACCCAGCGCGGCCCAAAGAACGTTGCCGCCGGCGCTGTGCGAAACGTCGAGCAGGGCGCCTCCTGAAGCGCTGACGGAACCGTAAAGCGTGTCGCCTCCGCCGGCGTAACCGGTCAACGTGTCGTGAGCGTGGCCAGCGAGCATCACGGTTCCGGCCGAGTGCGACACGAGAAGCGCGCCCTTCGTCGTTCCCGCCGAACCCCAAAGCGTGTCCGTCCCCTGCCCGCCTTCGACCGTATCGGCGCCGAGACCGGCCTTGAGCAAGCTGCCGACGACGCCTTGCGAGCCGCTCTCGAGCAGAGCCGAGCCCGCCGCCGACGTCGAACCGTACAGGATGTCGGCGCCGGTTCCGCCCTCCAGCGTGCTTTGGCCGAGTCCGGCGTGCAGGGTGTCGTTCCCCAACGCGCTGGCGACAATCGTGTCCACGCCGTTCATGGAATACAGCTCGACGCCGCTGCCCGGAGCCGCCGTAATCTCTACCGTGTATGGGTTTACCGTGTTCAGGACGTTCACGGTTCCAATGGTTCCGGCCCTGAGCAGAGCAAGCTCGTAGGCCGCGAGGTCCGCGCCGGTCAGCGTTATCCCGCTGGCTGCGATATACTGGTCCAAAGTCCCGTTTGCAGCATCGACGTGCGCCGTATGCAGATCAAACGAGTACTGTCCTCCGGTCGGCGCTGTCATGGCTTCATACCCCGTCTTCAGAAAATCGACATAACCGCGACATCGCGGCACGCGTCAGCCAAACACTTCCGCAGGCGAAACGCCTGCGGACAACACTTCTGTTACGCTCGCTTCGCCGACTTTCGCGCCTCCGGCGCACCACCGTCAGCGCGCGGCGCGTTGAATATTCGCACCCGGCCGGGTCGCTTCGCCTCGACGTCGTCACCGACACCGAGGGCCGCCGAATTCGAGCCCCCCATCTTGTCTCCGGTATTCATCGCCGGCTCTTCGGATAGCTCCCGCCCCCTTCGAACGATCGACACCTTCAGGCCGACAAGCGGGTCGTTCCCGGTACGACTCACGAACTCGACGGCGGCGCCCGCCTCCGATTCGATGGCCGACCCGAGAATGATCGCCTCCGCCCTGATCTCGAATTCACGCGCCCGCGCGCCCTCGAGCCGGAACCGCACGCCGGCAAGCGAAAGCGCCCGCCCGCGCGAACCCGCGAAGGCGTTCTCGGACACCCACGCGGACCAACGCCCGCGAGCCCCGGCGACCAGAACCTGATAATAAATCTGCAATCCCGGCGGGGGCGACCATTCCAACTGCAGCCCCTCGATTCGCATGGGCGTCGTCGGACCCCCTATCCAGTCGCCGGAAGCGACGACCTGATCGCCCCGACGCGCGACATGCGCCAAACAGCGGAACGCGAGCGGCCCGCCGCCGTCGAACGCTTGCCCGACCGCCGGGCCGGCGACATCCGTGGCCTCCTCGCCGTCCATGCCCGCAGCGCCCTCGACATCCGCCGCGCCGTCGAATTGCAAGATACCCACAGCCTTCTCGCCCGTGCGGAGCGCTTCGGCGTTCTCGGGCCGGGCGCCCGCGCTCATGAGCTTTTCCAGACGAATCTTGGCGTCCAGACCGCCTTCGGCAGCATCTGTCGACAGCGTCACATGCAGCGTTGAACTGCTGCTGGCCACAACCACCAAGCTATCCCCAACCCGCGACAGCAAGCCTACCTCTCGACCGGGCGCCGCAACAAGCTGAACCGAACTCTCGCTCGACGGCGAGACCCGCACGAAAACTCTCGGCGCCACCGAGGAACCTGCGGCGGCATAACGCAGCGCAAACAGCCCGCTTTCCACCGGTAATATCGCAACCCGCTCTGCCACGTTCCGCGCCGCCTTCAATCATTCTGTGAATGCTGTTGAGTATCAATGTAAACCAGAGCCTCGGCTTGGAGTCAACCGAAAACCCTCAGCTCAAAGCCCGCATTTCAACCGCTGGGGATTGGAACTCCTGTATGCTCATTGAAACAGCCTCTATGCTCATTGAAAAATCGTCGGATAGCGCCGCGGATTTTAACGACATAAGCAGTCCGGCCACGAATGATCGCTTGCCGCAGGTCTGTGCGTAAACATCGCGATCCATGCGCCTGCCGGACGCCCGAGAGCGCCGCCGCCAGAAACTCCTCAGCGGATACAGAGACATCAGACACGATGCGACGGGACCGGAGGGCGAGGCGCGCGGCATGCCGCTCCTCGCCAAGTCGCGCCTCCGGCGTCGCGCCGTCGCGGAAGGCCGGCTTGCCGGGCGATTTGACCGACGCGCGGTGGGAGCCCTTGCAGCCTCTGATCCGGCGCCGCGGCGCCGTTCATGCGCAGCGCCCTCGCTTCGCTGCCATGGGGACTTCATTTGAGGTAACTGCCCAGGTTCGTGGGCCGGGTCACGCCAGGCGCAGGCATTTCACGAGGCCTTTGGGATCGGCGGCGAGGGCGTCGATGATTTTCCAGCCCTGCTTTTTGCCGGTGGACAGGAACGAGCGGATCGTCGCGAACTGG
>CAIZGR010000102.1 GCA_903932535.1 uncultured Hyphomicrobiales bacterium | reverse complement strand
GCGATCGGCGCGATCCAGATCGGCGGCCTCGGCATCCAGGCGCTCGAGCTCGGGTTCACGCTGACCGGCGTCGATCCGGCGACCGCGGCGCTGTTCGGTATCGGCGGCGCGGGCCAGGCGCCCTACACCGTCTACGGCGCGATCCGCGACAAGCAGACCGGGGCCTCGCTGGAGCTGAAGGCGGTGGCCTGGGGGCGCATGGTCGAGATCGACCACGGCTCGTGGAAACGCGGCGACGCGACCGAGCAGACGCACAACATTCAGGAGATCACGCGCTATTCTTTGTATTGGGACAAGAAGGAGCTTTATTACTACGACTTTTACACGACGACGTGGCGCGTCAACGGCGTGTCGCAGGTCTCCGACATCGCCGCCATCCTGCGCATCCCGGGGGCGTGAGGGGCGCCCGTGAAAGAGGTCACCTGACGATTTCGCCGTGTCCGTCTTTGGCGTGCACGAACGTCAGGTGACCGGTCAGTCCGCCCATCTCCACGCTGTTGTAGCCGTCGTAGACGAAATGGAGCTTGACGAAACAGGCGCGGCCGTCGGCCGCGGCCGACGTGTCGCAATGCGTTTTCAAGTAGGTTTCGCCGGCAGGGTCCAGCGCCGAAAAATCGGCTATCCGTTTTAAAGTGTTGAAACGGCCCTGATGGCGCATCATCCGGATCCGTGTTTTGGGGTGGAATCGGCGTCGCTGACGAAGGGGTGTAGGTTGCAGGGTTGCGGCTCAAGCTGAGCCATGTTCTACGTCGCTCTCGGCGAGTGCGTTCGAGAGGTTCCCCATTTGCTCGGCGGCCGTCAGGCGTCTTCCTCTGCGGCAGATGCGCGCCGCAATCGCCATCCCGATCCGCGCCCCGCTGAGCGGTCGCTCCATGGCTGCGGCCTCGATCTCGGCGGCGATGCGATTGCGCTCGGCGACCAGCGCCGCATCCACCATGCGGTTTGCCGCCGCAAAGTCTCCCGCGATGATCTCGTGAGCGGCGGCGACGTGATCGAGAATAGCTGTCACGTCTGCCACCGCAACGCGGTCGGTCTCTGCTGTAGTCCAAGCCGTCAGACGGGCAATCACAGCGTCGATATCAACCATGCCTGGACTCCTCGTTATCGGCATCTTCTTCGGCGCACCGCGCCATGATCTCGTCTGCTTCGGCGTTATCGCCGTAGTCGTAGTCGCCGCACTTCGCGCACCTGTGGACGGGGAGGGAACAGTGGCCAAGGGTGTGGCCGCAGTTGCAGGAACGGCCACCCTCGAAGACCCATTCGTGACCGGCCTGGCAGTGCAGGAACAGGAAGTCTCGGCGTGGGCTTTGCAACCGGCTTGGTTGCGAGGATTCCACACCGCCACACGCTTCATCGTTCATCGAGATTCCACCCTTAAAAACGGATAGCCGAAAAATCGACCCTCACCCTGGCGAAGCCGCGCACGTCGAAGCACCGGAACTCGGCGAGGTCGGCATAAAGACAGTTGAGCGCCGTTTCGACACCGAGCCCGTCCCATTTGTGGGACTGGAGGGCGAGGTCGGCGGGCGCGATCTTGCGAAAGACGCCCGGCGCCGCGGCGGGCGCGGCGGCGGCCTCCGCCCAGGCCTTCGCGTTCAGGTCGAAGCAGGCGAGACGGTCCTTGTCGTCCGAGACTTTCGCGCAAAGCCGGATATCGGCCGTCATGTCGGCGAACGCTGGCGCCGAGCTTACGCTCAGCATGAGCGCGGCGACGGCTGCGATCTGAACCTTCATAAGATGTCCTCCGGGGCGTCATCCCGTTTACCACAAGGAAACCGCATGAGCGATCCCGCATTCACCCGCAACCGCGGCCGCCTCGTCACGCTCGAGTGGCCCGTCGTCTTCGACGGCCGGACCTTCGAGGCCATCCTGCTCAAGCGCCTGACCGCGCGCGAGGTCGCAACCTTCATGAAGGCGGTCGGGGCGGCGTCGCCCGACGAAAGCTTCGCCTGGCCGATCTTCTTCGCCCCCGACGGCGAGCCGCTGCCGGACGGGCTCCTCGACGCGCTCGACGACGACGACCGCCTCGCGCTCGACAAGGCGGCTCTCGATTTTTTGCCCCGTCGGTTCCGTGGCGCCGAG
>CAIZGR010000101.1 GCA_903932535.1 uncultured Hyphomicrobiales bacterium | reverse complement strand
GCGCCCCTCATCCGTCGCCTTCGGCGACACCTTCTCCCGGAGGGAGAAGGGGGGCGCCCTCCCTTCTCCCTTTCGGGAGAAGGGCCGGGGATGAGGGCCGCGCCGGCGCCGAGGTCGCGGGCGCGCGGCTGCGCGAGGCGTTGAAGGCGGTCCTTGCGGAGGCGCTCGCGCGATGACACACAAGGCGACCGAGCGGGAACCCCCGCACGGGTCCGGAGGCCGCCATGCATCCCGCCATCGCTGAAAAGCGCGACGCCGTGGCCGGACTTTGCCGCCGCTACGGAGTCATGCGCCTGGAGGTGTTCGGTTCGGCCGCGCGCGGGCATGATTTCGATCCGGCGCGAAGCGACGCAGACTTCCTGGTCGCGTTCGAGAAGGGAGCGAGCCTGTCTGCGCGCGACCAGCGCTTCGGCTTCGCGGAGGCGTTGGAGGCGATTCTCGGGCGGCGCGTCGATCTGGTCGAGCGCGGCGCGCTGGAAGCGAGCCGAAATTACATTCGCCGCCGCAATATCCTCGCAGACGCCGAGGTTGTTTATGGCTGACCCCGGCGCCAGGGATCAATCGCTTCTTCTGGATATGCTGCTCGCGGCGCGCGACGCGCGCGCGTTCGTCGCCGGCATGGACAAGACCGCGTTCCTGGACAGCCGTCTGCATCAGAATGCGGTCATCCGCTCGCTCGAAGTGATCGGCGAAGCGGCCGGCAATCTGTCGGCCGCAACCCGGGCCGCCGTTTCGGGACTCTCCTGGAGCGAGATCACCGGCATGCGCCACCGCCTCATTCACGGCTATGCCGACGTGGACCTGGATATCGTCTGGTCTGTCGTCACGGAAGACCTCGATTCTCTGGTCGCCGCGCTGGCGCCCCTCATTCCCCCTGAAGAAGCGTTCCGGGAATGACTTTCGAACGCCTTCTCCCGCATGAGGAGAAGGGCGCCGAGGCGCCGATTGGCCGCGCAAGCTTCCAACCGGCGCACCCCTCATCCGTAGCCTTCGGCGACTCCTTCTCCCGGAGGGAGAAGGACTTCGCCCCGTCTCGAATAAGAGCCTGATTTCCCGAACAAACACAAAGCCGGCGCGGCGCAGCGCCCGTATGGCGCCGGGGGCCGGAATCGGATAAACCCTGCCTCATCCGAACCGAGGCAGCCAATTGAGCGACACCCGCGACGACAAGCCCGGCCCCGAAGGGCCGTCCGACATCAGGCCCGTCTCGATCCTCGACGAAATGAAGCGCAGCTACCTCGATTACGCCATGAGCGTGATCGTCAGCCGCGCCCTGCCCGACGTCCGCGACGGCCTGAAGCCGGTCCACCGCCGCATCCTCTATGCGATGCACGAGCTGAACTTCACCCCCGACCGGCCCTACAACAAGTCGTCGCGCACCGTCGGCGACACCATGGGCAAGTACCATCCCCACGGCGACCTCGCGATCTACGACGCGCTCGTGCGCATGGCGCAGGATTTTTCCATGCGCGTGCCGCTCATCGACGGGCAGGGCAATTTCGGCTCGGTCGACGGCGACCCGCCCGCGGCCTCGCGCTACACCGAGGCCCGCCTCGACCGCTCGGCCCTGGCGCTGCTCGAGGACCTCGACAAGGACACCGTCGATTTCAAGCCGAACTACGACGAGAAGGAGGACGAGCCGGTCGTCCTGCCGGCGCGCTTCCCCAACCTTCTGGTCAACGGCGCGGGCGGCATCGCGGTCGGCATGGCGACCAACATCCCGCCGCACAACCTGGGCGAGACCATCGACGCGGCGCTCGCGATGATGGAGAAACCCGACATTGCCCTCGAAGAGCTGATGGAGCTTCTGCCCGGCCCCGATTTCCCGACCGGCGCGTCGATCCTCGGGCGCTCCGGCATCCGCTCGGCCTACGCCACCGGGCGCGGCTCGATCATCATGCGCGCCAAGGTCGCGGTCGAGGAATTGCGCAAGGGCAAGGACCGCGAGGCGCTGATCGTCAGCGAAATCCCTTATCAGGTCAACAAGGCGACGCTGATCGAGAAGATCGCCGAGCTGGTGCGCGAGAAGCGCGTCGAGGGCATTTCCGATCTGCGCGACGAATCCGACCGCGACGGCATGCGCATCGTGATCGAGCTGAAGCGCGACGCGGTGGCCGAGGTCGTGCTCAACCAGCTCTGGCGCTTCACCGCCATGCAGTCGAGCTTCGGCGCCAACATGATCGCGCTGAACGGCGGCCGGCCGGAAATGATGACGCTGCGCGACATGCTGCGCGCCTTCCTCGATTTCCGCGAGGACGTCGTCACCCGCCGCACCAAGCACCTGCTCGCCAAGGCGCGCGACGGCGCCCATATCCAGGTCGGCCTCGCGATCGCGGTCGCCAACATCGACGAGGTGATCCGGCTCATCCGCACCTCGCCCGACTCGGGCGCGGCCCGCGCAGCCCTTATGGAGCGCTCGTGGCCGGCGCGCGACATGGCGCCGCTGATCGCCCTCATCGCCGATCCGCGCCACACCCTCGACGCCGACGGCTCGATCCGGCTGTCGGAGACGCAGGCGCGCGCGATCCTCGAGCTGCGCCTCGCACGGCTGACCGCCCTCGGGCGCGACGAGATCGCCGAAGCGTTGAACAAGCTCGCCGTCGAGATCGCCGACTACCTCGACATTCTCGGCTCGCGCGCCCGGCTCATGGGCATCATCCGCGACGAGCTGATCAAGGTGAAGACCGACTTCCCCTCGCCGCGCCGCACCGTGATCCTCGAGTCCGAAGCCGACATGGACGACGAGGACCTGATCCAGCGCGAGGACATGGTGGTGCTGGTCAGCCACGGCGGGTACATCAAGCGCGCGCCGCTCTCGACCTATCGGGCGCAGCGCCGCGGCGGCAAGGGCCGCGGGGCCATGGCGACGCGCGACGAGGATTTCGTGGCGCGCCTGTTCGTCGCCACCACCCATCAGCCGGTGCTTTTTTTCTCCTCGGCCGGGCAGGTCTACAAGGAGAAGGTGTGGCGCCTGCCGCTCGCGGCGCCCCAGGCGCGCGGCAAGGCGCTGGTCAACCTGCTGCCGCTCGAGCAGGGCGAGCGCATCACCACCATCATGCCGCTGCCCGAGGACGAATCGACCTGGGAATCTTATGATGTGATGTTCGCGACCACCCGCGGCACGGTCCGGCGCAACAAGCTGTCCGACTTCGCCCAAGTCAACCGCGCCGGCAAGATCGCCATGCGGCTCGACGAGGGCGAGCGGATCGTCGACGTCCAGATCTGCAACGACAAGCAGGACGTGCTGCTGACGACCGCGCGCGGCCAGTGCATCCGCTTCGCGGTCGACGACGTGCGCGTGTTCAAGGGGCGCGACTCGATGGGCGTGCGGGGCGTCGCGCTCGCCGAGGGCGACCACGTCATCTCGCTCGCGATCCTCGACGGCTTCGAGGCGACCGGGGACGAGCGGGCGGCCTATCTCAAGCAGCGCCGGGCGCTCGCGGGCGAAGCGGCGGACGAGCCCGGCGAGCCCGACGCGGAAGGCGAGAACGGAAGCGCGAACGGCTCGACGCTCGCGCCCGAGCGCTTCGCCGCGATGCAGGCGGCCGAGCAGGTGATTTTGACCGTGTCGGAGAACGGCTACGGCAAGCGCACCGTGTCCTACGAGTACCGGGTCACGGGACGCGGCGGCAAGGGCATCGTCGCGATGGCGGTCAACGAGCGCAACGGCGCGCTGGTCGCCTCCTTCCCGGTGGCGAATTCCGACGAGATCATGCTGGTCACCGACGGCGGCCAGCTCATCCGCGTGCCGGTCGGCGGCATCCGCATCGCCGGGCGCGGGGCGCAGGGCGTGATCGTGTTCCACACCGCCGAGGGGGAGCGGGTCGTGGCGGTCGACCGGATCAGCGAGACGGAAGCGGGGGGCGAGGAGGAGGGGGGAGAGTAGAGCGCGAGGAATTCGAGTTCAGTCGTCGTCATCGCGCAGAGCGAAGCGACGAAGCCATCCGGGGGCGTAGGGCGCTCTGCAAACCCCGGATCGCCGCGCCGGTTCGCGGCTCGCGATAGCGGCGCGGGTTGAGCTACTGGTCAACCGATCGGCGCGGGTCTGCGGCGGCGATGGGACCGAGCCGCGGCGCGGGGCTCCTCCTCCCGGGACGACAAGGCCAGGATGCCGGACAGGCGTTCGCCCGCCTGTTACGGTCCGCCGTTCGACCTGAAAAGAGACGATCTCCATGACCCGGCGCGCCCGCGACGTTCTGCTCGACATCCTTCGCGAAGAGGGAATCACTCACGTGTTCGGCAATCCCGGCTCGACCGAGATGCCGCTGATGGACGCGCTCGTCGATGCCCCCGACATCACCTACGTCCTCGGCCTGCAAGAGGCGACGGCGGTGGCGATGGCGGACGGGTGGGCGCTGGCGTCGGGGCGGGCGGGCTTCGTCAACCTGCACGCCATGGGCGGCCTCGGCAACGCCATGGGCGTGCTCGTCGCCTCCAAGGCCAGCGAGACGCCGCTCGTCGTGACCGCCGGCCAGCAGGACACCCGCCATCTGATGACCGAGCCGTGGCTCTCGGGCGATCTCGTCGCGCTCGCCCATCCCGTCTGCAAATGGGCCAAGGAGGTGCGGCGCGGCGAGGACGTCGGGCAAGCGTTGCGGCGCGCCTTCGCGATTTGCCGCACGCCGCCCTGCGGGCCGGTGTTCCTGTCGCTGCCGATGGACGTGCTCGACGAGCCGGTGACGGGGCGGACGCCGCCGGCTTCCGCGCCGCCCCGGGTCGGCCCGTCGCCCGACGCGGGGCTGCTCGCCGAAAAGCTCGCCGGGCTCGATCCCGACCGGGTTCTGATCGTGCTCGGCGACGACCTTCCGGCCTCCGTCAGTCCGGGCCTCGTCGCCTTCGCGGAAGCGGGCGGCTTTCCGGTGTGGGGCACGCAGCTCACCTCGCGCGCCGCCTTTCCCGCCGCCCATCCCTGCTGGGCGGGGGTGCTGAAGCCCGATTTCGCCGTCATGCGCGCGCATTTCGAGCACGCCGAGGCGATCGTGCTGGTCGGCGGCCGGGCCTTGGTCGCCTATCCCTATCGCGCCGCCGAGCCGGTGCCCGAGGGCGTCATGGTGCTGCATGTCGCCGACAATCCGGAAGCGTTCGGGCGCGAGCACGCAGCCGACATGGCGCTGCTCGGCGACATCGGCGCGACGCTGACGGCCGCGGCCGAACGGCTCGGCCACCTCCTCGATCGAGCGGCGGTCGAGGCGAGGCTCGACGCGCGCGCCGGCCGCATGCGCGCAGCGCACGACGCGCTGCGGGCGGAAATCCTGCTGGAGACCGCGCTCCCCCTTTCGCCCGACGCCGCGGTGCTGGCGGCGCTCGACGCCCTGCCCCCGGACACCTTGATCACCAACGACTCGGCTGCGACTTTCGGCAAGGTGCAGGACCTGCTGACGACCCGGCCCGGACGCTATTTCTTCTCCCGCGGCGGCGTGCTCGGCTGCAACCAGCCGGCAGCGGTCGGCGCGTCGCTCGCCGGCGCCGGCCTCGTTGTTTCGTTCGCCGGCGACGGCGGCGCGATGTATTCGCCGCAGGCGCTGTGGAGCGCCGCGCGCCATCGGGCGAAGGTTCTGTACTTCGTGTTCAACAACCGCCGCTACGGGGTGCTTCAGAACGTGGCCAAGAGCCTCGGCTATTCCAACGCCGTCGCCGGCCGGTTCGTCGGCATGGAGATTAACGGGCCTGCGATCGATTTCCAGGCGCTCGCCGCCTCGATGGGCGTGCCGTCGGCCCGCGCGGACGACCGCGACGCGATCACGGCGGCGGTCGCCGCAGCGCTCCGGCGCGACGGGCCGTCGCTGATCGAGATCGCAATACGGTGAACGGGCGGCGAGGCGGGCGCGTGCGGCATTCGCGGAGTTTCACCCGTTGGGTCGGAGAGCGCGCCAGGGACGGCGAGACGCCGCCCTTCCGGCCTCACCCTTGCGCGATGCGGGCCTCGATCGAAGGCGGGCGCTTCAGCGTTTGCAGCACGACGCAATAGCGCTCGGTGAGCTTGAGCAGCGAATCGAGTTGGTCCTGCGGCGCGTCGGTGTCGAGTTCGAAGGTCAGGCGGATGTCGGTGAAGCCGACGGGGGCGTCTTTCGCAACGCCGAGCGTGCCGCGGAAGTCGAGATCGCCCTCCGCGAGCACCCTTCCTGAGCGCAACGGCACGCCGAGCGCGGTCGCCACCGCCTTCAGCGTGACGCCGGCGCAGGCGACCAGCGCCTCTAGCAGCATGTCGCCGGAGCAGAGCTCGAGCCCGCTGCCGCCGGTCGCGGGATGCAGCCCCGCCGCCAGCGCGCGCCCGGTCTCGACCTTGCAGGCGATCGAAGCGGAATCGAGCTCGCCGCGGGCTTTCAGAGTGATGCGCGCGGCCTCCGGCTCGGCGCGGTAGCGGTCCTTGATCGGCGCCTGAAGCGCGCGCAGGTCGTCGGCGTTCACGGAAAACAATCCTCCCTAGTCGGTCGGCGGCACTCTGCCCGCGCCGGGCGCCGCGCGCAATGCGCTCGCGGCGCCTTGTGGCGGCGCGCCGGGCGGGTTAACTCGTATCCATGATCCGCACCGGCTTTTTCTCCGGCTCCTTCGACCCGATGACCAACGGGCATCTCGACGTGATCGACCACGCGAGCACGCTGTGCGACCGGCTGGTGATCGGCGTCGGCTCCAATCCGAACAAGGTCGGGCTGTTCACCGTCGCCGAGCGGCTCGCGCTGATCCGCGAGGCCGCGGCGCCGGTTCTAGAAGGCGCGGGCTGCGCGCTCGACGTCCTGAGTTTTTCGGGACTGGCGATCGAGGCCGCGCGCGAGGCCGGGGCCACGATCATCTTCCGCGGCCTGCGCGACTCGACCGACTTCGACTACGAGATGCAGATGGCGGGCATGAACGGCGCGATGGCGCCGGAGCTGCGCACGGTGTTCCTGCCCGCCTCCTCGCCGGTGCGGCCGATCACCGCGACGCTCGTGCGCCAGATCGCCTCGATGGGCGGCGACGCCTCCCCCTTCGCGCCGCCGAACGTGGTCGCCGCGCTGAAGGCGAAGTTCGGCAGGAGCGAAGGGCGGGGCTGATTCGTTCACCACCAAGGACACGAAGACACACGAAGTCTTTGTGGTGCTTCGTGTCCTTCGTGGTGAAAACCAGCTTCGCTCGATTAGGCGCTTGCGCCGCCGGCCCCGGATCGGCGATAATCCAGGCGAGCCTCCCAAGCCGGCCGAGGAGCGCGCCATGGCGGAACAGACGACCGTCGTCCTCAACGACGATGTTTCCATTCCGCAGTTCGGACTCGGGGTCTTCCAGACCCCGCCGGAGGCGACGGCAGAAGTCGTCCGGCAAGCGGTCGCCGAAGGCTATCGGCTCATCGACACGGCCTCGATGTACCACAACGAAGAGGGCGTCGGCGACGCGCTCAGGGATCGGCCGGACATCTTCATCACGACCAAGCTCGGCAACGGCGACCACGGCTACGACAATGCCCTGAGAGCTTTCGACGCCAGCGCGAAGCGGCTTCGGCGCGAGTCGGTCGATCTCTACCTCATCCACTGGCCGAGGCCGCGCGCCGGCCTTTATGTCGAGACTTGGAAAGCGCTCGTCCGCGTCCAGCACGAGGGCCGGGTCCGCTCGATCGGCGTCTCCAATTTCAATCGCGACCATCTCGAGCGGATCATCGGCGAGACCGGCGTCGTCCCGTCGGTCAACCAGATCGAGCTTCACCCGCGCTTTCAGCAGGAGGCGCTGCGCGCCCTCCACGACCAGCTCGGCGTCAGGACGGAATCGTGGAGCCCGCTCGGACGGGCCGCGGTCCTCGCCGACCCGGTGATCGTCGACATCGCCGCCAAGCATGGGAAAACGCCGGCGCAGGCCGTGATCCGCTGGCATCTCGACAACGATCTCATCGTCATCCCGAAGTCCGTCCGGCCCGAGCGCCTGAAGGAGAACGCGGCTGTGTTCGACTTCCGCCTCGACGCCGAAGACCTGCGCCGGATGCGGACGCTCGACAAGACCGACGGCCGCATGGGTCCCGACCCGGCGACCGCGACATTTTGAGCCGCCATGCGTACCGCGCCGGACCGAATCAGAGGCTTTGGGCGCGCTTGACGGCGGTTCGCGTCCTGCGCCAGCCCGCAAGGACAAGAATGGCGAAACCCGAGAGCGTTGCCGCCCAAGTCGGCGCTTCCGGCACGGAAGGCGCCAAGTCTTCCGCGGTCGTGAAAGCGGACGTCGCGGGGAGCTTGAAGACCTGGACGTATTCGATCTGAAAATCCGCGCCTGACGCTTGCCCCGTTGTCGATTGCCCGTTGCCGATACCGTTGTCGAGGATCAGTTCCATCGGAATGTTGAAGTACCAGGGCGTAGGCGTCGACCAACGCAACTGTTCGTCGAAATAGAAACTGATCGTCTTCGGCGTCCAAAGCAAGCCGTAATTATGGAAACCGTACGTCATGTTTGGCAGACCCCAATCTTGGGACTGAGAAATAGCACAAGACTTTTCACACGCTTTGTCATGGAGCGTATAGTAGATTAATGTTGGCGTAGACCCGTAGAATTCAATGTCGATCTCTGTGTTTGGACTCCCGATGGACTGGAGCGAGAAGGCCGGCCATGTGGCAGGGCCAGCCGACATCCTCGCCTCGATGTCAAAATACCCGTAAGTCTGCGTGAAGCCCTTGTTTTCTGTCGAGTCCACCGAAGTGAGAATTCCGGTCACCCATGTTTTATCTTTTTCGATGAGCCTGATATTTAGACCGGTCTTCATCCCGTTGACGCCGATTGCGTAGGGGTCGACGCCGACGGTGTCGGGATACGCTTGCGTAGACGTCCCATCCGTGGTCGTCATGCAGCACTGCCCCCAGTTCCACCACTTGATTGTGGCACTCGCGGCCGGATATTTATCCCAATCCGGCGATTTGAAGTTATCGTAGAATGTCAACGCATAATTCTGCCCCCAGATCGGAAGCGAACCGGCCATCGCTGGCGCTCCGGTCGACAGAAGGTTTATGGCAAAGAGAACAGCGATCAATCGACGCCGTTTCCCCGGCGCGCAGACCGCAAAGAGAGGCTGGCGCTCCGACCGGCGTTCGTGGTGGACTTTGCCCGGCGCTCCGGCGAGCGTCCCGGGCGCGATGCTTTCGGCAGATTTCTTTTTGTCGACTGGCCGGCGACAGTTCTGCATGGACTTTCACTTTCGCTGGAATCGATTGCTAGACACGCCATCCGGTGCGGAAAACAGACTCTTCCGCGAGTGGATCATTAACGACGAGAGATATTAACTGATTTTTTTGACTAATCAACTTCTTACAATTATTTATATGTCTTAATATTAACGTTATTATGTTATCTTTCGAATATCTTTTGCGCCGAAGTGGTCAAGAAACTCGACTTTCGCCTGCGAGACGGCAGTTATGGCCATAAATGTAAATTTATAAACTGAGCGTCGATATTTATATGAAAATATATCTACCTCGGTGGGACTCTGGTCGACATCTGTATCGATCGAACTCCGGCGACCCCTTCGGCCGCGTCGGCGGATGGGTTGGCGGGCCGATCTTGCGGCGCAGGCCCGGAGCTTCCGCGGACGCTTCCCGCCGCCGGCGCGTTTGGGGGGAACGCGCGTCTTGACAAATCCGGCGGGTCGCCGCTCATTGTCGCGCACTGCCGTTGCGTTGGACTCGCCGTCAACAGAATAAACGACATCAAGACGATATTCTGCAAGACCCAGGTGAAAAGTCGAGAGCCAAGTCGAACGTCTTTCCGGCAAGGCGCTCGCGGTCGCCGTGCAAGATTATTCGATACAGGCGATATGAATAAATAAATAAAATCATATCTTTCTTTCCGCGAGAGGCAACAGACATGCCTTGATTATTCGATTATTGTCGTGACATGATCGACGCCGAAGTCGGACGAACGGCTCTGAAAGTCCATCGAGATCAATCGCCGGTACGCCGATACTGTCTTGCCGACCGCAACCTGCTCGCCTTGAGATCGCCGTTCGTTCCGAAAATCAGAACGCACTTCTGGAGGCTCGATATGCGACTGACGGCCCTGCTCGTTTTGACAGCGATTGTCGGCGTCCTCGCGGCGCTCGGCATCCCGGGCGGCGCGCGCGCCGCTTGCGTCCCCTCGCTCCAGACGATCGCCACGACGGTCACAAGCCCGGTCCGGAGCAACGGCGGGGCGATCGCCGTGACGAGCAGCGGCAAGATTGCGGGGAAGCCTGGCGGCGTCGATGCCCGCGCCTGTTCGATCTCGATCCTGACGAACGGCGGAGCGATCGACGGCGGAGCCCCCTCCCGCGCGCCGGGCGGCGCCGGCGTGGCGAACTGGCAGACAGTCACGACGCTGACCGACGCCGGCGCGATCGGCGGCGGCGGCGGCGGCCGCTTCGGGCGCGATCCCGCGCCTTCCGGGTACCGGGGAGGCGACGGCGTGTGGAACGCGAGAGGCGGAACGATCGGATTGCTCGCCGTTCAGGCCGGGGGAACGATCGGCGGCGGTCAAGGCGGCCCCGCTTCCGGCACGACATGGCGACAGGGGCAGGCCGGCGCGGGCGGCGCGGGCGTTTCCAACGCGGGCGCGATCTCCTTCCTGACCAATGCCGGCGCGATCGACGGCGGCGACAGCGGCCCCGGCGGCTCGAACTCGTCCTGGTACGGCGTGAACGGCGCGGGCGGCGCCGGCGTGTCGAATACGGGCCGGATCACGGCGCTGGCCAACAGCGGCGCGATCGACGGCGGCGACGCCGGCCGCTACAAAGGCTACGACGGCCTGCCCGGCGGGGCGGGCATCTCGAATGCTGGCGCGATCGTCACGCTGACGAACAGCGGCGCGATCATGGGCGCATACGGCGGCGGGTCCTTCTCGCCTGCCGCCAGCGGCTCGGGCGCGTCGAACGCGGGCACGATCGGGACCCTGAACAACAGCGGCATGATCGTCGGCGCCGCGGGGGCCGAAGCCGTCTACGGGGGTCCGAGCGCGGCGGGCGCGGCGGGCGTCGCCAACTCCGGAAAGATCTCGACGCTCGCCAACGCCGGCGCGATCGACGGCGGCGAAGGCGGCGGCCCCAGCCCCTTCGGCAGCGCCGCAGGCGGCGCGGGGATTTCCAACGCCCGCGGCGCCATGGTCGGCGCGCTCGACAACTCGAAGGGCGGAACGATCGTCGGCGGCATGGGCGGCGGATCCTTCGACGACGGCGCCGTCGGCGGCGCGGGCGTGTCGAACGCGGGAGCGATCGGGAACCTGACGAACGGCGGCTCGATCGGGGGCGGAGCCGGCGGAGCCGGCGACGTCGACACCAATGTCCTTTCGGACAAG
>CAIZGR010000100.1 GCA_903932535.1 uncultured Hyphomicrobiales bacterium | reverse complement strand
GATCTGGTAATTCGATCGCCGACATTTTTCCAGTGAGGCAGCAAAAAAGCTGACCTGACGATCCCTGACGGACCTGACAATGCACGCGGGTACTCCTGACAGTCCGGCGGTGCTGGTGAGCGTGACCGAGGCGGCACGCATCAAGGGTGTCACCAAACAGACGATTTCGGAGAAACTGGCGCGACTGGTGGGCGAGGGGAGGCTCACAACCGCCCAGCGCGGTCGCGAGAAGGTCTTCAGCCTGGCCGCCTACGACGAGGCGGCCAACGAAACGACCGATCCGGCGCGGCTTCTTGCCAGATCGACGGTTCGCGAGACGCGTGGCGATTTGCTCGCGCAGAGCCTTCCGGCGGGCGTCGAGCGCGATCCCACCTACACGAAAGAGCTGACCCGTAAGGCCGGCTACGACGCCGATCTGAAGCAGATCGAGATCGAGAAGCAGCGCGGCCAGCTTCTGGCGATCGACGACGTGACCGATGCGATGAGCCGCTGCGCCGAGGCGATGGTGCGCGACATCGACCAGCTGCAGACGTTCGCGGAAGACCTCGGCGCTGCGATGTCGCGCGGCGGCGTGGCAGCGATCCGCGAGGAGCTGAAAAAGCGGTCGCGGCAGCTGCGCGAGACGCTGAAGCAGTCGATGACCCTGCTGGCGACGGCCGAAGACGACGAGATCGAGGACGGCAAGCCATCGTGACCGGGTACAAGAGCGCTCTGCCGATCATTGCCGCGACGCTGGCCGCGATTTTCGCGCCGCCAGCGCCGCTGGTGCCGTCGGAATGGATGGCGGCGAACCTGGTCGTGCCGGACGGACCGCGTGCCGGCGGTCGCTGGGATCCGTCGCTGACGCCCTACGTCGCCGATATCGTCGATGCGCTCGGGCCGGATTCGCCGCACAACCTCGCGGTCGTGCGGAAGTCGGCGCAGACGGGTGTTTCGGTGGCCGCCATCGGCCTCGTCGGCGCCTACGTTTCCGCCGCGCCGGCGCGCATCGGCTACGTGCTGCCGACGATCGACGCGCTGCAGGAGTTCAACGCCGAGAAGCTGACGCCGGCGATCGATCAGACGCCGGCGCTGAAGGCGCGCATCAGCCGCCAGACGTCGCGGTCGGCGACCGGCTCGACGTCGACGCGCAAGAAGTTTCCCGGCGGATCGCTGGTCCTGATGAATGCCAATTCGGCGACGGACTTGAAGTCCAAGTCGCTGAAAATCGGCATCGGCGACGAGATCGACGAGTGGGCGGAGGACCTGGACGGGCAGGGCGATCCCTGGGGCCTGTTCGAGAAGCGCTTCGTCGCGTTTCACGCCAGCGGCGACTATCACATGCTGGCGCTGTCGACGCCGACGCTCGCCGGCGCATCGCGCATCGACGCGCTCTACCAGGCGGGCGATCGCCGGCTCTGGCATGTGCGCTGCCCGCAGTGCGGTGAGGAGATCGCGTTCGAGTTCAAGCATCTCCGGTTCGAGAAAAAGCCGCCGTACAAGGCCTATTATGCTGCGCAGTGCTGCGGACGGCCGATCGAAGCTTATGAGAAAACCGCGCTGGTGCGCGCGGGTCGGTTCATTCCGACGAATGCCGACGGGCTCTATCCCAGCTTTCACGTCGATGCGCTGATTTCCCAACTGACGACCTGGGACAAGATCGCCGAAGAGTTCGTCGCCGCGGACGGCAAGGAACGCGAGCTCAAGAAATTCGTCAATCAGACGCTCGGGCTGCCCTACGAAGTCCGCGGCGACGCGCCTGATCACATCCGGCTCTTCGAGCGCCGGGAGGATTTCGCCGAGAATCGCATTCCGCCGCTGGGACTGCTTTTGACCGCCGGCGCGGACGTCCAGCACTCCGGCATCTGGGTCCACATCGATGCCTGGGCGCCGGATGCGCAGAGCTGGGTGATCGGCGCGCGCTGGCTCGAGGGTGACACGACCGACCCGACAGGCGGGGCCTTCCGCAAGCTGCTCGAGGTCTACGAGGAGCGCTTCGAGGATGGCTTCGGCAACCGCCGGCTGATCGAGGCGATGGCGATCGACGCCGGCGATGGCGGTCGCGCCAACCAGGTATACGAGTTCACGCGGTTGCGCAGTCGCGCTTATGCCATCAAGGGCATGCCGGGCTGGAGCCGGCCGGCGATCGCGAGCGTGCCAACCATGGTTTCGATCACGCTCGGCGGCAAGAAGCGAGTCAACGGCGCGACGCTGGGGCCGGTCGGCACCTGGGACTTCAAGTCCGAGTTCTATGCGGATCTGAGCAAGGAAGGCCG
>CAIZGR010000099.1 GCA_903932535.1 uncultured Hyphomicrobiales bacterium | reverse complement strand
GACGGCGTCGCGCAGGTCGGCGGGAGTCGCCATGTCAGGCCTCGGCCGCCGGTGCGGAAGGAGCGGCCCTGCGGGCGCGGCGCGCCGGGATGGCGGCCGGCGCCGGCTCGCCTTCGCCCGGGAGCGGCGACCAGGTCTCGAACGCAGCCGTCGCGAACTGCGACCGCACGAAGGCGAGGCAGTCGTCGAGCGAGCCTCCGAACACGGGGACAAGCTGGCCGCTGGGGCGCGGCTCGCCGACGACGAAGCCGCCGAACTTCGCCGGCCCGACCATCAGATGCGAAAACCGATTGTCCATCACCAGTACCTCTCGATGAATTTCGCCGCCGCCTGCTCGAGGTCGGCCGCGTTCTCAGCCGACACGCCCAGGTATGGCCGCGCCGGCATCGTGACCTTCTTCACGATCGCGAACTCGACGTGACCGCCCGATTGCCACCAGAACTTCAGCGCCGCCCCGTTCTTCGGCGTGATCACGCCGCCGAACTGATGGATGCGGGCGTAGGGGCGCCCGGCGACCGGAGCCGCCGGGACGCCCCAGGTCGCCTGCGTCGCCGTCGCCGCATGGTCGACCGAGCGGGCGAGCGCGCCGGTCTTGAACAGAATCGGCGTGCCGGCGAGGTTCGGCTTCCAGGCCGCGCCCTCAGGGCTGGTCTTCTCTTCCTCGATGCGCCGCTGCGTCTGCTGCTGGCCCATCCGCGCCAGCCCGTCCATCAGCTCGTGAAACTCGAGCCGCGCCAGCGAGGAGAGCTTCGACTTCGCGACGTCGAGGCCTTCGATCGTGATCGAGACGCCGGTCACAAGCCCCTCCATCGGTCGCGCGCCGCGAAATGCGGCGCCGCCTCGTCGAGGGGCCGGACGAGCGCGGCCTCGCCGGGCGAGAGCGGCGGCCCGAAGGCCGCCGGCGTCACGACGTCGATGGCGGCGTCGCCCTTCGCGACGTCGCGCATGAAGGCGAGCGCCCGCTTCTCGGCGTCGGCGACGATCTCGGTCCGGGTCGCAGGGGTGTTGCAGAGCTGGCCCATCGCGAGGTCTGCGTTCAGCGCGACGAGCAGGGCGAGCGCCGAGGGCGAGGGCGAGATCGGCAGCGTGTAGCGCCGCCCGAGATAGCCGTCGATCACGGCGCCCGCGCCGGTCAGCGCGGCGGCGACGCGGGTCTCGTCGCGCCCGGGCGGAACGAGCGCGTCGTTCCACGCCGCGAGCGTCACGGCTTCCGCGCCCCACTTCGCGTCCAGGTCGGATTCGGCGGCATAGGCCAAGGTCGCGCTCGCGGGAAAGAGGGGGAAAAGGCCGGGGCCGCGTGGAACGTGGCCCCGGCAGTCCTGGGAGGAAACCGCCCGTGAGGGGCGCCTCCGCGGGGGTGTCGAAGCCCCGCGAAGCTCTTGTCCCCTCGCCCGCTTGCGGGAGAGGGTGGCGCGAAGCGCCGGGTGAGGGCCGGCGCACGAAGCGCCGGGTGAGGCTCAGGCCGCCTTGCGCCCGACCTGAATGCGCGCGACGGTCAGGCCCGGATCGGCCTCGATTTGCGCGAGCTGCCCGGCCGAGATCGAGAAGAGCTCCAGGAGCCGCCCGGGGACGCCGAACATCAGCCCGGCGACCTCGCGCCCGCCGGCCGGCCCGGTCACCCGGATCCACTCGTCCGCCCGCCCCGCCGGCCTCTCGTCGTCGACCTTCGCCTTCGCCACTGCGCCCTCCTGTCGTCCGTCGTCCGCCGTCTGTCGTCCGGTTACGGCAGCCAGGGCGTCATCCGCACCTTGACCAGCCCCTTGTCGGCGTTAGCGATCATGCCGACCGCGCCGGAGAGCGCCGCCTCGCCGGGCGCGCCGTCGACCGGCAGGAAGTCGGTCTCGAACAGGTCGCGGGCGATCATGTGGCTCGACGGCCCGACCCAGATCTCGGTCGGCACGATGCCGAGCGGGCGGCCGTAATCGCCGCGCAAGGTGATCATTGCCTCGTAGGCCGCCCGGAAGTTCGGCCGCGTCAGCGCCGCGGTCGAGCCGTAGGCCAATTGCCAGAGCGCGTAGCCCGCGTTCACGCGGCCGTCGACGCTGTAGAGGAACTCGTTGCGCTGATACACCAGGTCCGACGACTGCTCGCTCGTCTTCGACACGAACTCGAACGGCCGCCGCTTCTGGTGGATGATCGGCTTCAGCGCCCGGCTCTTGTCGATCAGGAACCACGCCGGCGTCGTCGCCGGCGTCGCCGGCGCGCCGCCCGACTGGTTCGACGCGGTCGTCAGGTTCCCGTTGGCGTCGAGGACCGGGTGGGCGGAGGAGAAGAACGGCTGCCCGTCGTAGCAGAGGTTCGTCCAGCCGTTCGACAACAGCGGGAAGCACAGCTCGTCGGGAAAGAGCGCGACGCTGCGGCCGAGCTCGGCGAAGATCGGGTTGAAGAGGCCGTACTGATCGTCCTCGATCTGCTCGCGCTTGACGCCGATCGTGGTCTCGAAGGTCTTGTTGACGATCTGGTAGCCGTAGGCGTTCAGCGACTGGACGACCCGGTCGCCGACCCATTCCCGCATGCGCGGCATCTGGCCCAGCCAGCCGTAGTTCTCGGCCGTCGTGCTGGACGGCACGTCCATCGCAATGTCCGCATAGAGCGGCGTGACGCCCTTCAGCGCGTCGTTGAAGACGAAGCTGAACCCCTGGAAGATCGCCGCGAGCACCTGCGGCGTAATGATCTGCGGCATGTTTCAAAGCCTCTTTGAAACCCTTCTCCCGCTCGAGGGAGAAGGTGGCGCGAAGCGCCGGATGAGGGGGGTCAGCTCGTGAACTTCACCCAGGGCAGGCCGGTGACCGGGTCCATCTCGAACAGCACGCCCGCGACCGGCCGCGCGCCCGAGCTCGAGGAGGCGGAGACGGTGTTGTCGTCGACCACGTAGACCGACTGGCCGATCAGCGCCGCGGTCACCGGGTTCGTCGCGTCGTTGTTCATCATGCAGGCGTCGTTCTCGACGCCGACGTTGATCGCCCCGGCCGCGCCGCCGAGGTTGTTGGCGGTTTCGCGCGCCGCGCCGACGATCACGAGCCCCGCCGTCGCGGCGGCCGGCTCGGCGTAGGTCACGCCGCCCGTGGTCACGAGCGCGACCATCGCGCCCTGCCAGATCGTCGCGCCGGCTGCGACCGGGAACCGCCGGACCCGGGTCGTGTACCGCTCCCGAATGAGCCGGGGCGCCGAGAGAGCCGTCATGTCGAACTCCGTTCAATCCCCTCGCCCGCTTGCGGGAGAGGGTGGCGCGAAGCGCCGGGTGAGGGTTACGCCGCGACGAACTTCGCGAACTCGGCCTCGGGGAGGCCCAGCGACCTGGCGACCGCCTTCTGCTCGGCGTTGAGCGCGACGCCGCCCTTGCCCGGCTCGTCCCTCAGGTCGAGGACGCCGAACACGCTCGGCGCGCCGGCGACGAATTTTTCGAACGACGCGAGGCCGTCGGCGGTGGCGCAGGTCGCGAGATAGAAGTCGCGCGAGGCCGGCGCGATTTTGCCCGCCTTGACCGCCCCGTCGATCGCCGCGGCCACCTTCGCCTCGTGCCCGGCCTTGGCCTGGGCCGCGAGCGTCGCGTCAGCCGCGTTCGCCCGGTTCACCGCGACCTCGTAATCGGCGCGCGGCACGAATTTTTCCAGGCTGGGCTGCGCGGTCGAGGTCCGGAGCGCGTTCAGCGCCGTCAGCGCCTCCGCTTCCGTCGCGGTCTCGGCCAGGCCGAGCGCCTTGAGCAGCTCTTTCATGGGTTCTCCTGTCTCCCCTCGCCCGCTTGCGGGAGAGGGGCTGGGGGTGAGGGCGCGCGCCAGCGCGGTCATGTCGAAGTTCGGCCGGTTGACGAGCCCGGCGCCGACGATGTCGACCACCTCGCCCGCGGCGGTGTGCCGGAACGCCGGCGAGACGAAACGGTATTCCCGGGCGGCGATCGCCGCGCGAGCCTTCTCGGTCCACTCGACCTGGGCCCAGATCTGGCCGCCACGGACAGCGAGCGCTGCGGCCCAACCGGCGGCAGGCGCCGGCTGGCCTGTCGGCGCGAGCAGATCCTGGCCGTGTTCCCAGTCGAAGGCGAAGGGCACGCCCGAGCGGCGCGCCACCGCGACCGGATCGGCCATCGTCCACGCCCGCCCGTCGCGCCCCTCGATCGCCGGCCCGGCCGGCATGAGCTGCACCCACTCCGGCGCCTGGCCGTCGGCGGCGAGGGCGAGCGGGAGGCCGGAGCAGGTCGCGGTGGCCGGGGTTGCGGTCGGGGTCGGCATGGCGCATCCTTGCCGCGCCCGCCGTCCCGGTTTGAGGGTGAGACGTCTCACCCCCACCCTCGCCCGCTTGCGGGAGAGGACAGACCGCGAAGCGGTCCGGTGAGGGCGCGCCACGCCGAAGCCGGCCGCCCGAGACTCCTCCCCGCTCAGAATGCCCGCCAGACCGCCTGAGGGCTTTCAAATCCACTTTTAAATTTTTCGGCGTCGCTCCGGAGCCGGAACGGCCCGAGGCCGCTCAGCGGGCTTCTATGGCGATCCGCCGCCGGAGGGCTTTTCCGGGCTCCACAGCCGCTCGAGCACGATCGCTCCCGGCGAATCCTCGGGCGCGATCAGCCACGCCTCGAAGCCCCCGCCGGTGAGCGCGATCCGCGCCGCCGCGCCCTCGCCCGGCTCGCGCTTCGCGACGCGGCCGAACTCGATCAGGCTCTGCGCCGTCGCCGCCCACCCGTCGGGCAGCCCCTTGCCCTGAGCCAGTCGAAGGGCGGCCGCCTCCTTCACCCTCACCCGCACGACCCGCGACTCGACCCCGAGCTGCTCCGCCACCCGCGCGGCCGCGACCGCGAACGGCGCCGCGATCTTTCCGCGCGACACCATGTCCGGATCGGTCGACGTCGGGTCGAACGGAACCGTCCCCGACGCGATCCTCTTGACGAGCCAGGAGTCGGCGAGGTCGGCGGCGGCGGCCTGGCGCGCGTCGTCGCTCATCGCGTCGAGCCGGGAGGCGATGAGGTCGGCGGCGTTCTGCGTCCGGCTGGCGCCCGGGTTCTGCGCCCAGCCCGGATCGATCCCCTTCGGCACGCGCGACACTTCTCCCGTGCGCTTGTTGACGAAGTCCTTCGTCCCG
>CAIZGR010000098.1 GCA_903932535.1 uncultured Hyphomicrobiales bacterium | reverse complement strand
GCAGGAGGAGGTCTACGCCAGAGCCTACGCCGACATCGACGACGCCCGGCGCCACATCGGCGCCTTCATCGAAACCGTCTACAACGCCACGCGCCTGCACTCGGCGCTCGGCTACAAGCCCCCGGCGGAGTTCGAAGCCGACCTCCAAAGGGACAGGGGCAACCAGATCAGCCAGAGAGAAGCTGTGTCACCACATTAAGCGTGTCTCAGGGTAGGGGTGCAGTCCACGGCCCCCCGAATGGGAAAGCGCCATTGACAAAAGCGTTACCCGGAAAAGTTACTGCTTGTACGCCGCTCGTCTGACCGATCGCGACGATTTCGAACGGGCCGGAATACGCGGCTCCGTCAAGCGTGCCGTCCCCGATGCCCGTCAGTTCGTAGCTGATCGCGCCGGCATGCGCCACGCCGCTGGCCGCGCAGGCCAACGCCGCGCCAAATAGGAAAGCTCCGAGTTTCATTCTTGCCCCTCCAACATCAAATAAATGACTTCGCATCTGCGCCGGTTGGCCACACGTCCGGCCCGAAACGCGACCGGCATCCCGATAGTCGCCTGTAGAAGCAACGTGTGATATGTTGACGATGTTCCGCCAAGGCCGAATAGGCTCTTGATCTAAAATTTATTCAAGAACGAATTTCTCGTTCGGGTCGCGTTTGGACGAAGCCGGCATCGAGCGCGTCGAGCGCCTCGAGGCGGTTCCGACCGGCTGGCGCTCCGGCGCTCGCGTCATCCGAACGCCCGCGCCGCCGCCTTGTGCCTGGCGATCAGCGCTTCGAGGTCGACGCCCTCGGGCCGCCCGTCGATCACCCGCCAGCGCCCCGCCACCATCACCCGGTCGGCGTGGGTCGCGCCGCAGAGGACGAGCGCGGCGATCGGGTCGTGGGCGCCGGAGAAGCGCGGTTCGTCGAGCTTATAGAGCGCGAGGTCGGCCTGCATCCCGGCGCCGATGCGGCCGACGTCGTCGCGGCCGAGGCAGCGCGCGCCGCCCTCCGTCGCCCAGCGCAACGCGTCGTAGGGGCCGACCGCGGCGTGGCCCCAGCGCAGGCGTTGCAGCATGAGCGCATGGCGCGCCGCCTCCATCAGGTTCGAGGAATCGTTCGAGGCCGAGCCGTCGACGCCGAGGCCGACGGCGGCGCCGGCCGCCTCGAGGTCCTTCGTCGGGCAGATCCCGGCGCCGAAGGCCATGTCGGCCGCCGCGAGATGGCAGACGCCGACCCCGGCCTGCCCGAGCCGGCCGATCTCGCCGCCGTTGAAATGGATTCCGTGCGCGACCCAGGTTCGCCGCCCGAGCCACCCGGCCTCCTCCAGTAGATCGACCGAACGCCGGCCGAACGCCTCCATGGCGTAGGCGTCCTCGTCCGGCGACTGGCAGAGATGACAATGCAGGCGGGCGTCCCAGCGGTCGGCGAGCGCCGCCGATTCCATCAGCACGCGCTGCGGCACGGCAAGCGGCGAGCAGGGCGCGAGCGCGACGCGCACGAGCGCGCCGGGCGCCGGGTCGTGGTAGAGCGCGAGGACGCGCTCGCTGTCGGCGAGGATCGCGTCCGCGCCTTGCACGATCGAATCGGGCTGTAGGCCGCCGTCCTTCTCGGAAACGCCCATGGAGCCGCGGCCGACCGTCATGCGCAGGCCCAGCGCCCGGGCCTCCTCGACCTCGATGTCGATCGCGTTCTCGAGGCCGGGCGGGAAGATGTTGTGGTGGTCGGCCGCCGTCGTGCAGCCGGAGAGCAGAAGCTCGACCAGCGCCATGCGGACTGCGAGTCGGAGCGCGTCCGGCGTCATCCGGTCCCACACGCGCTCCATCGCGACCAGCCAGGGGATCAGGTCCTTGCCCGCGCCGGCCGGATGGGCGCGGGTCAGCGTCTGGTAGAAGTGGTGATGCGCGTTGACGAGGCCCGGCAGGACGACATGGCGGCCGGCGTCGAACGTGGTCCCGCAGGGCTGCGCCGGGGAGCGTCCGCGGGCGACGCATTCCACGATCTGAGCCCCTTCGACCACGACGCCGCGTTCGGCGCCGGGCGCGAGGATCGCGAGCGGGTCCTTGATCCAGATGCGCATGGGCGAACTCCGGTTTGAGCGGTCCCGGCCACGCGGGCCTCGGGACACGGGCTTCGTGAACTTAGGATTCGACGCGAGCGAATCGCGTTCGTATGGTACGCGCAGCAGGGCGAATCGCAGAGCGGCGCCTTCGCGAAAATGCGGGCGGGAGACGGCGTTTTCCCCCGGCGATATGGGGAGGCATCGCACGCGTTTCGGCGCCTCCGAACCGAATTTGAGGAGACCTCTCGAATGCGCGTCGCGATCATCGCCGCCGTGGCGGCGACCCTGGGGCTCGCCGGGCCGGCCCTGGCGCTCGACAAGGTGACCTTCGGCACCAACTGGCTCGCCGACCCCGAGGCGGGCGGCTATTATCAGGCGCTGGTCGACGGCACCTACGCGCAAAACGGCCTCGACGTAACGATCCTCCAGGGCGGGCCGACCTCGAACGGCGGCATGCTGCTGATCGCCGGCAAGATCGAGTTCTTCATGGGCGGCGACATGATCGGCGACTTCCTCGCCGTGCAGAACAACATCCCCACCATCGCCGTCGCCGCCGACTTCCAGAAGAACCCGCAGTGCTTCATGTCGCACCCGGGCGTCGGCCTCGACAAATGGGAGCAGTTGTCGAAAGCCAACCCGGCCTTCGTCAGCGCCGGCGCGGTCAACACGTTCTGGGCCTGGATGCGGCTCGCCTACGGATTCAAGGATGAGAACATCAAGCCGTACAATTTCAACTCGGCTCCGTTCATCGTCGACGCGCATTCCATCCAGCAGGGCTACATCACCTCGGAGCCGTTCGAGGTCGAGCGGCAGGGGCATTTCCGGCCCAACACCTTCCTGCTCGCGGACTATGGCTACACGACCTATTCTACCGAGATCATCACCCGCCGGGAAATCGTCGAGATGAAGCCCGACCTCGTGCAGAGGTTCGTCAGCGCCTCCGCGATCGGCTGGTACCACTACCTCTATGGCGACAACACCAAGGCGAACGCGCTGATCAAGAAAGAGAATCCGGAGATGACGGACGATCAGATCGCGTTCTCGATCGCCAAGCTGAAGGCATACGGCATCGTCGATTCGGGCGACACCCTGACCAAGGGCATCGGCGCCATGACCGACGAGCGCTGGAAGGATTTCTACGAGAAGATGGTCGAGGCCGGCGTCGTCAAAGACGGCATCGACTACAGGCAGGCCTACACGCTGCAATTCGTCAACAAGGGCGTCGGGCTGGAGTTGAGGCCGAAGAACTGACGCCGATCCCCCTCTCCCCGCGAAGCGGGGAGAGGGCCGGGGTGAGGGGCGGCGCGGATTTATCCGGAGAGGGCCGCGCGGCCCCTCATCCGGCCGTCGGCCACCTTCTCCCCGCGAGCGGGGAGAAGGGACGCTCACGCCTACTTCAGCGCCGCCGGGAGGGCGTTGTAGGCGTCCGGCGGCAGCACCGCCGAGACGGCGATCGGGACCTTCTCCGACGACTTGTAGGACACGATCCTGTTGCTGACCGGCGGCAGGCTCCTCAGGAACGCCGCGATCGCGTAGGCGTCGTCGTCGGTCAGATGCGCGAAGGACGCGGAGGGCATCACGCCGCTGAGTTCGCTGCCATCGGGCCGCTTGCCCTTGCGGATCGCGGTGACGACGTCGTCGACGGTCCATTTGCCCAGGCCCGTGTCTGCGTCCGGCGTGAGGTTGTTGCCGACGAACACGCCCTCTCCGGGAATGGAGAAGCCGGCGTCCGAGCCGCCGAGATAGCGCTTCATGTCGGGGGCGCCGAGCATGCCGCCGGGGGTGTGGCAGTCGGAGCAGCCGGCGATCGAGACGAGATACTTCCCGCGCGCGACCTGCGCGTCGTCGGCGCGCGCGCTTTGGGTTTCCGCGGCGACGGACGGCGCCGCGAGCAGGCACAGCGCCGCAACGAAGGTTGCGGCCCTGTGGTCGAAGCTCCAAGCCATGTTTGCCTCCCTTGACGTTTCGGCGCTGTCACACGCCGGCGATCGCAATCCCGCGCAAGTGCTCCGGGACGCTCCATTCCTGCGCCGGGTCCGGCCGATGCGCCACGGGAGCGACGTCGCCGCGCCACGCGACGCCGACCATCTGAGCGGTTTGATAAGCCATTACGCTGAAGCCGGCGCTTTCCAGCGTGCGCAGTCCGTTCGCCACGAACGGCGAGACGAGGTCGTGGAAAAGGACCATAGCGGTCGGCTCGAGCCAGGGCAGGCAGGCGCGCGCGTCGCGGGCCGGCGCCTCGCCGTCATGGTCGCCGTCGATGAAGACG
>CAIZGR010000097.1 GCA_903932535.1 uncultured Hyphomicrobiales bacterium | reverse complement strand
GCAGTCGATGGTCGGCGTTAATCAATCCGCGCTCACGACCGCATGGTGACGCACATGAAAAACAAGCTTCTCTCGTTCCTCGGCGCGGCGCTATTCGCAGGCGCGGCATGGGCCGGGTCTTCGACCGGCACGGCAGACGTTCTCTCCGATCTTATCGCCGCCAACGGTTCCTATCTCGATTCATCCGGCAATGGAACGAATTGGTCCGTTTCGACGGCTCCGGGCTTCAATTCCAGCGCCTATTCTGGACAGCCCGCATGGGTGTTCGATGGCGCGACTTCGACGCCGCTGATCGCCGCGCAGAATTATTACGGTAGCACGCCGTTCAACTTTACGCCGCCGATCGGCGATTGGTCCGCTGTTTTCATCGTCGATCTCAATTCGTCCACGTCCACAAGCGACGGGCATTTTCACTTGCTTGTTGGAAGCGGGCTGACCGGCGTGGGTCAATGGGGGTTCGGCCAAGTCAACCGCCAGCTTTATTTTGCGGGCGCAGGTTGTGAAAGCCAAAACACCTGGACAGGAACGGTAGTCTATGGCGGGTCGAATACAAACCTCACAGTGACCCAGCCGCATGTCGTGGCGCTGGCATATTCGAACACGGATCAGGCCGTCTCGATTTGCGTCGATGGCTGCGCGGCGGGCTGGCAGTCCTATTCGATTTCGGGCCAGATCGGCAATGCGTCGCCGTCATCGGCTTCGACCGATGGGACGATGTGGGCGGGCATGTCGAACGCCACATCCTCGTGCGGGCTGACGCCTTACCCCTGGTACGGCGATTTCTACCGCGTGACGCTCTACCGCGAAACGCTTTCGACCGCTGGCAAAGCGACGCGCTGGGCGAGCATTCTTGCATCGCGCCGCGCGCAATACGGAACCCCATGATGAAATCTGTTCTTGTTTTTCTGAGCGCGCTTTTGTGCGCGCCGTTTGCTCACGCCGCCGATACCGCGCGGCCCGAAATGATGATTGTCCGCGTGGCGTCGCTGCCTGCGCCAACTCCCGCGCTCACGCGAAACCGGGCAATCCGTCATTCGATCCCGCGCGGGTTCATGCTCGGCGCGCAGGCACAAGCACATGCGCGGGGCGAAGGCCTGTTGCGCGGCGTCTATGGCCCGCTCGCTGCAAAAGTCCATCAGATCGCATCCGTATGCCGCCTCACGGTGATCTCGGGCTTTCGTCCGCACGCGCATGTCTACGGCACGCATCATCTTTCCGACCACGCGATAGGCCGCGCCGTCGATGTGACCGGCGACTATGGCTGCATCTATCGACAGTTGGCAGGATTCGAGGGCGGCTATTCCACGGACAGCAGCGCAGTCGGCCACATCCACATGAGCCTGCACGGTCATGAGGACGGACGCAGGTTTGCACACAACCACTATACGCGCTGGCGCTATGCCCAGCGGCATTTTCGGCACTACGCGCGCCGATGAAACGGAGACTTACTGAAATGTCGAAACTCGTGCGACTCAACCCGGAATATTACCAGTACTCGGACATGGCGTTCTGGTGTCCCGGCTGCAAATGCCAGCACGAGATATCCGTCGAGAAGCCGAACTTCAGTGGCGCGCGCTGGAGTTACAACGGCGACCCGGAAAAGCCGACGTTCTCGCCTTCGTATCACCTGAAGGTGAACACGCCGGACATGGGCGCGCACTACAACTCGGATGCTTCCACGACGGTCTGTCATTCGTTTGTCCGCGACGGGCAAATCCAGTTCCTCGGCGACTGCACGCACGCGCTGACCGGCCAGACGGTCGATCTTCCCGACTTTCCCGACAACGAAGTTCGCAGCAGCACGAGGGTCTGATGGGCTTCTGGAGTTTCCTGCATGACTTGGTGGGTATGGATGATCGCGGGCGCGGGTCTGGACCGGCTGCTGCGGTGGATATGGAGCCACAGATGACGACCGATTGGCTGCATGTCCTGAATATCGTCGCGCCGAACGGCGATCCGAAAATCATCAAGGGTTTCGCGAACTGCCTTCCGCAACTCTGCGACAGGTTCGCGCTGAACACGAAACTTCGGCAAGCGCATTTTCTGGCGCAATGCGCGCACGAAAGCGCAGGCCTTCGAACGACGGTCGAATATGCCAGTGGAGAGGCCTACGAAGGCCGCAAAGACCTCGGCAACACGCAACCCGGCGATGGTATTCGCTACAAGGGGCGCGGGCTGATTCAGTTGACGGGCCGCGCGAACTACGCCGCGTTTGGAGCGGCGCTCGGCGTCGATCTTGTCGATAACCCGCTTGCGGCGGGCGTGTTTCCCGTCGCGGCGCTCACCGCTGGCCTCTACTGGCAGAAACACAACATCAACGCCTTCGCGGATCGTGACGACGTGGTTCACGTCACGCGCGCGGTCAATGGCGGCGTGAACGGGCTTGCGTCGCGTGAAGCGTTTTTCGCGCTGGCAAAAAAGGCGCTCGCATGATCGAAAATCTCGCCGCCGCTGCAATCCTTCTCGCCGCCGTCGCGCTGGTCGCGCTGTCCCTAGATTTTTTCCTCTCGTTTCATCCGCATCTGTGAAAGGCCAGAAACCATGCAAACCACCGTTGACGCCATGCCGCTCGTGACGGCATTGCAGCCCTATCTTCTCGCCGTCGTCTCTGCGCTCGCGTCGGCTTTGATCGGCCTCGTCTGCGCCTATGTCAGCAAGCGGCTCGGGATCGACGTTGACCAATCGAACCGCGATGCCATTCACGCGGCGGCGATGACAGCGGCGGGCGGCGTGCTGGCGAAACTCAATGGCGACCTCGCAACGCGCAAAATCGATGTCGGCGACCCTCTTGTGGCAACGGGCATCGCCTATGTCGAGAATCAAGTCCCGGCTGCGCTCGCGCGGTTCGGGTTGACGCCCGACGCGGTCGAAAAAATCATCCTCGGCAAGATCGGCCAGTTGCAGGCGCAGGCGTTTTCTCAAGCCAGCGCGCAGGTGCAGAAATGAGCCTCGCCGACCTTCCTGCCGAACTTCTGAATATCGCCGAATCTGTCGGCGGAAAGACGGTTACGGGAAACGAGTTTTTCATCGGCGCAAAGGCGCTTTTGGGAAACAACAGCGTATCGAAAGCTTGGACCGATATTCAGACACACAACACGCAAGATTTGATCGACCTCGGGATCACCACAGGCGCCGCAGTAATTGCGGCTGTTGATCCCGCGCTCGCGCCCGTCGCGCCATTGATCGCGACTGTCATCATTTGGGCGCGTCACCATCCCGCAAGCACCTTGTCTCTCGCCATGCAGAACGCCGCCGGTCCCGGTGGCGGACAAATCGGATCAATCGAAGGAGTGTCTATACCATGAAAACCCTTGCTCTCGTCTCTGCCGCCTCTCTGTCTCTCGCGCTCGGCGGCTGCGCTGAAATCCAGAAAGCCACGAATTATCTCGCCGCGCCGACCACGACGCAGGCCGCGCAAAATCTCAAGACCTTGGCGACGGCGTTCGATTGCGGGTTGGTCGTGACAGGCGCGCAGTTGGCGCAAAACATCGCCGCGCTGGTCAATGCAGGGCAGTCGGCCATCGGGACCACCGGCAAGGTGTATGCCGTGTCTCAGGCCATTTGCACGGCCCTGCAAGGCACGCCGAACACGACGACCGTTGCGCCGGTTTCGTCCGCGCCTGTTACAGTCCAGTAATTTTCAACAATGCCCGGCTCGATTCCATTGCAAGAAAGAAATTACACGATGCCCGCTGACATGGCTTCGCGCGTTGCCGTTTTGGAGTCAGTCGCCGTCCTTTCGAAAGAAGACCGTAAAGAACTATGGGACGCGCTCAAAGAAACGGGCGCGCTCGTCAATAAAACAGCGGTCGAGCAAGCGGGTCTCGTTCAGCAGATCAAGGAATACATATCGGCTACGGGGAAGACCGCAAACGATGTTCAGGCGCTCGATAGCCGCATGACGCGGATGGAATCCGAGCGCCTCGGTGCGGGCAGGGTGTGGAGCCTCGTCTATGCGTTCGGCGGCGGATCGCTGGTCCTGATATTCACCGGGTTAAAAGACGCTCTGTTTCATTGGATATCTGTACGTTGATCGTGATCGGCCTCGTGTTCGGGCTCGAAATTCATCCATGCTTGGCTGATTTCATCCGGCTTCGTTCCGCTGGCCGCGCTGCGGTAGCAGACGGTCTTGCGGTCGCAGCCGGCATCGTTTGCGCACATCGAAATGTCAGGCATCACACGCTGTCCTTCCCATCCGAAAACAGATCGTCGCCGACGAGCAGATGAACGAACGAAACCTTGTCCACCTTGCGAATGTCGATGCCCGCGAGATTGTCTATGACGTAGCGGCGCAGATCGGCGCGCGCGATGTCCCAGACGTCGCCGCCTTGCTGGGGCAATCGGTTCGACCCCCGGCGTCCGGCCTTCAGATGGCCCGCGACAAGAATTGCGGACAGCGATTTGCTGTCGAGGCCGAGGATTTTCGCAGCCGCCGTCGCCGACAGATTTTCGTGCGTCGCGCGGCGCGACAGATCCATCCGCTTCGCCATGACGCCGATCGCCGTCGGCG
The DNA here is from genome assembly GCA_903932535.1 of uncultured Hyphomicrobiales bacterium. Classification (GTDB taxonomy): domain Bacteria; phylum Pseudomonadota; class Alphaproteobacteria; order Rhizobiales; family Beijerinckiaceae; genus Roseiarcus. The sequence goes on along the minus strand of CAIZGR010000097.1, from coordinate 2,868 downwards.
AACGCCGGAACCCGTTCGCGCTGAAGATCGCGGCGCATTTGTCGAGATCGTGCAGCGGGACTTTCGCCATCAGATCGCGCTCGGCCGGAGTCCACGGCGGCTCTTTGCGATGCGTGACGACGAGTTCCAGCTTTCGCGCCCGACCCGAAATCCACCATCTCGGCAATTCGAGCCGGTCCGCGAGCGCGGCCACCGCGCCCTTTCCCGACAACAGCGGCCATTCGCGGCGCAGAATATCGTCGACGTCCGCCGGCGGCTTGATCGGGGTGCGCTTTTGACCGGAGACACTCAGCCCGAGCTTTTGCGCCATCGCATAGAGCGAGGCTCTCGTGCGGTGGTTCAGCCGCGACGCCACCGCCGGAAGACCGCCTTTTGGATAATGTTCGATGAGGACCGCCTTTTCGGCATCCGTGTAAAAGCGATCGTGACGCTTGCCGGGAACGGGCTTCGGCGACAGACGCGGCGCGCTCGCGCGGCCTTTCTTGAACGAGACGGGGCGCAGGCCTGTCATTTCATCCCCCGGCCAAGGCGGACGGCGCGCGTCTCGCCATCGATGTCCACGGCCGCGAACCCGTCGAGCAGCGCGACGGCCGCCGCGAGCTCTTCCATCGGAACAGCCAGGTGCGTCGCGAGATCGGCCAGCGCCGCCCCGTCCGGCGCCAGCGGACGCAGCGCCTCGTAAACCTTTCCCGCGAGCGGAAAGGCCGGATCGCAGATGAAGGCCCGCACCGCCTTAGCGTTCGGCGGCGTCGCGTCCGCGCGGGTTTCCGCATCGCGCGCGCTCGCCTGCTCGAGTCCCGCCAGATCGAGCAGCGTCGCGGCGTCCGCGCTCTCGCGCTTCACAGGTTCGCTCATGACGGGCGCGGCGCCGCGATGCCGGGTTTCGATGCCGCCGACGCGCAGCACGCACGGGCTGCGGTTGAACGCCGGGCCCACGGCGACGAAATCGCCGGGATCGAGCATCGGCAGCCGGTCGAACGCGCGCCGGGCATCCCAGCCGATCGTTTCCGCGGCGCGCCGGATATCGAGATCGAGCGTGTTCAATCCGATCAGGAACGAATGCACTTCCGAGGCGACGGACTTTGCCAGCCGCGCCAGGCGCTGCGTCGCCAGCACGCCCGCGAGTCCGCGCTTGCGGCCGCGGCTCATGAGGTCCGTGACCGCGCCGATCGCGGCCTTGCGCACATAGGTCGACGCGGCGGACTGACCGCCGAACGGGGCGAACAGATGCGCTTCGTCGATGGCGACGATCGCTGGCGTCCAATGCTCGCGCGGGGCGTCGATGAGCGCGCAGAGAAACGCCGACACCGCGATCATCTGCTGTTCGCGGTCGATCTCCGACAGGTCCAGGATCACGTCGATGCGGTGCTCGCGGACGCGGCCCGCGGCGATGGCGAGCGCGGCTGAATCGAGCTTTGCGGCGTCGAGGCTCATGTGGCCGAAATGCTCGCCGAGCGATTTGAATTCGCCCTCGGGGTCGATGACGATCTGCTGAATCTTGTTGACGGATTGTTCGAGGAGACGGCGCAGCGTCCACGATTTACCGGCTCCGGACGCGCCCTGGATCAGAAGGCGGCCGTCGATGAGCTTGGCGAGATCGATCCCGATCGTGCCGCCGGTGTCGGCTTCGCCGATCGGCAGCGCGCCGGGCGGCAGGGCGATCGGCAGAATCGCGGCGGATGGCTGCGGGGCGGCCGGTTTGGCCGAAGCCGCCGGCAACGGCTTTCCGGCTTCGGTCCGGAGCGCGGACATGAAGTCGTCATTTGCGCGCGCGATCGGGTTTGGGCGGATGTTCATTTCGCTGCGGCCTTTTCCGGTTTCCGCTTTTTCGTTTTGCGGCGTGATTTCGGGGCTTTTGGTTGACGCTTCGGCGTGTCCGGTTGACAGACCGGGGCCGATTTCGGTTTCGGTTGCGCGGCGGCCGCGGGTTCCGGCGCGTCGGCGTACAGACGATTGACGCGGGGGAGGGGCGGCAGTTCGAGCCGCTTGGCGCGCTCAGCCATGCGGTTGCCCCTTTCGCGCGAACGTCCGTTTCGGCCACGCGCGGCCGGCCTTCTTCGCTTTCGCGGGCTTGCGCTTTTTCGGCGCGAGCGCGGTGCGGCAGAACTCCTTGTGGCGTTCGGCGATGCGCTCGATCCGGCGCGGCTCGCTGATATCGCTGCCGCGCGTGTGAATGCGCTTCGTCCCGCCTGGGCCGAATGTTTTGACCTTGTGCCGATCAACCATCAAAAGCTTGATGAACCGCGGATCGTCTTGCGGCGGTTCGAAGTCGCCCTTCCGCTCGTTCCATTTTCGCGCGCTCAACGCGGGGTCGTGATCGAACTGGATTTCTGTGACCGTCAGCCCGAGCTCGCGCAGCGTGACGATCAATTTCGAGCGGGCGGAGATGGACTTGCGGCGGCCTTTCGTCGGCGTCATCAATGCACCGCCCTCAATCCAGCGGCGCGCGCTATCCGCGCCACAGCGGGCGAAACCGATCGCAGCGCCCGCAACCGGCCGGCCGCAGAGATCACCATCTGCCCCCGGCGTCCCTTGGAGCCGTCCGGCTTTTCGCCTTCCGTCAAAATCAGAATCTTGTAGTCGGCAGCGCCGATCGTCTCGCAGAAAATCTCCCAATCCCGCTGCGGAACCCAATCGAGGTTGTGGTACGTCCAGCCGGGACCTCCTTCGATGGCGGCAATTTCCGCCAGCATTTTTGGGGACGGGTTCCGCGCGGCCGCAATTTCGGCAGGGCTTGCGCGCAGCTCGCGCGCAAGCTCCTCGACGGTCATCGAAATCATCTCGTCATCGTCGGCCATCGTCACGCCCCATGCGTCTGAGGCATCGCGCGCCTCCGCTTCGCTGCGGGCGGGGGTTGCTGCGCACGTT
>CAIZGR010000096.1 GCA_903932535.1 uncultured Hyphomicrobiales bacterium | reverse complement strand
GTGTAGTCGAACCACGAACCCACTCAGTTCGTCTCCGGCTTGACCCCGTCCCAGATCACGAACTTCCCGTCCTTGACGACCAGCCTCACGAAATGCGGACCGGAAATGCGGCGGGTCGCCGGATCGAAAGCGGCGCCGCCGAACACGACGCTCGGCAAACCCTTGATCTTGCCGATGCCGTCGTGAATCGCCTCGCGGCTGGAGCCGTACTGGCGAGCAATGCGGCTGATGAAAATCACGCCGTCGTAGGCGGTCGCGTTGAACCAGTCGGGATCCTTTCCGTACCTGGCGCGGAACGCGGCGACGAACGCCTTGACTTCGGGGCGCGGCTCTTCCGAGAAGAAATAGGATTGGGTGTAGACGCCGTTGGCGGCGTCGCCGGCCAACTCGATCAGCTTGGGGGAATAGATCGAGCCGACCCCGGCCACCGCCTGCTTCAGGCCGAGCTCCCGAATCTGACGCAGGATGACCGAGCCGTCGGCGTAGTAGGCCTCCAGCACGATGGCGTCGGGATTGGCGTCGCGGACGCGCACCAGGGTCGACCGGAAGTCGTGTTCTCCCGGCTGGAAGGCCTCGGCAGCGACGATCTCGGCTCCGGCCGCTTGAGCGGCTTTCACGAAGCGGTCCTTGCTGGCCGCGCCCCAGTCGGTATTGAGGTGAATGACGGCGATCTTCTTCCGTCCCAGGCCCTCGATGACGTACTTGGCGAGCGACGGCTGCTCGTCGGCTTGGCTGACGCAATTGCTCCAGGTATAGTCGCCGGCCTTGGTGTAGTCGGGATGGGAGTTGGTGATGCCCAGCTGGAGCAGCTTGCCGCGGTTGTAGATGGGCGACGCGGCCATCGAGGCGGTGGACGAAAAATCGCCGAGTTCGGCCACGATCCGCGGATCGTTGACGAACTTCTGGGCGATCGTCACGGCCTGTCGGGGATCGCTCTGACTGTCCTCGAAAACGTACTGGATCGGCGGACCGCCGGCGGCGTTGATCTGGTCGATGGCGAGGTCGAAGCCGTCTTTCCATTGTGCGCCGTATTGCGCGTTCGGGCCGGTCAGCGGCCCGCTGACGCCGACGAGGATGGGCTCATCCGCGAAACTCCGGCCGGCAGTCAGCCCCGCCGCTCCTGCGGCGAGGCTGGCGAGGAGAAAGGAACGACGATCGAGAGACATTGGGGCTGCTCCTGCGGCCGGGGATCAGAAAGCGGGCTTCAGACGGTCTGCGGGGCGGCGATGTGGAGCCGGCAGCGGTCGCCGCCGTCGCGCTTCCAGCCTTCTCCGACAAAGGAGAACCCCGCCCCGGTGAAGAGACCGTGGTCGACCGCGCGGGCGCCCTGGCAGAGACGCTCGATGTCGTCGTCGCTGCGCCCCATCTCCTTCCACGTCTTGACCAGCGGGCAGCCATGGAACTCGATATCGAGATGATCGGCGTCCTCGCGCAGCACTTCTGGCTTGAACAGCGCGTCGGGGACAGGCATGGCGCCGAGGAACGCAAGCCGCAGTCCGGCGAGGTCGTGCGGGGCGAATTCCGCGAGCGGACCGGCGTTGGCGGCGCCCAACCGGTGGGTTGCCTCGGCGAGCAGGTCGACGGCTCGAGCGGGCCCGAAACTCTCGCTGAGCACGTCGAAGATGTGCGCATAGGCCTTGGCTCGCACTGCAAACGCGTCGAGCAGGGCCTGTATCGGAACTGTCCGTTGATCGGCCGGCGTTGCGGTCAAGTTGGGTTCCTTTCGTTGGTGCGTCACGCTGCCCGTCGGAGTCGAAGGATAGGCGTGAGCTTTAAATTGACAAAATCCATCAAATAAATATTCAAACGGTGATAGCGGCGCCCTTTGTCGCAGGTTGAGAGCCGACGTCGACCATGCGCATCAGCGGCCCCCGATCCGGCGACGGAGCCGCGTTCGCTCTCCCGTCGCTCACTGCGCAGGCTTCCGGAACTTCAGCACGAAATTGTCCGCTTCCCCGATGGCCGCATATTTGGCTCTGTCCTCGTCGCCGAGCCTGAAAGTCGGCGGCAGCGTCCACACGCCCTTCGGCCAGTTCGCGGTGTCCTTCGGATTGGCGTTGATCTCGGAGGCGCCGACGAACGTGAACCCCGCTTTCTCGGCGAGCGCGATCGCGTAGTCCTGCCGGACGTAGCCGTCGGCGGCCGCGGGGTCCTGCGGAATGTCCCTCTGGCCGCGGTGATCCTCGATCCCGAGCACGCCCCCGGGTTTCAGCGCGCGATAGAAGGCCGCGAAAGCCTCGGGCGCATACCCCTGCTTCAGCCAGTTGTGCAGGTTGCGAAAGGTCAGGACGACATCCGCGGAGCCCGCGGGAGCGATGTCCGTCTCGCCGACGCCGAGCGCGGTCGGGATGACCTTGCCGTAGGTCGCCGGGTCCGAGCCGATCTTCTGGTGGAAAACCGTGTTGTTCTTTTCCGCCTCGGCGGTCGCGGTCTCGCTCGCCTGCCGGCCCTCGAGCGCGGCGTAATAGACCCCGTGGTCGTGCAGGAAAGGCGCGAGGATCTCCGTCCAGTACCCGCCCCCGGGCCAGATCTCGACGACCGTCGACTGCGGCCCGACGCCGAAGAAGGCGAGTTCCTCCAGCGGATGGCGCGCGCCGTCGCGGGCGACGAATTTCGCGCTGCGTTGAGGATTGTGGACCGCCGCGTCGAGCGTCAGGTCCGCGGCGGCGGCGGCAGGCGCGGCGAGGCCGAGCAAAAGAGCCAGGATGAGCGGGACGATCCCGCCCGCGCCGGAGTTTCGCGTTCTCGTCGTCCTGTCAGACATGGGCGCTCCAGAGGGTGTCGAAGGCCAGAACGACGAAGCCGTCCGGCGGCGAGGTGGGAACCGTCTGGGCTTCGTCTGACGCTCGCATGAGGGGATCCTGCCACAGATTCTGTTCTCGCGATGACATGCCGCGACCTGGCGAGAAGGGTTCCACGCCTCCTTCGTCGTCGTCGATCATTCGCCGTCTCCCGGGCGGCGTCAAGGATAATGTTGACAAAGTCTATTATTTTACTATTTACACTGATTGGCCCGAAGCGCTGCGGCTCCGCCCGGCGCGTCATGGGGACCGTCTGAGCCATGCCGCTGCGACTGGAAATCAGGGGTCTGTCGAGACGCTTCGGCGGCGTCGCCGCCGTGAAGGCGCTCGATCTCGACGTGCGCGAAGGGGAGTTCGTCAGCCTGATCGGCCCCAATGGCGCGGGCAAGACGACGACGTTCAACATGATCAGCGGCCTCGACCGGGCCGACGAGGGGGAGATCGTCTTTTCCGGTCGCCGGATCGACCGGCTTTCGCCCGAGGCGATCGCCGCGCTCGGCGTCGCGCGCACCTTTCAGCACGGCCGCGTCTTCGCCAACCTCAGCGTCGAGGACAACGTGCTCGTCGGCGCCCACACGCGGCTCCGCGCAGTGCGCCCGCGCCTTCCCCTGATCGGCCCGCTGGCGGAGCTCACGCTCGCGCTCGTCCGCCCGCCCGCGGTCAAACGCGAAGAGGCGCCCCTCAAGGCCGAGGCGCGCGCCATTCTCGAGCTGTTCGGCGACCGGCTGACGCCGCGTCTCGACCACCCCGCCTACAGCCTCTCCTACGCCAATCGGCGCCGCGTCGAGATCGCCCGCGCGCTGGCCCTGCGGCCGAGCCTCCTCCTGCTCGACGAGCCGACCGCCGGCATGAACCCGACCGAGACCGCCGAGATGCAGGCGACGATCGCGGCGCTGAAAGCCCAAGGCCTGACGATCCTCCTGATAGAGCACAAGCTCGACATGGTCATGCAGCTCTCCGATCGCGTCTATGTGCTCGACGACGGCGCCAAGATCGCCGAAGGCCCGCCGGACACGGTCCGCAGCGACCCCGCGGTGATCGAGGCCTATCTCGGACACAGCGAGATCGGCCGGGCGGCGGAGCGGAGAGAGGAAATGAAAGCTTGACCGGGCCTCTCCTCTCCCTCGACCGCGTCAACACCTTCTACGGCGCGGTGCAGGCGCATTTCGACCTATCGCTCACGGTCGGCGAGGGCCGGATCGTCTCGCTGCTCGGCGGCAACGCCAGCGGCAAGTCGACGACGATGAAAGTCATTCTCGGCCTCGTCGCGCCGCGATCGGGAACGGTCACATTCGACGGCGCGCGGATCGACGGCTGGCCGACGCATCGTGTGATCCGGGCGGGCGTCGGCTCCGTGCCGGAGGCGCGGCGGATCTTTCCATTGATGACGGTGCGCGAGAATCTGCTGATGGGCGCCTATCCGCGCGCTGACCGCAGGGCCGTCGCGGAAGATCTGGAGCGCATGCTGACGCTCTTTCCGCGCGTCGCCGAGCGGCTCGGCCAGCGTGCCGGCGTCCTGTCGGGCGGCGAGCAGCAGATGCTGGCGATGGCGCGGGCGCTGATGGGACGGCCGCGCCTGGTCTGCATGGACGAGCCGACCATGGGCCTGTCGCCGCTGTTCGTCGACCGGGTGCTGGAGATGATCGCCGACATCAACCGCCAGGGCCTGACGGTGTTCATGGTCGAGCAGAACGCCAATCTCGCCTTGCAGATCGCGCACGAAGCCTACGTGCTGCAGACCGGCCGCATCGTGCTGCACGGACCGGCGGCCGAGCTGCGCGACGATCCGCGCATCCGCGAAGCCTACCTCGGCGCGCCGGCCGCGGCCTGACGCTGAAAATCCGACCCTCGCCATCCAAGCGCGGGCGCAATCCTTTCGGCGATCAGTTCGATCGAGCGCAGGATGAAGTCGTGCGGCGGATCGACGGAATGGACCAGAAACACGACGTCGGTCGCGCGGGCCAAAGCGCCGTCCGCGAGCAGGGAGGCGACCGCCTCATCCGGTTCGCCGAGATGCACGTCGAAGGCCTCGATGAGGTCGGGGAGCGACCGCCCGGGCAGGGCCTGCCCGGAGGCTGCGAGGCGGTCGGCCATTCGGCTCAGCCCCGCCGCGGCGAGGCGCAAGGCGTCCCGACGGTCGTCGGCGACGAACAGCGTCCGCGACGCCATGATGCGGGGCTCCCGGCCCTTCGGCAGCGCGGCGAGATAGGCGTCAACGATTCCGTGCTGGAGGTCGGCGAGCGCGGCGCCCGGAGCGTCCTTCGGTCGGTGCTGGGTGCGCGACAG
>CAIZGR010000095.1 GCA_903932535.1 uncultured Hyphomicrobiales bacterium | reverse complement strand
CGGCTGCTGGCCGTGGCTTCCCTACCGATTTCCCTGTGGTAGGCTGTGGCGCGAGTGCGCGAGCTTCTTTTGCGTGCCGTGGCTTCCCTACCGATTTCCCTGTGGTAGGCTGCCAGCCCGCTCGCGCATCTGCTCGAGCTGGCCGTGGCTTCCCTACCGATTTCCCTGTGGTAGGCTAGGTTCGGCGCAAGTGGCGGATGCGTAAGGAGAAAACCGCCCTGAGGCGGGCAGGAAATCAGAGCAGGACGAGCTGCTGGGGCGCGGCTTTTTCATTTTTTGTCGATTCGCCCACGAGGAGCTTCATGCGCGCGTACTGGCGCTCGGTGACGGTCAATGTGCGCACGTTTCCCTTCGGCGGAAGCTGCCTCGCGATCCGGGCGAGGTGCTTATCCACAGCTTCTTCGCCGCGGTCGACCCGCGCGTAGACTGAAAACTGGAGCATCATGAACCCGTCGTCCTTCAGGAAATTCCGGAAGCGGGTCGCGTTGCGCCGCTCTGTCTTGGTCCCGACGGGCAGGTCGAAGAAGACGAACAGCCACATGAACCGGACCTCCTCGCTGTTCACGGCGCCTGCTCCCGCGCGTCGGACATGTCCGGCAGCTTCAGCAGCGCCGCGCTTTTCGCCTCCATCGCCTGCACCAGACTTTCGGCGGCTTTCTCGGTCGCGACCAGCAGGCTGACGCGCTCGCCCGCGACGCGGCAGTCGCGCATGAGAATGCCGGCCGCCGCGCGCCGGTCCTCGATCGTCAGCTCGCCGCCCGGCTCGCGTCCGGCCGCGCGCGCGAAGGCGAGGCCGTCGACGAACGGCCGGAACGGCTCGACGAGGTCGTCGGCGAGATTGAAGGCGTTGGTCACGCTGTCGTGGTGCAGCCCGAGCGCCGGAAGGCAGCCGTAGGCGACGAGCGCCCGCGCGACGGCGGCGCGCACGATCGCATAGCCGTAGTTGAGCAGCTTGTTGCGCAGGTCGCCCTCGTCGGCGCGGACGAAGCCGTCGAACAGGCGGCTCCAGTATGCGCGCGCCGCCCGCGCCTCGACGTTGTCGGGATCGCCGGAGCCGACGAGATCGGCCATCGCGCGCAAAGCCTCGGCGCCGGGCCGCCCGCGCGCCTCGAGATGCAGGGCCTGATTGGCGATCTTGGCGACGACGATTTTTTGCCAGCATCGTTTTTTCAGCGGTTCGCCGAGCGCGATTTGCAGGGCCGCGACGCCGGCCTGCCGGTGATGCGAGTGGAACGGCAGGAGGACGCCGTTCGGCGTGTGCCGCGCATCGGTGGTGACGATGACCACGCCGTTGTCCATGCAGGCGGACAGCAACGTCGAGGTCATCGTCGCGTGCGGCGCGTCGAGGATGACATAGGCGACGTCTTCGAGCGGCAGCCGCGCTTCGCCGTCGTCCTGCGAGACGACGATCTGTCCGTCGGTGGTACTGAGCCGCGCGGCGCGGCTTATGTGCAGGCCGCGCCACGCCATGTGCGGGTCTCCGCTTCGACGGGTTTCCAGAAGCCAAGCCGGTCGATGGTCAACTTGCGGATGGACTCAATTGTCGTGGGCGCGATGCGTACTTGAAACTCGTCGTCCTTTGTCTCTTGCGGCGACAGGGACATTCGACCATCGTTCGAGTCAAAGCCGCGATAGTACCAGACTGTAGGAGGCTTGTTCCCACTCTTGATTTCGACAAGGCTCATAGGATTTAATGAGAACAAATATACGTCAAAAGTTGAAATTGGTTTCCAATTATCTTGATTTTTCCTTAGTTCAAAATACCTAACCGGAACGGTGTTATCGACAAGCTGATGCCGATATATTGGTACAAAACGATACCGCGAACGGCTTTTGGGATCGTTCGTCTCAAAGACGTCAATTCGGGTTATCGCTGTCCGATCGACCGTCCCACCGTGCAATCGGATCGCGACTTGATCCTTTGTTCTAACGCGGACTTTACGAATAACGTCGCCTTTCGGCGAACGCGGCAGTTTGTCGGGGCTCTTCGGCTTGCCCGCCGCGATCCAAGCCCGCAGCGACTCGACCAGCGCGTCGCGCAGCTTGGCGGGATCGGCGACGTTTCCGTAGGGCTCGGGGACCGGAATCCTGTCCAGGTCCTTGTCTCCCAGCTTCTCGATCGCTTTGCGCTCGAAAACGACCTCCCGCCCGTCGACCTCGCGGATTTGCTTGATCGTCGCGTCATGCGCCTTGCCGCGCGCCCGGCGGCGCTCGGCGCGCGAGACGAACACCCCGCCGATTCCGTTCTCGCCGTAGACGACGCGTTCGACCTCGGCGCGGAAATGCGGCCACGGCTGTGGAACGTGGAAGATGTCGTCCGCGCGGCCTTCGCCCTCGCGGCGCTGGATATCCTTCGTCATCGCCTGAAGCAGGCTTTCGGTCGTGGCCGCCAGAACGATGGCGTCGACGGCGTGATGGCGATCGTCGGAAACCCGCTCGCCGTCGATCTTCTTCAAGGTCTCCAGCCCCCAGGCGCGGCGCAGCTTCGAGGTGATCGCGCCCGGCCGCGCGAACACGCGCCGCGTTCCTTCCGGCGCCGGAAACATCCGCTTCAGCTCGTCGGCGAGCAGCCGCGACGCCCAGCGGGTGTCCGTAAGGTTCCGGCTCTTGAACTTGTCTTCGACGGCCTTTGCGTCCTTCAGGCGAAAATTGCGCTTCTTGAGGCCCTTCATCCCCTTCAAGCCTTCGACGACGCCAGCGAATGTCTCCCACTGCGCTTCGGTCTTGTCGTCCGTGAACCATTCGTAGGGCGTCCGGCCGCGCTTCTCCTGATTGCAGCGCGTGCAGCACAGCGTCTTGTTTCGGTACGAATCATCGCCGAAACGCGACCACGGCAGGATATGGTCGACCTGATAGCGGGTGTCGTCGGCCCGGAATCCGTTCGGGGCGATCGAGCCGTCGCAGTAGACGCAGCGGAAGAGTTGTTCGGTCGCGAGCTCATAGCGCAGCAATTCGTCGTCGCTCACTGCGCGGGCCAATGTTTCTGCTGCGAGGCCCCGGCGCAGCTCTTTCTCGACGTTGCGCTTTTCGATGCCGTCGGTCAGCTCGCGCCGCTCTTCGGCGCTCTTGCCGACGTCGCGCGCGAGCTCGATATGAAAGCAGTCGATCGGGCCGTAAGCGTGCGCGACCGCGCGGATCTGCTTGATCGCCTCGCCGAAAGCCCGCCGCGTCACCGGGCTGTTGATCTCATCGAGCGAGACCGCCGCGCGCGCGGCGTGATCGTAGCCGACCCGCGCGCACGCCTCCGAATAGACCAGCCCCTCGCGCAGGCCGGGGATGACGGCGCGCGCGGCCTTGGCCGAGATGTGCGCGGCGCCGCGGAATTCGCTGAACTTCCCCTCCCGGGTCGCTTCGACGAGCCTGTTCAGCACGAGCGGCTCCAGGCCGATATCCTGCAAGCCCTCTTCGATACGGCCGATGTCCTCGCGAAAGGTCAGCACTTCGGCGATGCGGTCGAGCTTTTCCGGCGTCCTCGCAAGCGCGTTCCATGGCGCGCCACACAATGCGTCACGCAGCGCAAACGTGCCGGCGGCCGCGGCGCCCGTGCGCGCCGCGACGTCCAGGCCTTCCTTGTCGGGCGAAATGCCGGCGAAGCGCGTGTTCGGATCCAGATCGAGCAATTTTCGCAGCGTCTTGAAAGTTATGCTCTTCTGCTCGCCGAAGCCGCGCGCAGCGCGCGCGATCTCCTCCGGGGTCAATTTGGGCTCGGCGCCCCCGGCCGTCAGGCGAAGGTTCGCAAGACGGGACAGGAAGCGGAACAATTCGAAGGACGGGGCGCGCTTCGCGGTGCGTTTCTCGCCGGTTTCGAACGGGCAGGGACCGACCTTGCCTTCGCTGTCCTGCAACGGACGCTGATCGAAGGCGGCGGACGCGATCTCCGCCTGAAGCGCTTCGGTCGCCCTCGGGTTATCGAAACGCCGCTGCGCAGCGAAGATCAACCGTATTTCGTCTTCGAGGTCCGAACGCTTCGGCGTGTGCGAATAGTCCTTGTCGCGGTTGCGCTTGCGGTCGGCGAATTTCGGATCGCCGTCGAGCATCTCGCCGAACGAGCGATATTTGGCCAGACCCTCGCGCGTCTGCTCCATCGCCTTTTTCATCTTCGAGGTTTCGTCGGCGGCGTTGGCGCCGGCGTCGCGCTTGGAATTGGAACGAAAGCCGCGATGGCGCGCGATATGGCCGAGGGCGACGGAAAATTCGTCGGCGCTCAGCAAGCGGTCATGGGCCTCGGCGCGCAGCCGCCAGGGCGTCGGCTTGTCGTCCGCCGAGTCCTGCTGGACGCGCCGCAAGGCTTCGCGCTGCGCGTCCCGGCCGGCGCTTTCGAGCAGTCCGGCGCCGTGCAGGATCGCGCGCACGCTCTGCATGCGCTGCCTGCGGCGGCGTATGACCCGCCGCTGGCCGCGGGCGGCGCGGCGGACGGCGCTCTTCGGCTCTCCGGTCTTGTCCACCAGCGGCGCGTCGAAACACCGGGCTCCGGCCGCGACGACGCTCGGCGTTTCGACATCCGTTTCGACGACAGCCCATCCGCAGGAGGCGATACCGAGATCGACGCCGAGAACACGCATGGGGACAACACTCGCTGAAATCGGATGTCACTATTGAACATCGAGGCGAAGTGTGCAACGTTGACCCTGGGAAATCGGTTGGAAAGCCACGGCAAGGGGGTTTCGCAAGAAACCTCCGAAGGATTATCCGCAGTCGGGAAACCGGCTGCGGAGATTCCACTTTTGAAAGAGGCGCAGGTGATCTGGCGGTCGCGGGCGCATTTTTGCGTCGATCGAAGTTTATGACGGGGAAAGGCATTGAGACTTTCGGAACAAAAAGTGAACGTGGCGCGAAAGGACAATCCGAGGGTGAGGGCGGCGTCGGTCCCGTTCGGGAATTTGGCTGAGATGCGGCAAACGGGGCTGCAAAGGCGCGCGCAAGTCGTAACTGCCGTTGTCTTGTGGAACTCTGTCATCGCGAGCAGCCCCCGGATCAAAATTCCGGGGGGATCCGCGAGCCGATGCGGCGCCCTGAGACTTTCTAGATCGCTACGCCCCTTCGGGGCTCGAGATGACAGCCTCGCCGACGGCCCGACGACCGCGGCGCCCATGAAGGCTCGCCCCGCGCGGATATCGCCCGACGACCCTCCGCGCCGCGGCGACAGCGCGCTCTGTCGCGAACGCGACATGGCAGTGTCCGGCCGGGACTGCGCGCGGAGGCCGGAAAGCTCTTGAAATCGCGCGCAATCACGATGGCACACCCCTTGCGTCCTCTGTCCCAGCGACAGGAGACGCGACACATGAGCCAGCCGTTCACGATCTCGCTCGACAGCCTGATGAAGCCCATCGACTTCGAGGCGATGAAAGAGGCGGCGACATCGGGCGGCTGTTCGTCGTCCTCCTGCGGAACGTCGGCGAAGCCCAGCGACATGGACGAGGCCACCTGGGAGCGGATCAAGGACCATCCCTGCTATTCCGAAGAGGCGCATCACTATTTCGCCCGCATGCATGTCGCAGTCGCGCCGGCCTGCAACATCCAGTGCAACTACTGCAATCGCAAGTACGACTGCGCCAACGAGAGCCGGCCGGGCGTGGTGTCGGAGAAGCTCACGCCCGACGAGGCCCGGCGCAAGGTGATCACGGTCGCCAACGAGGTGCCGCAACTCTCGGTGCTCGGCATCGCCGGCCCCGGCGACGCCTGCTACGACTGGAAGAAGACCGAGGCGACGTTCTCGGCGATCTCGAAGGAAATTCCCGACGTCAAGCTCTGCGTCTCGACCAACGGCCTCGCCCTGCCCGACCATGTCGACGAACTCGCGCGCATGAACGTCGACCACGTGACGATCACCATCAACATGGTCGATCCCGAGATCGGCGCGAAGATCTATCCCTGGATCTATTACAACAAGCGGCGCTACACCGGGATCGAGGCGGCCACGATCCTGCACGAGCGGCAGATGCTCGGCCTCGAGATGCTGACCGCGCGCGGCATCCTGACCAAGATCAACTCGGTGATGATCCCGGGGATCAACGACGAGCACCTCGTCGAGGTCAACCGCTGGGTCAAGGAGCGCGGCGCCTTCCTGCACAACGTCATGCCGTTGATCTCCGACGCCGCGCACGGCACCCATTTCGGCCTCACCGGCCAGCGCGGACCCACCGCGATGGAGCTGAAAGCCCTGCAGGACAAGCTCGACGGCGGCGCCAAGCTGATGCGCCATTGCCGCCAGTGCCGCGCCGACGCGGTCGGCCTTCTGGGCGAGGACCGCGGCCAGGAATTCAACCTCGACCTGCTGCCGGAAGAGGTCGTCTACGATCCGAGCAAGCGCGCGGCCTATCGCGAGATCGTCGCCGAGGAGCGCGGCGACCATGTGCGCGCCAAGGAGAAGGCGGTCGCCGCGGTCAAGGAGAACGCGGCCGGCGGGCATACGATCCTGGTTGCGGTCGCGACCAAGGGGGGCGGCCGCATCAACGAGCATTTCGGCCACGCCAAGGAATTCCAGGTCTACGAAGCCTCGGGGAGGGGCGTGGCGTTCGTCGGCCACCGCAAGATCGACGCCTATTGCATGGATGGCTTCGGCGAGGACGCGACCCTCGACGCCACCATCGCCGCGCTCGAGGGCGTGACCCATGTCCTGTGCTCCAAGATCGGCGATTGCCCGAAGGACATGCTGACGGCTGCCGGGATCGAGGCCACCGACGCCTATGCCTACGAATACGCCGAGACCGCGATCAGCGCGCTCTACGCCGAGGCGACCGCCGACAAGGGCGAGGCGAGAGCGGTCGCCTGACCCTCATCCGGCCGCGCTTCGCGCGCTGCCCTTCTCCCGCAAGGGGAGAGGGATCCATGAATTCCGGCGCACGAGCCGCGCCGGCTGACAAGAGCAAGAGGAGAAGACGGAATGGCTTTCAAGATCATCGCTTCCAGTTGCACCGCTTGCGGCGCATGCGAATTCGAGTGCCCGACGGCCGCGATCAAGTTCAAGGGCGAAACCTACGTCATCGACGCAAAAAAATGCACAGAATGTGACGGGCATTTCGACACGCAGCAATGCGCGGCCGTCTGCCCGGTGCCGAAGACCTGCGTCAAAGCCTGACGGCTTCGAGGGCGTTTGGCCATGGCTGGCGGCGCATCCCCGGAAGAGGACGACGGGCCGGCCGACTGGCTCGGCAATCCGATTTCCTGCGCCGACTGCCCTTACGAGGAGACGCGGGCGGCCGGACAATGCGAGTTCGGCCGCGCTTGCGTGATGGATCGGCGCGCGCGCCGGATCGACCGGTTCTTCGCCGCCAATCCTGTGCATGCCGAGCGGCATCTGGCCCATCCCTATTTCGAGGTGCGCACGCTCGCGGCGCGCTACGCTTCGCCCTTCCGGCTGACGGCGCTCCTGAACGACCCGGAGCCGGACGTGCGTGCGATGGTGGCGCTTCGGCTGCCGCGCGCCCGGCTCGGCCCCCTGATGAAGGATCCCGAGCCCAAGGTGCGCATCGCCCTCGCCCAGCGCCTCTCGGGCGAGGCGCTGGCGAACCTGTTCGCCGATCCGGAATATTCCGTGCGGCTCGCGGCGGCGCGGCGGGCGGAACCGGCGCTGCTGGTGCGGCTGATCGACGACCCCGATCCGACGGTGCGGCGCGAGGCCGCGTGGCGCGCCCCGGACTATGTGCTGCCGAGCATGACCGGCGATCCGGACCCGCTGGTCAGGATCGCGGTGGCCGAGCGGCTGCCGGAGGAACGGCTCGTGCTCATGGCCGGGGACGAGGATTTTCGTGTGCGCTTCGTCTGCGCCGAGCGGCTGCCGCCCGCGCTTCTGGGCGCGCTGGTCGACGACGAGGACGAGGTCGTGCGCGAGGCGGCATTGGCCCGCAAGACGGCGGAGAACGCGTGATGGGACTGGCGAGAGAGCAGGAAGTCGAGATCCGCGACGCGCCGGTCTTCATGCCGGGCGAGAAGGTCCGGTCGCTCAAGCACATCCGCAACGACGGGACCTACAGGGGCCGCGACATCGGCGACATTCTGGTGCGCAAGGGCGAGGTCGGCTACGTGCGCGACATCGGCACCTTCCTCCAGCAATTCTACATCTACGCGGTCGAATGGATCGACAGCGCAACCGTCGTCGGCATGCGCGGCAAGGAGCTGACGAGCCTCGATCGCGCGGACGCGCCCGCGGCCTTGAAGGAAACCGGACAATGAAGGTGATGATCCGCCGCGGCGAAAAGGGCCTGAGCGTCTACGTGCCCAAGAAGGATCTCGAGGAGCCGGTCGTCGAGACCGAGCGCGAGACGCTGTGGGGCGGATCGGTGAAGCTGCGCAACGGCTGGACCCTGATCCTGCCGGAGATGCCGCCCGACACGAAGCTGCCGATCACCGTCAACGCCAGGAAGCTCGGAGAAGAAGAATGAACCTCTCCGTCGCCGAGCTTGTTCCGGCACGCGCGCCGCCGTCCGATCCGGCGCCCCGCCTCGCCGTCGTGCGCGACCTGCTCGGGCGAGACGCGCTCGTTCCCTATCTCGGCCCTGGGCTCCTCACGCTCGCCGGTTCGCCCGTGCCGGCGACGCCGGAAGCGGTGGCCGCGGCGCTGCACGCCAAGGCCCCGGCGCCGTCGCGCATCCGCACCAACATGTGGTCGGTGGCGCAGTTCATCGAGAGCCGCCGCCATCGCAAGACCTTGCAGAAGTTCATGGCGGACATCTTCGCCGCGCCGGTCGCACCGAGCCCGCTGGTTCGGTTTCTGGCCGGCATGCCGTCCCGGCTCGTCGTCAACTCGTGGTACGACGACCAATTCGCGACCGCGCTGAGGGAGGCTGGACGGGACGATTTCGTCGAGATCCAGGGCATCACCCGCGCGGGGATCAACTACGACATCTGGACCGTCGCTTACGACGCCGCCGGCCAGCCCTGCGACGGGGCCGCGGTCGAGGCGGCGCGCCTGGTGCTCTATTCCCCGCATGGCGGCGTCCGTCCGGCGCGCAACTTCCTGGTGGCCGATTCGGACTATGTCGAGGTGATGACGGAGATCGACATTCAGACCCCGATTCCCTCGGCCGTGAAGGAGGCGCGCACCGATCGCGGCTTCCTGTTCCTGGGCTGCCGCTTCCACGACCAGATGCTCAGGACCTACGCCCGCCAGATCATGAAGCGTTCCAAGGGTCCGCATTTCGCGGTCGCCGAGACCAGCTCGCTGACCCGCAACGAGCGAAGGTTCTACGACGAGCAGATGATCGAGATCGTCGACCTGCCGCTCGCAGAGGCTGCGGCGGCGCTCGCGGGCTGAAGGCTCACGTGCTCGCGGCACGGACCCGCCGCCCGAGGCGGGTCCGAATTCTTGTGGCGATGATTGTGCGCGCGGCTCACGCGGACGCGACGTTCGTTTTCCGGCTCTGCCGATGCCGGCGTAGCCCAGCGCCGCGAAGCCGGCGAGCATCGCCAGCAATTCGAAAATTAGGCCAGAAGGGCATTTTCCGAATTCACAAGTCAGCGGAAACATGATTCACGCCGGAGATGAAGATTTTGGCGCCGCTTCTGTCTGGCCTGAAGGCTGTTTGCGCTGCGTTCCCGGACCCTCGCAAGGGGCGGGGCGGCAATATCGCGATGGCGGGTTTCGGGTTGCCGGCGTTCGCTATGGTCTTCATGCAGAGCGCGTCCTCCTTGTCCTTCCAGCGGACGCTGGAGCGGGGCCGGGGCCGGTCGAACCGCCAGACCTTGTTCGGGATCGAGAAAATCCCTTCGGACAATGATATCAGGGACACGCTCGACGGGGCGGACCCGGCCCCGCTCGCGCCCTGCTTCCAGGCGGTCGAGCAGCGGCTCCTCGAACCGGCGATGCGTGAGGCGTTCGTCAGGCTCGGCGGCAGAACGTGCGTCGCCGTCGATGGGACCGAGTATTTCTGCAGCCGGAAGATCGCCTGCCGGCATTGTCAGACGCGTAAGCACAGCAACAGCAAGGTCGAAAGCTATCATTCCATGCTGGCGGCGACCGTGGTCGCGCCGGGGCACGCCAAGGTCGTCCCGCTGATCCCCGAGTTCATCGTCAAGCCAGACGGCGCCGAGAGAGACCGTCGAAAAGCAGGAACTTTCGTCCACGCGTCTGGTCCACACGCACTTGATAGAGACTCTCGACATGTTTCTTGCGCTCCTCAGGATCGGTAATGTTCTCGAGCTGCGAAGCCGGCCGAATCGTACCGATGCACGGGAGAAGCGGGACGTTCAGCGCCTTTCCGATCCCGCCGGCCAAAATGACAACCGGCTGTACGACCCGCTGGTGCGACGGCGGAACCGGAACGATGCCGTCGAATTTGTCCCGATGTCTTGACGGGAAGCTCGCCGAGGTCTCAATGCTTGGCGTTGCGGCGTAGACGTCGCCCCGGTTTTTCAACCGATACGACTGTTCGGCGACCTCTGGCCGGACGGTCTCGAACTGCATGTGGCCAAATTCGTTGGGTCCGATCGGGATGCTGCTGGTCGGGTGCAAATCCAGCGCGGCGCCGGATTGCCACCGCCCTTCGATCTGCAATGGATTGATCTCGACGACCGCCATCGATACTTTCAAACTCCACCCGCTGTAACCTATGGGCTACAGGTGGAGCATGATCTTCGGCTGGCTCGAGGACACAATCGCGAAAGCCCTTCGAGAAACCGGCATTCAGTCGGACCCCATGCGGTCCCGACCGTGCAGCCGCGCCAGCACGCCCGGCAAAGCCTCGGGCAGATCCTCGGCGATCAGGCCCGGGCCGAAAGCCCGCGCCGCGGCGCCGTGCAGCCACACCGCCGCCGCCGCGGCCTCGAACGGCGGGACGCCCTGGGCCGCGAGGCCGGCGACGAACCCGGTCAGCACGTCGCCCGAGCCTGCGGTCGCCAGCGTCGGCGGCAGGTCCCAGCCGATCGCCGCGCGCCCGTCCGGCGCGGCGACGACGGTGTCCGCGCCCTTGAGCACGATCACCGCCCCGGTGAGCCAGGCGGCTTCGCGCGCGCGGGCGAGCTTGTCGTCGTCCGCCCGGATCCCGGCGGCGAACAGCCGGACGAATTCGCCCTCGTGCGGCGTCATGACGACGGCGTGTCCGCCGCGGCCGATCAACTGGGCGAGCTTGTCCGCCTCGCCCGAAAAACTCGTCAGCGCGTCGGCGTCGAGCACGATCGTCCGCCGGTCCGAAGGCCGCGTCAACGCCGCCGCGACCAGCTTGCGCGTTCCCGTCCCGACGCCGGCCCCGGGGCCGAGGGCCACAGCGCGCCGGCGCGCGTCGGCGAGCAGCGATTCGAACCCGCTCGGGCCGCTGAACGGCGCGACCATCACGGCGGTCGAATGCGCCGCGTTGACGGCCACGCTTTCGGGCGGGCTCGCGAGCGCGACGATCCCGGCCCCCGCCCGGAGCGCCGCCCGCGCCGCAAGCCGCGCCGCGCCGGTCTGATGCGGCGGCCCCGAGAGCACGAGCGCCGCCCCGCGCGCGTATTTGTGCGCGTGGGCGTCGAGGCGCGGCAGCGCGCCCTGCCACAAGGCCGGCCCGTTGACGAAGGCGCGCGGCGCGATGCGCGGCAACACGCTCGCCGGAATGCCGATGTCGGCGAGCCGGATCGCGCCGCAGAGCGTCCGGCCGGGCTCGAGCAGGTGCCCGGGCTTCAGCCGGAAGAAGGTGACGCTCGCGGTCGCCTCGACCGCGACGCCGCGGATTTTTCCGCTCGCCCCGTCGAGCCCCGAGGGCGTGTCCACCGCCAGCACGCGTCCGCCGAACCGCTTGCAGGCGTTGATGCGCTCGACGAGCTTGCGCGCCTCGCCGTCGATATCGCGCGCCAGTCCCGCGCCGAACAGCGCGTCGATCACGCAGGACGCGCCCTCGGGATCGACCGCTTCGGCCGGCAGGATATCGCCCGCGAATCGCCCCGCCGCATAGGCCGCGTCGCCGCTCAGCGCCTCGCGCCGGCCGAGGAGGCCGAGCGCGACGGGATAGCCGCGCTCCCGAAGCCGCCGCGCCGCGACGAAGCCGTCGCCGCCGTTGTTTCCCGGCCCGCAGTAGACGACGATTCGCCCGCGCGAGCGCGCGAGCCGCGCCGCCTCGTCCGCGACCGCGAGTCCCGCGGCCTCCATGAGCGCCGGGCCCGGAATCCCGGCGGCGATCGTCATGCGATCGGCCTCGCCCATTTCGGCCGGCGTGAGCAGTTCCGGATGGTTCGAAGGATCGAGCATGCGTCGAAAGTGGAGCGGCGCGGCGGCGAGGGCAAGTGCGAAAATCGGCTCGCCGGTCGGGGAAGCGACGTTGCCCGTCGGGCCGCGCCGCGCGCCGCCGATCGCCCGCCGCCGGAGGGGCGCGTTTCGGACCCCTGGCCGGGCGGCCCCGCTGGAAGGGCGCAGGACGCGAAAAATCCGAGGTTCCGCGCGCCCCTCCTTTCGCTCCCGCCAAAAGGAGGGAGGAATACGCCTTCCGCGCATCGGCAGCCGGCGAAAAACGGCTTGGCTCGGCGACAAAATCTGCTATATCCGCCCCCGCTGATCCCCGATAGCTCAGCTGGTAGAGCATTCGACTGTTAATCGAATGGTCGCAGGTTCGAGTCCTGCTCGGGGAGCCAGAACAAAATCAACCACTTAGCGGCGATTGTGACACTCCGAAAAACGATGCCAAAATCGCCGGGGTATGCATTAGGGTAACACGCTATTTCTGTGTTGTAATTACCCGGCGCGGCAATGCGCCACGTCCCCGCGACGAGGGCGGCGACGAGCGCGCGCCAGAGCCAGCGGGGAGCGCTTCCCCCTACGGGCGCCGGACCACCCAGCTCTCGACCTTGCGCCGAACGGCGACGAGATGGACGCCATGTGGACGCGCCACGAAGCGCAGTCCTCAATTTTGAGGACTGGCCCTGTCGCCGCCATCCGTTTCTCGCGCGCACACAGAAAAGCCGCCGAGTCGCCCCGGCGGCCGTTTCGGAAGCGGATTTTTCGGTGATCAGTGCTCGGCCCCGAACAGTTTGCCGATGTCGGCGCGCAACTGCCTCGCACCACGTTCGGAGATCGCGAACCGGACCATGATGCGGCGCTCTTCGGGTTCACCGTTGCCGCCAAGCACCGTTGTCCATCCCACGAGACGAAACCCGTTATCATAGCGGCGGACGGTCAGGCCGTTCAGCGCGAATTCGTGAATCACTTCCGGCTCCGTAAACGGCAGCGCCCTGTCCGGATCAAGCGCCCAATCTTGACGCCACGAGACGTCGGATTCTTCGGCCTCAGACATTAGACGCTCTCCTTGGCGACGAGGCCGAGTTCGACGGCGGCCGATCTGGGTCCGCGGCCCGGGCGCGAGAGGGCCTGAGCGTCGGCGGCGGCGCTGTACAGGACGGCGTCGGCGTCGCCCTCTTCTCCGCATGTTTCGTCGACGAATGCCGGCGCGACGGCGGCGAGCTTCGCCATCAGGCCGTCGATCGTCGTCGCCCGCGTCTTGGCGATGCGGCTCATGGCCCTGCGAACTTCGGTCGACGCCATGCGCGCCCGCTCGTCCGCCTCAGGCACGCCAGCCCGCTCGTTCGCTTCGCGCTGCGCCGCCTTGTCGCTGGCGAGCGCCGCGGCGAGCTCGTCCGCGCGCGCATGGACGGCGGCCACGAAATCGGAATTCGGGTATTCCGCCGGACCGCGGTTGAGCAGGGCACTCGACCTGACGATGTGGCCGATGTCCCTTTCGTCGAGAAGCGCCCCGGCGTCTCCCGACGGTCCCCACGGCCACAGCTTCGCGTCATCCTCCCGCACGAAGAGGGCCGGAGGCGGGGCGGGCCACTCGACCCGGTTCTCGGCGTCCTCGAGCGCCTGCCAAGCCGCGTCGGCGATCCCGTCGAGTCCCTTCATTCGGTCGACCAACGCGAAGAGCGCCGCATCCGGGTGCGCTTCGGCGCTCGCGGCGACGGGGACAGCGACGACGGCCGCGGCGGCGCCCGTGGCGATGATGGAGCGAAGGAAGCCGCGCCGGTCGCTTGACGATCCATCCTCCCTGTTGGCGCAGCCTGAGCGGCCGCGCCTGAGGCTGAACGCGAAAGACTTGGCCTCAGACATTGGCGATTTCTCCTCGGCTATCACGGGACTTTTCGGCGAGTGCGATCATGTCGCGCGCGAGGCTCAGCGCGCACGCCTCTTGGTCAGGTCCTACCCTGCGCATCCGGCTGCGCAGATTGTCGTTGAAGCGCTCGGTGAAGTCTTCCGCCTGGCCTAGGAAAGTGCGGCGCATCGCGCGCGCCTTGGCCAGCGCCCCCTCTAGCGTCGAGGCCGGCGTCTTCGCGAGCCTCTCGACGAGGTCGTCGTGGACGTCGACCGCAGGGTAGTGAGTGCGCTTGGCCTCGGCCAAGCCCGACCGGATCTCCTCGCGCTCTTCGTCCTCATCGAGCGTCCGCAGCGCCTCAAGGATCTCCGAAGTCCGTTTCCAGATCTCGACGCTGACGTCGTCGTCCACGATGTTGTACGTGCGGATCAGAGCGCGAAGGACCGGGATGTCATTGCGGCCGAAAGTGGCGCCGACGCGCGCGTTTCCGACGAACAGGCCGAGTTGCCTGTCCCGTTCGGTCATCACAATGGCGGCCGGCGTTTCGAGCAGTCGGCAACGCTCCTCGGCCTTGTCGAAGACCGCGCCCGTCTCGTCGACGCGCTTGGCGGCTGCGACGCATTCCTCAGCGAGAGAGAAGATTGCGGCGTCGGGATGGTCGGGCACGGCTTGAGCGTTTGCTTGAGCAGCCTTCTTGCGCATTGGGCTTCCTTTCGAGTTGCGGCGCTATCCAGCCTCAGGCGTGCGCCAGAACGCCTTTCAGGGCGCCCAAGGCGGCCCGGAGGTCGGGAGTGTCAGGAAGGGCGTCGACCATCGCGGCGCGGCCGTGCGCGCGCGCCCAAAACACCTCGCGCGCCTTGATCTTCAGGCCGTCACGGGTTCGGGCGCGTGCGTCGAGGATGCGTTGGCACGATCGCTCGCCGACTTGCCGATGGCGCGTGGCCTTCGATCCGGACGCGGCCCGCTCGCCCTGCCAAGCCTCGTCAAGATTCTCGCCGCAAAGGCGGAGGTATTCGAGATTGCCGGGGGCGCGCGGCGTCGCCAGCGCGGGCGCTATGGCGATGTGGAAAAGGACGTCTGGCGGAAGGGACATTTTCGGAAGCCAGTGACAACGAAAATCGTTATGAACGGCGTAAACCGTTGCCTATTGCGGGTCAAGCGAAAACCGTTATGTTAAACGAAATTCGTTGCCACAGAGGGAACATGAACGCTGCACAAATCCGAGGCGCCCGCGGGCTGTTGGGATGGTCGCAAGCCGACCTCGCCAAGGCCGCGCGGGTCGGCCTCAGCACGGTCAGGAATTTCGAGACGGGCGCGTCAACGCCGATCGCCAACAATCTGGCGGCGATCCGGATTGCGCTCGAATCGGCCGGCGTCGAGTTCATCGCCGAGAACGGCGGCGGCCCGGGCGTGAGGTTGAAGAAAAGCGCATCGTGACCAGAACGGGCGTATGCGCCCCGCGCCCGCGGCGTACCGAGCCGGCCAGCGTTTCCCGCGCGACCGACGAGACCGAGGCCCGGACGCCGCGACCAATCAGAACCTCGGCTCTCGTCTTTCCGGCGGCGAAATCTTGGCTTCGACCGCATCCTGTGCAATCGGGTCAACCCGGCCGATCCGGACGTAATGCTGCTTTGGCTTGTAGCCGACGAGCCAATCCAAAGGCTTCGGCTTCGGCGGCAAGCCGGACATCATCCGAGCGTTCGCCTTGGTGTTTCCCGTGAAGGACCACACGAGGGCGAGAATCCAACCTAGCGCGGTCCAGCCGAGAAACAGGTTGAGGACGAAGATCGCGGTCGCCGACATGTGCCCGCGCATCGAGGCCACGACGGCGGGGGCGAAGTAGATCAGGGCGGCAAAAAGCAGGACGCCCTGCGCGGTGTTGTCGGTGTTGTCCATGGCGCGCCTCCTCGAAAGGCGGCCTCAACATATCCGACGATCAACAGTGTAATCAATTCCACAAGGAGCGGACCAGCCCGATTCTTCCCCTCGTCCCCCGGGGGCGCCGGTCACACCGACGCCAGCCCGAGGCCGGTGTAAGGAAGCTGCGCCTTCGACGGGAAACCGCCCTGCGCGTACATCGCCAAGTCCATGTACCAGGGCTGGCCGCGAGTATCGCCGAAGATGTCGATCTTGGTCACGACGTAGAGCCCGTCCGTCGCGATCGAGGCGAAGGCGTCGAGTTGCTTGAGGCCGAGCGAATTGTCGCCCATCGGCGAGACCTCAGCGACGGCGCGCTGAATGTCCTTCTCGTTGATCTGGACGAGCGACCCGCGCCGGATCTTCGGGTTGATCAGGCAGCGAGCAAAAATCCCGTCCGGCGTCTGCGTCGGCATCCCGATGAGGCCGGTCCGCGAGTTGAGGACGATTGCGCCATCCGGGCGCGAGCCGCCCCGCGGGATCATCGTCACTTCCTCACGATCGTAGAACAGCATCGCGTTCTTGTTCTGAGCGATCAGATGCAGCACGTTGCGCGCCATGCCGTAGAGCGTGACGGCGCGAGGATAGACCGGCGTCGACAGATCCACGCCGATGAAGCCTTTCGTGATCCCGAACTTCCCAAGCGCCGACAGCGCGGTATTGAAGTGGTCCTGCGGCGTAGAGCCGGCCGGATGCGTCGTCGACACGGTCGCGTTATTGTGCCCGTGGTCGCCGTCCGCCGCGACGATCGTCAGCAGCGTGTCGGTCGGGCTTTCGCGGCCGTAGATGCCCTGAATGATGTTGCCCTTGAAAAGGATTCCGTGGCCGTCCTCATAGCCGGCGTCGAGGGTGATTTTCTTGAACTCGCTATCCTTCGCCGCGAGCGCCCGCGCACGCTGCGGGCTCAGGTTTGTGACGAGGATCTTGCCGATCGCGGGCGCCGCGAGGGGCAGCGGGTGCAGATCGAACCGGACGCGGAATTCCGACAGGTCCATCGTCCCGCCGACGCCCTCCACGGTGAGCGAGCAATACCGGCCGAACTGCTCAGTCAATCAAACCTCCATCGATCGGAAATCTCAACACTGTGAATGAAACGCGCCCCGGTCGGCCGTTCGCAGAGAAACCGACCGGGACGCGTCGCGGGCGACAAGACATCGGAAAACCTCGCGCCCGACGCCGCTGATATGTGCGCGTCCTGCGGCTGCGCGCTTCGCCGGACATTGGAGATTTCGCCGGCAAACTTGTGTTCATGTCAGCCTCGCGTCCGGGTCCGACGCGAGCGCTGCAGCAAAGTCGGTCCACCTGCCTTCCGCAAGGCTCATTTCCCGATACGCTGTGGTGTTAACCACGAAGTCGACCGATCGGATTGCGTGGACCAGCCGCGGCGACAACGGCGCCGGAAGACGCGAGACAAACCCGACTTCCCCGCCGAGCAGCGCCTTGAGCGGCGTGGCCTGAGCGTCAAGCGACTCAAGGCGCTCGGCCAGCGTCTCGGCCTCGGCGATGAGCGCCGCCTTGACCGCGTTCCCGACCGCGGTCTTTGCGTCGTAAACTTGGCGCTCGGCGTCGTGCTCGGCCTCGGCCAGTGTGCGTACCGCGACCTCGGCGGCGCGGCGGCGGTTGGTCAGATCGGCAAGCGCCGCGGCGTTATCCGGCAGAGCCGGCGCGGCGGCGAAGGTCGGCGTCCGTCCGGCGCGAATCGCGGCAACCAAGTCAGCGGAACGGTCGGCGGCGATGCCTTGGTCGACGGCGTCGGCGCGGTCCATCTCTGCGGTCAGGTCGGCCAGCAAAGCCCGGCCGGCGTTCGTGGCGGACCGGGCGCGTTCAAGCGCAGACTCAGCGTCCTGGCCGGCGGCGATGGCGGCGGCGAGCGCCGCCCGCTCGGCGGACCGAGGGTCGCTCATTTCGAGAAGCCCCGGTTGCGGGGATAGAGCGCCTCGTTTCTCGCTTGGATGGCGGCGATTTGGTCGGAGACGCTCGCGTCCGAGCGGGCCGTGTCGCTCGTGCCAGTGGCGATCGGATCTCCGGTCACGAGGTAGACATTCAGGGAGTCGCCCTCGCGCTCGGCAACAAAGCCGGTCCCGGCAAAGGCGCAAATCAAGGTTCGCCGCGCCGGCCCGCTCGCGTCACGTGTCCGCCCCCTCGGCGCGTCGGTTGTGTAGGATCGTGCTGTCATGTCGTGTGCTCCTTCGTGGCTCATCAAAGCTTGAAAATCCTCGTCCCGTCCGGGAGGGCCAGAACGGGCGCAGGTGCAGGAGGCGCATTCGGCATGTCGCCCCCAAAGGCTTTCATGTACATGCGGGCATCAAAACCGTTCGACCCAATGCCCAGGGCGATGACAAGCGCGCCAGCCGCGGCGTTGATCACGTCGTCATGAGCATTCGGCGCGTGGTCGATCGAGTCGCGCCCGCCGCGCGCGGTCCGTCGCTCAAGGCCCATAAGCTGCGCAGCGAGCCGAGGAAGATCGAGCAATTCGACGCGCCGGCTGTTCAGGAGCGGCAGAAGTTCGGCGTACAGCGCACTCTTCGTCCGTTCGCTCACATTGTAGGTTAGACCCTTGGCGCGAAACATTTCCTGGACGAATTCGCCGCCCCATCGGTCGCCGGTGACCTCGCGGACATGGTAGAGTCCGAGAATTCCTGCGAAGTCTGCGACGACTGATTCCGGCGAGAAGGGCGGCTTGACCTCGCGGACCAAGTCGAGAACGGCAACATCCCCCTCGGCATGCGCAATCGCCAGCGTCATGCTGTCTTGCGCGCCGCCGGACGGGTCGACGAAGGCCACGTATTGGACGCCCGCGACCGGCGGTAATTCGAGCCGATCGAGCACGATCGCCGCGTCGACCGCCTCGCGGGATATGAAGGACTCGATGTCCGTTCGGAACTCGGCGCCATACTCCGCAGCCGCCGCAGCCGGGTCGCGCTCGTACGCGCGGGCGACGACCTTCGTGGGCAAGGATGGATTGAGCGTCCGGGAGTCCGCCTTCGCGACCAAGATCAGCGGATCGCCCTTCGGCCCGTAATCTCTGCGGTAGGCGTTCCAAAGTTCTCCGCGCCGGGCGTATGGCGACGAGATCACGATCAGCGGTCCCCCGGTCGTCGCGAGCGACGGGCGCGCCGCGGCGAGGATCTCGGCGTCAGGGTTCGCCGTCGCCTCGTTCCGCCAGTAGGCGGCCTCGTCGGCGATGATCGCGACCGCGGTTCCGCCCCGGATCGTTCGGAAGTTCGCCGCGACGCATTCGATGTCGACACGGCTCGAAAGCGAGATGCTGTCCGTGGTCTGGCCTTCCACGAGTGCCTTGAGCGCGGGGACATGGGCGAAAACGCCGTCGAGGTACTGAAGCGCCTTGCCGGCCTGCCAGACGCTCGCGCTCACAATCGGCAGGGTCGCGCGTTCTCCCGGCGCCAGAACGTCTGAGTGATCGTTGAGCGCCGCGATCCAAGCCGCCAGAACGGCCGCTGCACGGGTCTTGCCGGCTCGACGTCCGATGATGAGCCAAGCCTCTTCGATAGGCTCCAGCGGCTCGCGCTCGCGTTCCGTGAGGGTCTTGAACACGGCACGCTCGACGTCCGTCAGTTCCTCGCCGCAGATCGCAGTCAGGATCACGCGCCAGCCCGCCCAACTGTCGCCTGCCAGGACGCGGCCGAACAGGTCCGGATCCGCGAGCGCCGCGCGCATGGGAACGAGCGGCTTCACGGCGCGGTGTCCGCCTTGGCGTGACGGCTCGCAATCTCGGCGAGCGACGGCGACGACGCCTTTTCCTTCCTCTTCAATCCGAGGTCCCGCAGCGCGTTCCGGATCGCCGAGTTGATCCCGCCGAGCGTCTTGGCGTCATGCCCGGTCCAGTCGCCGGAAGCCATCTTGGCGTCGAGGCTTTCCGCCTGGAGCGAGAGGCGCGCGACGCGCCGGATGAGCAAATGTTCGGCGAACGTCGGATGTCCCCCGACGTGCTCGACGAGTTCGGCCTCGATCCGCCGCAAGAACTTGCCAGCCGTCGATCGGCCGTCGATATCCGACCCGAGCGAGCCGCGCTTGATGGATCGGCAATACGGTTTGACTAGGGAGGCTTTCGCCGGTGAAGCGGGTGCGACCATGCGGTGATTATGCTACCCCCGCGTATACCCCCGCAACGTGACAAGGCGAGACACGTTGAAATTATTTGCGACAATTTATGGTAGCGCCTGATCTCGTATCAGATGCTCGGTTTTCAGCCGTCCATAAACCGCGATCCTTGCGCGTTAATAGAGTGCCGGCCGGACGGGTTTGCGGTCGCTCTACCTTAAATGCTTCCTGCAAAGGCGATCGACTTGCATGGGATGAGACGAGCGCCAGAGCGGGCGGAAGCATCGCGAGGCTGAGGCCCAAGATTTGTCCGCTGGGCCTCTAGCCGCAGTTCCGACCGTTCCGTATGACACATATGACAGGAGTTTGGATTAGACGCGTTACGCGCGCGCGTGCGCGTACAACGGGTGTAATCCAACATGGTGTCATATGTGTCATGGATCGTACCGCGCCGCCCAATCGGCGCGGTCGGGAATGAGGCGCAGCCCGTCGAAGCCTTGGCCGTGCATCTTGCGCCTTCTACAGAAGCCTCGCGTTTCCAGCGCCTGCGCGAACCTCTTATTGCTTCCCGGGTTTTCGCCAGCTGCATTGGCCCATGCGGTCCATGAGGCGAAGAGGATGCTGGACGATTCCCATGCGTCGGATGCGAGTTCGCACTTGTCGTCGACCCACTGAGCGATGGAGTCCTCGGCGGTCATGTATGCCTCGGTCGCGTCAAGCACGGCCTTCGGTGGCCTTAGTCCTTCGGTCTGCCATTCCAGGCAACCTTTGACGATCCATGCGAGGATGCTGGGCCATTCGGCCTTCAACTTCTCGGTTAGGTCCGGGTCGCGTTCCTCAACTGGAATGGTGACGGCGAACGGGATCAGGTGAAACCGCCGCCGGATAGCTTCGTCGACGCTGCGCAGACTCGGCTTGTGGTTGCCGGCGATGACGAGTTTGAATGCCGGGCGATACTCGAAAAAGTCCTGGCGCATAAACCGCGCCGCGATCGTGTCGCCGCCGGTCAGTTGCTTGATGCGGCTTTCGGCCCAGCGGCGGCCCTCTTCGGTTTCGGTCGCCGTGACGAGGCGCGCGCCGCGAAGGCCTGCAAGGTCCGTCGGGTGACGATCGGCGTTGCTCGCGGTGAACGTCTCGATCGGCGCCGTCTTGTGATAGTCGCCGAGTATCCCCGCGACGGTGGAAAGCAGGACGCTCTTGCCGTTTGCGCCAGTCCCATAGCCGAAGAATAGGGCGTGATCGCGCGTCAGCCCGGTCAAGGCGTAGCCGAGCACTCGCCTGAGGTAGGCGACAAGGTCACGGTCGCCGCCCGCGATGCGGTCGAGGAACGCCAGGAACCGCGGGCAATTGCCTCGCGGCGCAACAGCCGTGATCTTGGTCACGAAGGATTCCGCGCGGTGCGGCTGAGGGACGCCGGTGCGGAGGTCGATGAGTCCGTCCGGCGTGTTCAAAAGCCACGGGTCGGCGTCCCACTGGTCGACAGTCGCGGCAAGGCGGCGATCGGCGCGCGCAAGGCGTTCGACGGCGGAGACGGTCTTTGCGCTCGCGATTGCCGTTGCGACCTTCGCCTTGTTGCACTCCGCCGCGGCCTCTCGACAGATGCTGCGGGCGTGATCGAAGGCGCCGAGCGTGTCGTCGAATCGCCAGTGAGATCCGGTCCAGGCAAGCCACCTGTTCCACGCGGCGACGAAGCGCAGGTCTGCGGCGTGACGATCGGCGAACCGGAGCGCGATAGCTTCGTCGGAGAAGGCGGGCGGGCGCCCGTCCGGATCGACCTGCGGCGAGAGGGCGGCTTTGCGCCGTATCGCCGTCTCGAGTTTCACGAGGTCGGTCATTGGGCGTTCCCCGCCGGCTCGCGGACGTGATGCCGGGGCACGTAGATGCTGGGCATGCTGCGCGCGAAGAAAGTCCGCATCTCGCGGCCGTGCTCGCAATCCTCAGTCGCGAACGGCCCCATGGTGAACAACGAGAGGGCCGCCCGTCTGGGATCGAGGATGACGACGCCATTCCGA
Source organism: uncultured Hyphomicrobiales bacterium (assembly GCA_903932535.1). Classification (GTDB taxonomy): domain Bacteria; phylum Pseudomonadota; class Alphaproteobacteria; order Rhizobiales; family Beijerinckiaceae; genus Roseiarcus. The sequence continues at coordinate 433 of CAIZGR010000095.1, read as the reverse complement.
CCCGCCCTCAGCCACCCCAAAGGGGTCCGATGGATCGCCAGCGCGTCGCCGAGGCGGGGCGCGTAGATGTTTTCTTCTCCGAGGACCCACGCGGCGCCCCAATGGGCGGCGATTTGCCGAGGGCTGAGCGTCCACGCGACGAGGTCGGATGGTTTTCCGAGAGCGTCGCGGGCAAGAAAGACTATGGCGTCCACGCCCTCGTCGGCGCCCTCGTCGGCGAAGTCGAACAATCCGCGGCTGAACGTGACCCGGGCTGCGCGGCGACAATTAAGTTGGCCGGTTCACCGACAATTATCTGGGCCGGGGGGGGCGTCCGCGATCGCCGCCTGAAGGGTGGGGCGAAGCCCCGAGCGGAAGGCGGCGATGGCGGGCGGCGGTTTCAAGTCCCCCTGAGGGGACGTCAGCCGTTCGGCGTCGAGGGTGGTATCGCGGT